>NZ_JARAYJ010000008.1:0-325083 GCF_033794345.1 Streptomyces niveiscabiei
AGCACCAGCTCGGCCTTCGGCCGTCCCGTCCTCGCCATCCGGCCATCATGCCGAACCAGCACTGACTTACGCAGCGAATTCCCGACTCAGGACACTAGCTCCCGCCAGCCACCACACACCGCGAAGTCGATGCCGTCCAGCACGGTCTTGTCGCCGTACGCCTTGCGCAGCCCGTACGCCTCGATGGCGAGCCGTTGTTCTGTCGTCATGCGGCAAGAGGATGCGGCGGGGTGGGTTCAGCGGGGTTTCACGGCGGTTTCAGCGCGGCCGGGACGCTTTTCGAGGGGCGCCTTTTGAGGGCGCCTTTCGGGCGAGCCGCAGCGCAGGGTCCGCTCCGTTGCGGGCCCGGCGCCGCGGGGTTCTCAGAGGGCGTGCGGGCCGCTGGCTGTGGGTGATCCCGGCGCCGAACATGGCCAGCGCGCGGCCGGACGCGGCCAGGGGGACGAGGCCCGTCGCGATGTCCACGGCGGCGGCCGGCCGCGCAGGGCGCCGATGCGGTCGCGCATACCCGGTAGTGCGGCCGGTGCAGCTCGCGCGCCTCCTCGTCGGTGTCCGCGAGGAAGCCGGGGGTGCATGCCGACCGGGTGGGCGGTCGTGCCGAACTCGGCGGCGGCGCGGCTGTACAGCTCGATGTGGGAGAGGAAGCGTTCGGGGGAGCCGCCGACGCCGACCCAGGTGGTGAGGTGCCCGGACGTGGTCTTCGGGAAGACGTCCGCCTGCTCGCTGAGGACGGTCACACCCCGAGGGGTGTCCGATGGCGCACCAGGCGGTCGGTGAAGTGTCAACTACGTTTACACTTTCCCCATGGAACAAGAGGTGCGGTGGTTGACGGCGGAAGAGCAGCAGGCCTGGCGTGGCTTTCTGCGCCTGCACGACCGGCTTCGGGGGCACCTGACGCGGCAGCTCCAGGGGGAGGCGAACGTGTCGGCCGCCGATTTCGCGGTCCTCGTCGAACTGACCGACCTCCCCGAGGGGCGCCGGCGCATCCTGGACCTCGCTCGCGCGCTGGAGTGGGAGAAGAGCCGCATGTCCCACCACATCGCGCGCATGGTCAAACGCGGGCTCGTGGTGCGCGACGAGTGCCTCGAAGACGGGCGCGGCGCGTTCGTGGTGATCACGGACGAGGGCCGCCGGATGATCGAGGCCGCCGCTCCCCGGCACGTGGAGGCGGTGCGCGGACTGTTCCTCGACCATGTGACGCCGGCCGAGCTGCGGGTGATCGCCGAGGTGTCGGAACGGGTCGTGAGGAAGATCGACGAGGCGCCGGAGTGCCCCACCGCCGAGGCGGACTGACGCCCGGGTGCGGCGCTGTCCCGTACGGCGCGCCGATGGCATGATGGTTGACATGGCAACCAAAGCTTGTGGGAGGTGACCCGGTGAGCAACGCCGAAACCGGTCCCGAGGCGCTGAAGTGCGGCGGCGACGAGGCCGCGCCGGACGCCGTCGACGTCCTGACACCCCGCGAGGTCCCTCTGGGCGGCCCCCGCTCCCTCTCCGTACGGCGCACGCTCCCGCAGCGCGCCCGCACCCTGATCGGCGCCTGGTGCTTCTGCGACCACTACGGCCCGACCGAGGTCGCCGGGCGCGGCGGCATGGACGTCGCCCCGCATCCGCACACCGGCCTCCAGACCGTGAGCTGGCTCTTCAGCGGCGAGATCGAGCACCGCGACAGCCTCGGCACCCACGCCCTGATCCGCCCCGGCGAGCTGAACCTCATGACCGGCGGCCACGGCATCTGCCACTCGGAGGTCACCACCCCGGCGACGACCCTCGTGCACGGCGTCCAGCTCTGGCTGGCCCTGCCTGGCGAACACCGCTCGGCCGCCCGGGACTTCCAGCACCACGTCCCCGACCCGGTCCGCCTCGACGGCGCCGAACTCCGCGTCTTCCTCGGCACCCTCGCCGGCAGCGCCTCCCCGGTGCGCGTCTTCACCCCGCTCCTCGGCGCCGAACTCGTCCTCGCCCCGCACGCCGAGGTCACCCTGACCGTCGACCCGTCCTTCGAGCACGGCGTCCTGGTCGACACCGGCACCGTCCGCCTCGCCACGACCACCCTCCGGCGCGCGGAACTCGGCTACGTCCCCCGCGGCGCCGGGACCCTGACGCTGGCCAACGAGTCCGGCGCACCGGCACGCGTGATCCTCCTCGGCGGCACCCCCTTCGAGGAGGAGATCGTCATGTGGTGGAACTTCGTCGGCCGCACCCACGAGGACATCGTCCGAGCCCGCGAGGAGTGGGAGGCCGAGGGCGACCGCTTCGGTGCCGTCGCCGGCCACCCCGGCCCCCGCCTCCCCGCCCCCGCCCTGCCCAACGCGGTGATCCGGCCGCGCGGCAACCCCGTGAAAGGTCCCCGAGATGAGTGAGTCACCGCAGGTCGGCCGCGTCGACGCCGAGGAGCTGTACGAGATCGTGGTGGACGGCCGCCGCGCCGGTCTCACCGCCTACCGCGACCGGGGCGAGCAGCGCGTCTTCTTCCACACCGAGGTGGGCGAGGAGTACGGCGGGCAGGGGCTCGCGGCGCGGCTCGTGCTGGGCGCCCTCACCGACGTACGGGCCTCCGGGATGCGGATCGTGCCGGTCTGCCCGTACGTCGCGCGGTATCTGGAGCGGCACGACGGGTTCGCGGACCTCGTCGATCCGGTGACGCCCGAGGTGCGGGCGTGGCTGAAGGAGCGGCTCGGGGGCGGGGCGGAATAGGACGCGCGCGGGGTGCGTTCCTCCCGTCGAAGTTGATGTATCAACCAGATGGGAGGCCGAGGACGATGCAGTTCGGCATCTTCACCGTCGGAGACGTGAGCACCGACCCGGCCACGGGCCGCACCCCGACCGAGCACGAGCGGATCAAGGCGATGACGGCCCTGGCGCTCAAGGCCGAGGAGGCCGGGCTCGACGTCTTCGCGACCGGCGAGCACCACAACCGGCCGTTCGTGCCGTCCTCGCCGACCACCCTGCTCGGCTACCTCGCCGCGCGGACCGAGAAGCTGATCCTCTCCACCTCCACCACGCTGATCACCACCAACGACCCGGTGAAGATCGCCGAGGACTACGCGATGCTCCAGCACCTCGCGGACGGCCGCCTCGACCTCATGACGGGCCGCGGCAACACCGGACCCGTCTACCCCTGGTTCGGCAAGGACGTCCGCGACGGCATCGACCTCGCGATCGAGAACTACGCCCTGCTGCGCCGCCTGTGGCGCGAGGACGTCGTCGACTGGGAGGGCAGGTTCCGCACGCCGCTCCAGGGCTTCACCTCCACCCCGCGCCCGCTCGACGGCGTACCCCCGTTCGTCTGGCACGGCTCCATCAGGTCGCCGGAGATCGCGGAACAGGCCGCGTACTACGGGGACGGGTTCTTCCACAACAACATCTTCTGGCCCGCCGACCACACCAGGCGGATGATCGACCTGTACCGGCAGCGGTACGCCCACTACGGGCACGGCACGCCGGAACAGGCGATCGTCGGGCTCGGCGGGCAGGTCTACATGCGGGCCAACTCCCAGGACGCGATCCGCGAGTTCCGGCCCGTCTTCGACCACTCGCCGGTGATGGGCGGCGGGCTCCCGCTGGAGGAGTACATGGCCCAGACCCCGCTGACCGTCGGTACGCCGGACCAGGTGATCGAGAAGACGCTCGCCTTCCGTGAGTACGCCGGCGACTACCAGCGCCAGCTGTTCAACGTGGACGGCGGCGGCATCCCGCTGGAGACCGCGCTGGAGCAGGTCGAGATGCTCGGGGAACTCGTCGTGCCCGTGCTGCGCGAGGAGTTCGCCGCGCGGCGCCCGGCAGGGGTGCCGGACGCGCCGCCGACCCACGCTTCGCTGCTCGCGACCCGCTGACCACAGATCCGAGAAATCCGAGAGATCCGAGAAATCCGAGAAGGAGGCCACCGTGACCGCCGAGTTCAACGCCTACCAGGCGACCGACGGCGTTGCCCCCGACCGCTGGGCCAGCGCCCTGCACCTCTTCGACGACGGCCCCGGCGCCGTCCGCGAGGAGACCCCCGGCGAGCTCTGGGAGCGGGCCGGGCTGCTCTTCGGGGCGAAGGACTACATCGGCGCCGTACGGCTCCTGACCCGCGTGGTCGAGGAGTTCCCGGAGCAGACCGCGCCCCGCCTGCTGCTGGCGCGCGCCTACTACCACTCCGCCCAACTCGGCCGCGCCGAGGAGCAGTTGCGGATCGTCGTGGAGCGCGACCCGGTCGAGCACTACGCCCACCTCATGCTGGGCCGCACGCTGGAGCGCCAGGGCCGGCAGGCCGAGGCGGCGCCGTGGCTGCGGATGGCGGGGGCGTTCGCGGGGGAGTTCCCGCAGGACGCGTGAGGGGGTGACGGTGTGACGGTGTGAGGGGGTGGGGCGCGGGGGTGTCCGTGGCGGTGCTGCGGATGCCCCCGCGCTCTGCGTTGTCGATGCCCCTTGGCCGGGAATGTTCCGCGCCGGGAGTTGTTGACATCTCAAGGGGTCGGGATGGAGAGTGGTTGATGTGTCAACATCTCCGGTCGGCCGGGTACAGCGGTGCGGCCGGTGGGAACAGGAGGCTGCCGTGAAGGACGACCGTCCCGGCGCCACGGCCGAGGGAACGGTCCGGTGAGCGCACCGGCCGTACGCGGCCACCACCTCGACCGGCGGCTCCTCGCCGGCACCGCGGCCCTCGCCGCCGCCGCGTCCGCCGCCCTCGCGCTCCACGGCGACGCCGTACGCCTCGCCTCCGGTGCCGACGGTTTCGTCCGCTGGCCCGTGACCGCGCTGACCCTCCTGTGGCTGGCCCGCCACGACCAGAACCACTACGCGCGCGGCGCCGTCGCCCTCGCGCTGACCGGCGCCGGCGGCCTCGCCGTCCTCGTCGCCCGGCACGGCGTACCCGCCCACGAGACCTCCCTCGTCCAGGACTACCTGGACCTCCCCGGCACCGCCGCGAGCTGGTACGTCCTCATGGCGCTGGCCGTGGCGGGCGGGGCGAAGCACCCCCTGACGCGCGCCGGAGCGCTGCTCGCCGCGTCGGCCGTCGGCGTCGGCGCGGTGCTCGCCGCCCACGACCGCCTCCTCGTCGCCCTGCTCGCCGTGGCGCTGCCCGGCGCGGCCTGGACGCTGGCCGGGAGCCTGCCGCTGCGCCGGTCGGGCTGAGCGGGCGGCTCGGCGGGCTGCCGGGCGGTCGGCTGTGCGGGCCGCTGGGCGGGCGATCACCCGGCTCGGCGCGCAGGCTGATGTCTATACCTCCACATTTGGTCATTCGCATTCGCTGGAAGGTCACTCATGGGTTTCAAAGGCGCGGAACTGGCTGTCGTACCGCTCGACTCCGAGCAGGCGCGGCACACGGCCGTAACGGGCGCGAAGGCCGCCAACCTGGCACGGGCCGCCGTCGCGGGCCTCCCCACGCTGCCGGGGTTCGTCCTCGTACCGGCCGACCGCGCGCCCGACGCCCCGGTCGGCGAGTACTCCGTACGAGCCCTCTGGCACGAACTCGGCGGTGATCGGATACCCCTGGTCGTCCGCTCGTCCTCCGCGCACGAGGACACCGAGGACTCCTCCATGGCCGGCCGCTTCGAGTCCGTGCTCGACGTCCGCGGCTGGGAGGAGTTCAAGGTCGCCGTCGGCGTCGTCCTCGACTCCGCGCGCACGGTACGGCCCCTGCGGCCACCGGAGGACGGACCCGGGAGCGACGGGATGGCCGTCCTCGTGCAGCCCATGCTGACCTCGTCCGTCGGCGGGGTGATGTTCGGCGCCGACCCCGTCGAGGGCCGTACCGACCGCATCCTCGTCAGCGCCGTACGCGGCGGACCCGACCAGCTCGTCGACGGCAGCACCCAGGGCGTGCGCTACCAGCTGACCCGCATGGCCCGCCTGGTGCGCACCGAACCGCCCGGCGAGCGGATCCTCACCCACCGGCAGCGGGCCCGCCTCGTCCAGCTCGCGAAGAAGACCGAGAAGGTCTTCGGCGGACCGCAGGACATGGAGTTCGGCTTCGACGGCGACGGCAAACTCTGGCTCTTCCAGGCCCGGCCGATCACCGCGATGGCCGCCCGGCCCGCCCCCGGCGCCCGGCTGCTGGGCCCCGGACCGGTCGCCGAGACCCTGCCCGGCGTCCTCCAGCCGCTGGAGGAGGACCTCTGGGTCGAGCCCATGTCCCACGGGCTCACCCTCGCCCTCGACATCGCCGGTGCCGCGTCCCGCCGCCAGCTGCGGCGGCTGCCCGCCGTCACGACCGTACGCGGGCGGGCCGCCGCCGATCTGCGGCTGCTCGGCGCCGTGCCGTCCGCGCATCCCGTGCTCGACTTCATCAACCCGGCGCCGGGCGCCCGGCGGGCGGGGGCCGCGTGGCGGGTCGGGCGGCTGCGGTCCGCGCTGCCGCTGCTCGCCGTGGACCTCATGGCCGACGTCGACCGGCAGCTCGCCGACTTCCCGCCGCCCCGCGAGATGCTCGGCGGCCAGCTCGTCGAAGCCGTCGCCTGGGGGCGGCAGACCCTGGCCTCGCTGCACGCCCAGGAGTCCCTCGCGGGCGCCCTGCTCGGCGCCGGGACCGGGGCGTCGGCCGCCGGGGAGGCCCTCGCCGAACTCGCCGAGGGGCGGGTGCGCGGCCTCACCGACGACCAGCTCATCGAACGGCACCCCGTCCTGCTGGCCCTGCTGCCGCCTACGCTCGGCGAACGCGCCCCGCTGCCCGGCCGTACCGGATGGACCGCCGCGCCGCGCGGCGTGGGGGCGCTGCCCGTCCGGGAGGGGCTGCGGCTGCGGATCCGGTGGGTGCAGGAGATGCAGGCGCGGATGGTCCAGGAGATGAGTGGACGGCTCGACGCCGGGGACTGCGGTGTCGGACCCGACCGGCTCATGCTGCTGCGGTGGGCCGAACTGGTGCGGGTGGCCGAGGGGGGTGCGCTGCCCGCCGACCTCGACGGGCGGGTGCCGCGGGCGGACGAAGGGCCGCTGCCCGCCGTGTTCCGCGTCGCGGACGGGCGTCCCGTGGCGCAGGTCGCGCCCGGGCGGCGCAGGTCCGGGGAGGGGCAGGGGGCCGGGGGCGGCTTCGGCGCCGGGGTCGCCTGGGACGGACACGGTGAGCGTCCCGAACACGCCGTCCTCGTCGTCCGCTCCCTCGATCCCGCCCTCGCGCCGCTGCTCCCCGGGCTCGCCGGACTCGTCGCGGAGACCGGCAGCGCGCTGTCCCATCTCGCCGTCCTCGCCCGGGAGTACGGCGTTCCGACGGCCGTCGGGGTGCCCGGCGCCGTCGACCGGTTCTATGCCGGGACACCCCTCACCGTCGACGGCGGCACCGGGGCCGTGTCGGCGTCCGCGCAGAAGGAGCTGGCGGCATGAAGACCCTACGATTCGTCGGCTACGCCTTCGGCGGACTGTCCGCCGTGTACGCCGGGTACTACACCGTCGTCTACCTCACCCGCTGG
Organism: Streptomyces niveiscabiei; assembly: GCF_033794345.1. Lineage (NCBI taxonomy): Bacteria > Bacillati > Actinomycetota > Actinomycetes > Kitasatosporales > Streptomycetaceae > Streptomyces > Streptomyces niveiscabiei. The sequence goes on from NZ_JARAYJ010000008.1 coordinate 7,392, forward strand.
GAGTGGCAGCGCGCGCTCATCTCCGCGGCCCTGTTGATCGTCGTCGAGGTGTTCCTCGCGACCGTCCTGCTGCTCACGCGGCTCGCTCGGCTGGAGAGCCGGATCGAGGCGTCCGACGCGCGGGTCGAGGAAGTGCGCCGGCGCCTCGAACAGTCCCGCTCGCCGATACCCCATCGCTTCAACTGGCTGTCCTCCGTGGACCGTACGTCCCTGAACGGGGCCCAGCGGACCTTCGTCTTCGTGCCGGTGCTGATGGTGGCGGGGGCGGCGTTGTCGGGACTCGCCCTCGTCATCCAGAAGATCGCCGGCGCCACGGCCCGCCCCGGCGCGGAACGCCGCCTCGCCGGCCGCCTCGCCACCCTGACGGCACCTTCGCTGGGCGAGGGACTGACGGGACGGGGGCAGGGGTGGCCCGGCGGGGCGGCTGGAGGGGGCCGGCAGGGTGAGGCGACGGCCGGGAGCACGGTGACGGAGGGGCGGGGGCGTCGAGTCGAGGGTGACTCGGTGCAGGGGAGCCGGGGGGAGAGCCTGGCGCTTGCCCGGGACCGGGACCGGGGCCCGGGAAGGGCGCTGGGCCGGGTACGAGGGCTCGGTCGGCGGCGTGCTGTGCCGGAGGCCATGGTGTCGGGGAGCCTCGGCGATGCCGTGCCGCCCGCCCGTGTCGGACGCAAGCTTCTCGCCGTGACCGCCGGTGTCGCCGGGCTCCTCCTCGTCCCCCTGCTCTGGTCCGCCCTCGCGGACGCGACCCAGACCCGCGCCGAGGACGCACCCCGCGCGGCCAGTACCACCATGGTGTTCAGGGTCGACACGTACGGCGACAAGAGCGCCGCCGCCGTCCAGCTCGCCGCGCAGGACCTGTGGGAGACCTGCCGGCGCTCCACGGCGGCCCAGAACGCGGACGCGAACCTCAGCGCGCTGCGGGACGGCGTCTACACCGGCGTCATCCGCCCCGCCCTGCCCTCCCACGACGTGATGCGCCTGCGGGGCTGCCTGGAGGACGCGAACACGAACCGGACGAGCGCGGTGGTACTGGGGGAGGGCCGGGCGGAGAGCCGGTGAGACCGGGCCGGCCCCGGCGCCCGGTACGCCGCGGAGGAGCAACCGGGGGCGCCGGCGCGGGAATTGGGGAAGCCCTCCGGCTGAGGAATGGCATAGTGATCTCCCGGTGGCAATGTCCCGGCGCGCGAGCGGAGAGTCACGGATGCCGATCGGACTGGTCGCGCTGGCCCTCGGCGGGTTCGGCATCGGGCTCACCGAGTTCCTCATCGCGGGACTGCTGCCCCAGGTGGCGGCCGACTTCGCGGTGTCCGAGGCGGCGGCCGGCCGGCTGATCTCCGGGTACGCGCTGAGCGTTGCGGTCGGGGCGATCGCGTTGACCGCGGCGACGGCACGGCTCCCGCGCAAACAGGTCCTCGTCGGTCTGGTCGTGTTGTTCGTCATCGGCAATCTCCTTTCCGCCGTCGCTTCCGACTACTGGCTGATGATGCTGGGCCGCGTCGTCGCGGCCCTGTGCCACGGCTCCTTCTTCGGCATCGGGTCGCTCGTCGCCCGCTCGCTCGTCGTACCGGAGAAGAAGTCCCAGGCGGTCGCGGTGACGTTCGCCGGTCTCACCGTCGCCAACGTGCTCGGCGTGCCGTTCGGGGCGCTCATCGGCGAACGGTGGGGCTGGCGCGCCGCGTTCTGGGCGGTCACCGCGATCGGCGTCCTCGCGCTGGCCGGCATCGCCGCCCTCGTCCCGGCCACGGCCTCGCCGCCCGCTTCTCAGGGTCTGCGTGCACAGTTCCTCGCGTTCCGCTCCTCTCAGGTCTGGCTCACTCTGGCCGCCACCGCGCTGAGCTACGGCGGCATGTTCGGCGCGTTCAGCTATATCGCGTACACCTTCACCGAGGTCGGCGGCTTCTCCTCGGCGGACGTCGCCTGGCTGCTCATGGTGTATGGGGTCGGTCTGGTCGTGGGGAATCTGGTGGGCGGGCGCGCGGCCGACCGGGACCGGGACCGCGCGTTGGTGTGGGCGCTGGCGGGACTCGCGGTGACGCTGGCGGTGTTCGGGGCGCTGGCGGGAAGCGCGGGCGCCTCGGTGGTGCTGGTGTTCCTGATGGGGGTGACCGGGTTCGCGAGCGTGCCGGGGATGATCACCCGGGTCACGGATCAGGCGGGCGGGGCGGCGCTGGCCGCGAGTGCGAATGTGTCGGCCTCCAATGTGGGGAATGCGTTGGGCGCTTGGCTGGGGGGTGTGGCGATCTCGGCCGGCCTGGGCTATCGGTCACCTCTCTTCGTGGGGGCGGGGATCGTGGTGGTGGCACTGGGGGTGATGGTGGTCGCGGCTCGTGGGGAGAAGGCGGTTGTGGTGCGGGGGTAAGGGGGTGTGCGGTTGAGGGGAGGGCGAGGGGCTGAGTCGGGTGGGATCGGTGCGGCGATACGGTGAGTTGGGCCGGGGTGGGATCGGTGGGGCGGGGCGGTGAGCCGGGTTGGGCGTTCCTGGTCTTCGGGCCTCGGCCTTGCCGGCGGCTCTCCCCCATTCTGGTCCGGCTCCCCGCTCCGCCGCCTCGGCCGAACGGCCGACCCCGATCGGGTGATGCGGCGGTTTTCGAGGCCGGATCAGTGGCCGAACGGCCGAGGCGGCGGCGGACCGGATTCCGCGAAGGTTGATCCACGACGGCAGGGCATGGCCCGCCGGTGGAGGGCGACCATCTCTACCGAGTGGTGGACGCGCTCGACGAAACGGCCCAGGAGACCGGCAGGACGATCCCCCAGGTGGCCATCAACTGGCTGCTGACGCGCCCCACGGTGTCCTCGGTCATCATCGGCGCCAGGGACGAGGCTCAACTCCGGGAGAACCTGGGGGCGATGGGCTGGGAACTGACCCCCGAGCAACTGGCGCACCTGGACAGCGCGAGCGCCCGAACCGCCCCCTACCCGCACTTTCCCTACCAGCGCCAGGCCGGGTTCGCCCGCCTCGCCCCGCCGGTGGTGTGACGGCATGCGGCACTCAGACCTTGTCGTCCCGCCCGAGGAGACGGAACGCCGACCCGCGGGCAGCGGGCGGGGTCCGGGATGACCCGCCGGATCAGGGCGGCGGCCTGGGCGGAGCTGGCCGGGAGCCGCGCGGGGTCGATGGCGACGACCTCGGCCGGAGGGGCGGTCGGTCTCGGAGTCGGGGAGGCCGAGGAGGGTGCGCGCGCCGATCCGCCGTCCCCGTCCGACGACGTGCACCCCGCGAGCAGCACCCCGCACACCGCCACGGCACACCCGAGCCGTACCCCTCGGATCCCCACTGGCCCTCCCCACCCGGTAACCGGTTCCCGGCCTCTGCCCCCGATGCTAGGCAGCAACTCGCGTTGTTTCACGACCGGTTGACGATCATGTGGCACAGCTGTACCCGATCTGTCACGTATCCGGCGCCTCGGAACAGGCATCCGGGGAACGATGTGCGCACAGAGGGAACGGTGTACGCACCGCAGGGTATGCTGGCCGCACCCCACGTACCGGCGAGGAACAGGAGCGTCATGACGGCCAAGCGGAACCCGATCCCCTCGGTATGGGCCCGCCCCAGGCGCGAACCGGACCAGCCCGCGCTCAGCCGGGGCGCGATCGTGCGCGAGGCGGTCGCGATGCTGGACGCGGAGGGTGTCGAGGCGCTCAGTATGCGGAAGCTGGGGGCTCGGCTGAACGCGGGGGCGACCTCGCTGTACCGGCACGTCGCCACCAAGGACGAGCTGATGGAGCTGGCGGCCGACGAGGTCTTCGGCGAGATCGCCGTACCCCCGGCCGACGGCGACGACTGGCGGGGTGCCGTGGCGGACGCGGCGTTCTCGTTCCGGGCGACGATCCTGCGCCACCCCTGGCTGGCCTCCGTCCTCGGGCAGGCGGGCCTCGCCTACCTGGGCCCCAACTTGATGTCCCGCAGCGAGAGCCTGGCCGCGCTCTTCGTCCGCGCCGGCTTCCCCGACCCCGACAAAGCGATCTCCGCGCTCCTGGCGTACGTCACCGGCATGAGCGGGACGGAGGCCGCCTGGCTCGGGACGGTCGCGCGGTCCGGGGACACGGAGGCCGAGTTCGTGGCCCGCCTGATGCCGGCGGCGGAAGAGGCGGCGGCCGGGTACACGCACCTCGCGGACGGGTACCGGGCGCCGGAGGGGCGGGGGCCGGAGGAGACCCGGGAGGCGAAGTTCCGGTACGGGCTCGACGTGGTGCTGGACGGGCTGGCGATGAGGCTGCCGGGCAAGGGGTGACATCGCCGCACGGATGGAGTCACGCAGGCGGATTGTCGTACCGACCCGACCCGACCCGACCCGACCCGGCCCGGCCTCGGCCTCCGCCTCCCGTTCCCGCCATCGCCCCGGCCCGCCACCCCATCGCTGACGCCCCTACCCCGCCGGCGCCTCCCGGGACCCACCCCGCTCCGGCGCCCGCGCACCTCAGAGATCCAGCAGATCCCGCGTCCGCACCACCGCCCCCGTCTCGAACGACCGATTAGCGGCCAGCCCCGTCACCAGCGACCGCGCCCCGTCCACCGCGTCCGCCGCCCGCCCCAGCGGATCAGGCGCCCGTGTCCCGAACAGATCCTCCAGCATCCGCGCGTCCCCGCCCCCGTGCCCGCCCTCCCCGCTCGCCACCTTGATCTCCCGGGGCCGCTCCCAGGACCGGCGCAGCAGGAGTTCCGTACGGCCGGTGTTCGCCTCGACGCCGTGGGCCGAGGCGGGGCTCACCGGGCGAGGGGTCCAGGTCGTCTCCTCGACGAGCAACTCCAGCCGCCCCTCGCTGCCGTTGAAGGCGATCCGGTACCCCTCCCAGGGGGCGTACGCGGTGAGGTGGTAGGTCAGAGAGGTGCCCGAGGCGTACCGGACGAGGACCGCCATGTCGTCCTCGATGGTCACGCCGGGCGCGAAGACGTTCCGGTCGCGGTGGTAGCCGTCCTCCGACTCGGCGTCCAGGTAGAGGGACTTGAGGTCGGGGTCGTCGGCGAGGTGCAGGGCGAACGGGTCGGAGGCGGCGGCCGGTTGGCCGTGCGCGCGGTCGTACTCCCGGGCCAGCCCCCGGCGTCGGCCCGCCTCGGGGCCGTAGAAGAACAACGCGCCCTGCGCGTAGACGAGTTCGGGTGAGCTGCCCAGCCACCAGTTCACCAGGTCGAAGTGGTGGGTGGCCTTGTGGACCATCAGGCCACCGGAGTTGGCCTTCTCGCGGTGCCAGCGCCGGAAGTAGTCCGCGCCGTGCCGCAGGTCGAGCAGCCACTCGAAGTGCACGGACCCGACCTCGCCGACCGCGCCGTCCGCGAGGAGTTCCCGTACGGCCGAATGGACCGGGTTGTAACGGTAGTTGAAGGCGACGCGGACATTACGCCCGGTGCGTTCGCGGGCCGCGAGGATGCGGCGGGCCTTGTCCGCGTCGGTCGTCATCGGCTTCTCGGTGACGACGTCGCACCCGGCGTCGAGCGCCCGCACGATGTACTCGTCGTGGGTCCGGTCGACGCTGCACACCACGACGAGGCCGACGCGCTCGCGGCGCAGCATCTCGTCGAACTCCCCCACGGGGTACGCCGGTACCGAACGGCCGAGCCACTCGTTGTGGACGGCCGTCCGGCGGGAGTTGACGTCGCAGAACCCGGCGAGTTCGTACCGGTCCGCATAGGGTCCGGCGAGCGCGTTCACGAACAGCCGGGCGCGGGAACCGAGTCCGACGACGGCGACTCGACGGCGGGCGGTGTCGCGGGGCATGGGGGTCTCCGTTCCGACGTACGAGGTTGCGGCGTACGAGGTTCCGGCGTACGGAAGAACCGCCGAGAACACCGCGTCGGAGCGTACCCACCCTGGCGCCGGGCCGAAAGATCACCCGGAGCCGAGCCGAGAACACCTTCCACCGCCGTCCTGCGCCTGCGTCCCGGTCGGCGGCGAACGCGGGCGGGCCGGCCAGGATCGTGCCGGCGACCGCGGTCACCGCCGCGACCAGGTGTGTGAAGGTGTCCGCTCAGGCCCGGCAGGTCACGTCCCGGGCGGGAAGGCGCCCGCTCGCCAGGTAGGCGCGCACCCCGTCGTCCGCGCAGGCGTTCCCGTACACGCCGAACACCGCGTGCTGCGCCGGTCCGGCCAGGGTGATCAGCCGCGACGACGGCCAGTTGCGGCGCTGGGCCACCGCGCCCGCGTACGTGGTGCGCGGATCGCCGGTCGCGTTCACCAGGAGCGCCGGGAAGTCGTCCCGGACCGCCGTCGGGGTCTCGCGTGGGGCGGGCCAGAAGGCGCAGGGGCCGATGTTGCGGGTCATGGGGGCGAGGAGGGGGTCCGTCAGCCGGCCGCGCTCGATGTCGCGCCGGTACGCCTCCGGGTCGCGTTCCGTGGGGACGTCACCGCAGAGGATCGCCGACTGGGCGCTTCCGTACGACGACTCGTCGCCGGTCAGGACGAACTTCAGCGCGTCCAGCAGCGCTGGGGGCGGGTCGGCGGGGGCGTCCTTCGCCGCCAGGTGCCGTACGGCTCGCGCGAGTTCGCCGTACGCCTGGTCGTTGTCCTGGGAGAGGCCGGTGAGCAGGATCATCGGGACGACACGTTCATCGACCCGGTAGGGGCCGACGGTCAGCGGCTTGCGGGTCGCCGCCGCCTGGATGCCGTCAACTGTCTTGAGCACGGCGTCAGTTGTGGTGCCCAGTCCGTACGTCGCGTGCCGGGTCGCCGTCCACCGCGCCCAGTCCCGCAGCGCGGCCCGGTTCTCCGGCTCGGCCACGCGCAGGAGGCGCGGGGAGTAGCGGGCCGGGTCGATGACGCCGTCCAGGACCATGCGCTCGACGCGGGCCGGGAACATCGTCGCGTACACCTCGCCCAGGTAACTCCCGTACGAGTAGCCCAGGTACGAGACCTTGCGCTCGCCCAGCGCCGCGCGGATCACGTCCATGTCGCGGGCGGTGTTGCGCGTCGTCGCGTACGGCAGGACGTCCCCGGCGTTCTCGCGGCACAGGGCGGCGAGGTTCTGCGCGAAGCCGGCGTCGAACTGCGCCGGGGCGCTCCAGAGGGACGTGCCCGTGGGCCACTCGCAGTCCAGCGGCGTACTGCGGCCGACGAAACGGGGGTCGACGCCGACGACGTCGTACCGGCCCGCGATCCCCTTCAACTCCCCGTGGATCCACGGCGCGTCACCGATCGTGGACCCGCCCGGACCGCCGCCGTTCAGCAGCAACGGGCCGACGCGGTGGGCGGTGTCGGTGCCCCGGATGCGCGATATCGCGACGGTGATGGTCCGGCCGCCGGGGTTCGCGTAGTCCAACGGCACGGTGACGTCAGCACACTTGGCGCCGGACCGCTCCAACTCCTTCCCGGTGGCGTCGTCCGGGCCCGTCACACAGCTCTTCCAGTCGAGGCGCTGCTCGTGGAAGCGGGCCAGAGGGTCGGTGGCCGCCGACGCGGTCAGCGGGAGCGCGGCCAGGGCGAGCGCGGAACAGAGGGCAACTCGGGTTCGTACGGCGAAAGTTGTCACGCGACCCCACGCTAGGGACCGCACAGTGCCCGGACACTCCGGCGTCCCCGCCGACCCCTCCGGGTGCCAACCCCCTTGCATCCGGCTCCCGAAGCCGGTAACACCCGCGGAACGAACGGGCCGCCCCGACGGACACCGGGACTCGCGCCCGTCACCCCGCGTACGGCGCCCGCGAACTCCCGCCACCATCCTTGAGCCGGAGGCGCCCGCAAGCACCCCCGGCCCCGGAGTCACTCGCCCTTCGGCCCCGCCTGCTGGACCACCTCGAAGGACCACAGGGTCGACGCCGACGACGCCGGCTTCGGGCGTTCGCCGCCCGCCCCGCCCTGGTGGGCCTGCTTCATCGGGCCCTCCATCCACGCCTGGAAGGACTCCTCGTCGCGCCAGCGGGTGTAGACGAGGTACTCCTCCGTGCCCTCCAGCGGGCGCAGGAGTTCGAACCACTCGAAGCCGTCGGAGTTCTCCACGGCGTGCGCGCGGCCCGCGAAGCGCTTCTCCAGGGTCTCGCGCTGCTCCGCGGGGACCGTCAGTACGTTGATCTTGACTACGCTCATGGGCCCATCCTGCCTGTCACGTGCGGCGCACCGGCACACCGACCCCCGGATCACGACGTGCGGGGCGCGGGGGGCTGCCCGACACTGTGAGCCCGGGGGCCGCACGTGAGGAGCGTTCCGCATGGCCTCGTCGCTCTACCGCCTGGGCAGACTCGCGTTCCGACGGCGCTGGTACGTGGCGGGCCTCTGGTTCCTGGTGCTGGTGGGCCTCGGCGCGGCGTCCGCGCAGGCGCCCGAGGCCCCGGACACCGCGTTCTCCGCCCCCGGCATCGAGGCGCAGCGCGCCTTCGACCTGATGGACGAGAGGTTCCCCGGCGCCCAGGCGAACGGCGCGACCGCACGCGTCGTCTTCGTGGCCCCGAAGGGCGAGAAGGTCACGTCGGCGAGGAACAGGGCGGCGATCGACCAGGCCGTCACCCGGGCGGCGGCCGGACAGCAGGTCGCCTCGGCGGTGGGCCCCTTCACGGCGGGAGCCGTCAGCGAGGACGGCTCGACGGCGTACGCGACGGTCACCTACGCGGTCGCCGCCGCCGACCTCACGGACGCCGCGAAGGACACCCTGCGCGGCGCGGCGCAGGGCGCGCGGGACGCGGGCCTGACCGTCGAGACCGGCGGCACGGCGCTCGCGGACTCCCCGGGCCCGGGCGGCGCCGGCGAGGTCATCGGCATCGTCGTCGCCGCCGTCGTCCTCCTGGTCACCTTCGGCTCGCTGGCCGCCGCCGGTCTCCCGCTGCTCACGGCCGTACTCGGCGTCGGGGTCAGCATGACCGCGATCACCACCCTGGCCGACCCCCTCGGCCTCACCTCGACGAGCAGCACACTGGCCTCGATGCTGGGCCTGGCCTGCGGCATCGACTACGCCCTGTTCGTCCTCTCCCGCTACCGGGAGGAACGCGCCAACGGCCACACCGAACAGGACGCGGCGGGCCTCGCCGTCGGCACCGCCGGTTCCGCCGTCGTCTTCGCGGGCCTCACCGTCGTCATCGCCCTGGCCGGCCTGTCCGTCGTCGGCATCCCGATGCTCACGAAGATGGGCCTGTGCGCGGCGGGCGCGGTCGTCCTCGCGGTCCTGGTCTGCCTGACGATGACCCCGGCGCTGATCGGGTTCTGGCCGCGCGCCGTGCTCTCGCGGCGCTACCGGCTCACCGGGCGGCGCGTGCAGGGCGTGTTCGGCAACCGGGGCAGCCGGTGGGCGGAGTTCGTGCAGCGCCACCCCTTCCCGGTCCGGTTCACCGCGATGTGCAGCCTGATCGTGCTGGCGATCCCCGTGCTGAGCCTCCAGCTCGGCATGCCCGGCGACGAGGTCAAGTCGACCGCGACGAGCGAACGCCGCGCCTACGACGACCTCGCGAGGGGCTTCGGCCCCGGCTTCAACGGCCCCCTGACGATCGTCGTCGACGCGAGGAAGGCGGGCGACGCGAAGGCGGCCGTCACGACGATCGAGAACCGGGTCAAGGGGACGAAGGGCGTCGTCTCGGTCACCGAACCCCGCTTCGACCAGGCCGGTGACACGGCCGTCTTCTCCGCCGTCTCCGCCTGGTCGCCGACCGACAGGAAGACCGAGGACCTCGTCCACACCATCCGCGACCACCGCACGCGGACGGTCGCCGGGACCGGGGCGACCTTTGAGGTCACCGGCACGACCGCGCTCAACATCGACGTCGCCCAGAAGGTCCAGCGCGCCCTGATCCCGTACCTGGTCGTCGTGGTCGGGCTCGCCGTCGTCCTGCTGCTGATGGTCTTCCGGTCGGTCTTCATCCCGCTGAAGGCGGCGGTGGGCTTCCTGCTCTCGGTCCTCGCCGCGCTCGGCTGCGTCGTCGCCGTCTTCCAGTGGGGGTGGGGCGCCTCGCTCCTCGGCGTCGAGTCCACCGGCCCGATCATGAGCATGATGCCTATCTTCCTCGTCGGCATCGTCTTCGGCCTGGCCATGGACTACGAGGTGTTCCTCGTCTCCCGCATCCGCGAGGCGTACGTCCACGGCCAGGGCGCCGGCGAGTCCATCACCACCGGCTTCCGCTACAGCGCCCGGGTCGTGGCCGCCGCCGCGCTCATCATGATCTCGGTGTTCGCCGGGTTCGTCACCGCCGACGAGTCCATGATCAAGATGATCGGCTTCGGGCTCGCCGTCGCCGTCCTCTTCGACGCGTTCGTCGTCCGCATGGCCTTCGTCCCCGGCGTCCTCGCCCTCCTCGGCGACAAGGTCGCCTGGCTCCCGAAGTGGCTCGACCGCCTCCTGCCGCACCTCGACGTGGAGGGCGAGGCCCTCAGCCGCGCCCACCCCGCGCCGACCCCGCAGGCGGGGACCGGACAACCCGGCTAACAGATGTTCTGCGTACTGTTCACCAGCCGGTTGTTACGGAACGTCGTGTTCGTCCCGCACGGGTTCTCGGTGATCCGCGAGTTCGTCACCGTCAGGTTCTGTACGACGATGTCGGCGTTGTTCGGGAACTCCGACCGGGCGGCGAGGCGGATCTCGCCGCCCCCGGAGACCGTCCCGCTCTGCGCCGCGAGACTGACGTTGTAGCAGTTCTCGATGAGGACGGCGTTGTTGCCGGTGTTCGTCAGGCTGATCCGGTCGATGACCGCGCCCCCGCTCTCCGACACGCAGAACACCCCGCGCCCGCCCCCGCGCGCGACGACCTCGCCGACCCGGATGTTCGTCGGGTAGGAGCTGCCGATCCGCCCGTTGCGGTTGGCCATCCGGAACGCCGCGTACCCGGTCCCGGTGCCCGCGCCGTCCGCGTCGACCTTCGTGACGTTCGCGTTGACCGTCTGGTTGAGCAGCAGCCCGGACTCGCCTACGTTGCGCGCGGTGACCGTGCCGACGGTCAGCCCGTCCACGCCGTACGTCTCGACGGCGTGGCTGGACGCGCCGGACACGAAGACGTTGTCGATCCGCACGTTGCGGGTCCACTCGGCGGTGTTGCCCCGGTTGTCGATGCGGACGCCGAGCCCGGCCGACAGGCGCATGTCGAGCTGGCCGAGGACCACGTTCTGCACGTTGCGCAGGAAGATCCCGTACAGCGGGGAGCCCGTCAGGGTGAGGTGCTGCACCTCGATGTCGCGGGTGCCGCGCGAGTACACCGGCGCCTGGTCGCCCGAGCCGCCGCCGGTCACGTTGATCGTGCCGCACACGTCGAGGACGGTGTAACTGGGCAGGGAGACGCGGGAGTTCGCGGCGATGTTCCCCGACCCCCGGACGACGACGCGTTCCTTCGACGTCCGGTTCGCCGTCAGGCTGTTGACGGCGGCCTGCATCGCGGCCCGCATGTCCGTGCCGGTGTAGCTGACCGAACTGCCGCGCCGGGCCGTCCAGGTGGAGCCGCTCAGGACGGCCTCCGCCTGGTACGAACCCTCGCCGCAGGCCGCCGCCGACGCCGTGGGGGAGTGCGTGAGGAGGAGGCCGCTCGTGAGGAGGGCGAGGGTCGACACGGCGACACCGAGTCTGCGCATGGTCGTCTCCTGTGGGGTGGGAGAAGTGCGGGTGGAAAGCGCTTTCCCCGGAGTGTGGCCAGTGCGCGGGTGTACGTCAAGGGTTCGTAAAGTCAGCGCAGTTGGAGCCGGGCCGGGACGCTCGGCGCGACCCGTACGGCCGAGGCTCCCGTCCAGCGCAGCAGCGTCGTCCCCCAGGTCACCCCGCCGCCGAACGCGATGATGACGACGAGGTCGCCCGCGTGCAGCCGCCCCTCGGACGCCGCCTTCGCCAGCGCGTAAGGGATGTTCGCCGCGCCGATGTTGCCCACCTCGTGCCCCACCACCACGAGTTGACGATCCGTCACCCCCATCTCGCGGGCCGCCTGTTGGAGCAGGACCGGGTTCGGCTGATGGGTGACGACAAGGGCCACGTCGTCCAGGGTGACCCGGCCCTGGCCGAGCGCGTGCGCGAGCATCCGGGGGAACACGTCGAGGATGAAGTCGCGAACTCCCCTGCCGTTCATGGTGATCCGCTGGGCTGCCAGGGGCGAGGGGAGCCGGCTGCCGCCCGCCGCGATCATCGCGTGGTCGGCGTACCGGCCGTCCGAGCCGAGCGTGAACGCCCCGAAACCCTGGCCCTCGGCGACCGGACCCAGGAGCGTCGCCGCCGCGCCGTCCCCGAACAGGGAGGCGGTGGCGCGGTCGGTGGGATCGACGAACTTGGAGTACGCCTCCACACCGACGACCGCCGCGTACCGTGCCGAACGGTCGCCGGTCAGCCAGTCGCGGGCCACCCGGGCGCCGAACAGCCAGCCCGAGCAGGCCGCCGTGACGTCCAGCGCGACGGCGTGCCGGGCCCCGGTCAGGGCCTGGACCCGGCAGGCCGTCGCGGGGCCCAGCTCGTCCGGCGTGGAGGTGGCGACGACGATCAGGTCGAGCCGCTCGGCCTCCAGGTCGGCCGCCGCGAGCGCGGACTTGAGGGCCGCCGCGCCCAGATCGGAGGCGGCCTCGTCGGGGGCGGCGGCGTGGCGGGCGAGGACGCCGGTTCTGCCGGCGATCCACTCCGCCGAGACTCCGGCCAGCTCGGCGACCTCGGCGTTCGTGCGGCGGCGGGCGGGGAGGTAGGAGCCGGTGCCGATGATGCCTATGGGTGCGTTCATCACTCAGCCTTCCGAAGAGGGGAGGAGGCGCCGGGGAGCCGGTGGGGCGGCCCGCCCGGCGCCGCCCCCTCGTTCTCGCACAGCACCCCGGCGGCGTGCGAGGCACACGCGAAGCAGTACGGCTCACGCCGCTCCCGCCGCGAGCCGGGGGCGCACCCACCGGGGCGCCCGACGCGGGCCGGGGTCGCACGGGCGTCCACGCGCGCCGCAATGCCGACCATGCGTCCTTTACAGGGGGCGGGCAGCTGGTTTGACTTGGGAACGATCTCCCTCATCCCCCCATCTCCTGCCCGTCGGGCGGCCCCTGGCGTTTCCCGGCGGACGCGTCCCCGCGTACGTACGACTGCTGCGTCTCACCATGCCGACCACGAAAGGCAGTTGACGTTGAGCATCCTCACGCTCGTCCCGCCCGAGGACCAGGTGGCCGACTATCTCGCCGACCGGGTCGACACCGACACCGGGCAGCCGGTGCGCCGGCGGCGGCTCGCGGACGTGCGGGAGGCGTTCGCAGCCGCCGCGCTCCCGCCCGGCAGCCCGGTCCTCATCGCCGTCCCCGACCCGCACACCCAGCTCACCGCGTTCCTCGCCGCCCACTACGCGGGCCTCGTGCCCGTCCTGCTGCCCCGCGTCTGCCCCGAGCACCGGCGCCGCATCATCGCCGACGCGCTCGGCGCCGCCGCCCTCGCGACGACCGCCCCCGACCTCGTCGTACGCCGCATAGCCACCGCCCACCCGCGCGCCTACGAACCCGGCCAGGCGATCGTCATGACCTCAGCGACCTCCGGGACGGCCGGCGGCTGCCTGCACCGGGTCGCCGCGCTCTTCGGCAACGCGCGCCGGCACGCGGGCGCGATCGGGCTGCGCGGCAGCGACACCGTCTGGCTCAACCTGCCGCTGCACTACTCCTTCGCGCTGGTCGCGCAGGCCCTCGCCGGGGTCGCGACCGGCGCGCGGCTCGTGCTCAGCGGGCCCCCGTTCGCGCCCGGCGCCTACCGGGAGGGGCTGCGCCGGCACGGCGTGACCGTGTCCTCCCTGTCGCCGTCCCTGGTCCGCTCGTTCCTCGACGACACGTACGAACTCCCCTCCTCCTTACGCGTCCTGACCGTCGGCGGCGACTCCCTGGAGGCCACCCACGTCAAGGAACTCCTGGCCCGGCACCGGGGTGGCGAGCTGTACCTCACCTACGGCCTCACCGAGGCGGGCCCGCGCGTCTCCACCCTCGCCGCGCACCGCGCGCCCCCCGAGCGCTACACCTCCGTCGGCCTCCCCCTGCCCGGCGTCGAGGTCGCCGTGCGCGGCGAGGGCGTCAGAGGCGAACTCCTCGTCACGACGCCGAGCGCGATGGTCCGGCGCGTGGGCCACGGGGCCGCCGGGCGGCGGGGGCTGGTCGCGGCCGACACCGTCGCCACGGGAGACGTCTTCCGGGTCGACGAGAGCGGGCACCTCTTCTTCTGCGGGCGCATCGCCGACTTCGTCGTCATCAACGGGGACCGCGTATCGCTGCGCTGGGTACGGGAGTTGGTGGGCGCGCTGCCGGGGGTGCTGCACGTACGGACCGAGATCGTGCAGGCCGCCGCCGGCCGTGGAGGGATCGGCAGGCAGCGGTACCGGCTGCACGTCACCGCGCGGGAGGCCAGCCAGACGATCCGCGATCAGGTGACCCGGCGGCTCAAAGAGGTGCTGCTCCGGGTGGAGTTCCCCTGCGACGTGGTGGTGCGGGAGCCTCGCGCCAACGAGTTCGCGAAGTGATCCCACAGGGCGGTCGCGTAGTCGGGGGCACCGAGCGGGGGAGTGCCATCCTGTGTCTCGAACTCGCTGATCAGATCGGACAGTCGGGCCATCAACTCCGCACAGAGCCGGTCGATCGCCTTCGGGAGCGCGCGTACGCCCTCCGGGGTGAGGACGCCGGTCGCGACGAGGCGGCCCGCCGCCCGGTCGGCTTCCAGCAGCCCATGGAGAACGCCGAGGGGATGACCGGTGAGCGCACGGGCGATCAGCGTCGCCCCCGCCGCCTCGCCCAGCTCCTTGAGGCGGACCAGATCACCGGGTACGGCGTCCGCCGCGAGCCGGAGTTCGTGCGCGCGGGCCATGCTCGGCCACCACGCCGGGTCGGTGAACTCCCCTGGAATCACCGGCTCTTCGCCGCCCGCACCGGCCCCCGCCCGCCCCGTGTCCACAAAGATCAGCGCGTTGTCCCCGCCCGCGACGGTGAACGCCTGCGCCGCCCCGAGATATCCCTCCAGCAGGTTGACGTCGAGGAACCCCGCCAGCCCGCAGTGCCGCCGGCACACCTCGACGACCCGTACCGCCTCCTGGGTCGACACGGCCTTCAGCAGCGCCAGCGACGCGTCCACGGCGACCCACGGCGAGAGCGCGCCCTCCGGCGCGGCGGAACCCGACGCCTTCCGCCGCCACGCCCGGAGCGCCGCGTCCGCCGAACACGACAACGCGTACGCCCCCGCCAGCGCCCCCAACAGGGCCCGCTGATGCGTGACATGCCCCAGCAGCGGCGCCCCCGACGGAGTCGTACGGTGCTGCGCGAACCGGAGCGCGGACAGCGCCGCCCGCCGGGCCATCGCGGCCATCGCGGAGGGAACCGTCGCCCACAGCGCCTGCCCGACGGACATGGTCCGCCGCAGCCGCGCGCCGGGCGAGCCCGAGGGGTCGGTGAACCGGCCGTCCGAATCGATCCACGCTCCGTCCGACAGCCAACGCCCGTACGGCACCCGGCAGTTCCGGAACCGGATCAGCCCGTACGCCAGCGGCAGCGCGCTCGCCGTCAGCGGCCCCGAGATCTCCACGCCCGGCGCGGCCCGCTCGCCGTCGGTGAGGTCGACGAGGAACACGAACGTCCCCCGGTCCACCCCCTCGACCACGGCCCGCGCGACGACCGCGCCGTACGTCGGCGGGCCTTCGGGGGTCACGCTGGAGAACTTGAGGGCGTCCGCGTCCGGCGTGTCCAGCACGAACTCCCGGGTCGTGAAGTCGAATGCGGCGGTCGTCCGGGCCCCGAGGTGACTGCCCGCGCGCCCCACCTCCGTCACCAGGAACACGCCCTTGGCCACGCCCCCCTCCAGCGCCGCCCGGCAGGGCCCCAGACAGGCGTCGTCCATGCCGAAGCTGACGACCGCGTTGAGGCACAGGACGTAGTGGTTGACCAGCGCCATGTACAGCGCGGGCCGCCGGACCGCCGCCTCGGCCTGCACTTCGGCCAACCGGTCGATGTCGCCCAGGAGTTCCCCCGCGTCACCCAGAACCGCCGCGCACCGCAGCAGATCTGACGCCACGTCACGCTCACCGGCCATGCGGCACCCCCGTGACCCACGCGAACCCGTCCACCGTCGCCACGTCCCCCTCCGCGAACAACTCCCGCGCGCTGCGCGTCAGTGCGCTCCCCGTACCGGCCTCCAGCAGCAGCGCCGGACCGCCGTCCACCGACTGCCGCAGCACCCCCGGCAGCCGGGCGGGCCGCGTCAGGCCGTACGACAGGACCTCGCGCACGTCGTCGTCCGGGCGGTACGCCCTGCCCAACAGGGACGAGTAGAGCGGGAGTCGGGCCACCTCGACCCGGACGTCCCGGATCGCCTCGACGAACCGCCGGGCGTCGTCCTCCAGTTCGGGGTGGTGGCACAGGAACGGCAGCCGCAGGCGGACGACCGGCAGGGCGAGGCCCAGGAGGAGCTGCTCGGCGCGGGTCACCGCGTCCGGCGGGCCGGTGAGGATGACGCGGCGGTCGTCGTTCACGCAGGCCAGCGCCAGGCCGGGCAGGTTCAGGGCGGCGAGGAGACGGTGCGCCTCGGCCTCCGGGTCGCCGTCCGTCACCGGGGGTTCGACCAGGAGCATGCCGCCGGGGTGGCCGGTCAGGGCGCGGGCCACCAGACAGGCGATGCGGGTGCCGTCCGCGACGTCCAGGACGCCCGCCGCGACACAGGCCGCGATGTCGCCGAAGCTCATCCCGACGACCCGGTCCGGGGCGAGCCCCGAACGGCACAGCGCCCGGTGCACGGCGACCGAGCAGGCGAACAGCGCGTACTGCGGCGTCCCGACGGGGCCGTCCGCCAGCTCCCGCGAACTCCTCAACTCCCCGCTCAGCAGCCGCGAGACGACCGGCGCCACCCCGAACTCCCCGGCCACCGGATCCCCTTCGGCCGCGACCTCCTCCAGCGCCTCCTCCACGACGTCCTGCGCGTCCAGCGCTCTGAGCAGCGGCGCCAGCGTGAAATCCCCCTGCCCGGCGAAGGCGTGGACCACCATCCGATCGCTCACCACGGCGACTCCCAGACTCGGCCGAGTGTGTGTCTCTCGTCAGAGACCTCAGCACAGCGCCGCCCGGCGGCGGCAGAGCGCGCGGCGGCACAGGGGAGCGACGCGGGCGCGCACGCCGGGTCCGGCGCGGCTTCGCGGTGACCGCGGCGCGTGCGCCCCGCTCACACCGGGCCGAGGAAGCGGATGTGCGGGCGGCCGTCCGGCGCCTCGTCGGTGACGGCGGCGCGCACGCCGTACACGTCCGCCACGAGCGACTCCGTCAGGACCTCGCGGGGCGTGCCGGCCGCGATCACGCGGCCCTGCCTGAGGACGGCGAGGCGGTCGCAGTACATCGCCGCCAGGTTGAGGTCGTGCAGGGCGACGACCGTCGTGACCTTCAGCTCCGTGATCAGGTTCAGCAGCGCCAACTGGTGCCGGATGTCCAGGTGGTTGGTGGGTTCGTCGAGGAGGAGCTCGCTGGGGTCCTGCGCGAGCGCGCGGGCGATGTGCACGCGCTGGCGCTCACCGCCCGACAGGGAGTGCCAGGGGCGGTCCGCCTTGTCGGTGAGGCCGGTGCGCTCCAGCGCCGTACGCACCGCGTCCTCGTCGCCCGGCGCGGCCGGCGTCCACGCGCGGCGGTGCGGGACACGGCCGAGGCGTACGACGTCCACGACCGTCAACGCGACCTGGGTGTCCGCCTGTTGCTCGACGACGGCGACCCGGCGGGCGATGCCCCTGCGGCCCACCTCGGGGAGCGGGCGGCCGTCCAGGGTGACCGTGCCGGAGTCGGGGGCGAGGACACCCGCGAGGACGCGCAGGAGCGTGGACTTGCCGGAGCCGTTCGGGCCGAGGAGGCCGGTCACCCGGCCGGGGCGGGGGGCGAGGGTGACGCCGTCGAGGATCAGGGTGCCGGCGGCCGTGCGGGTCACGCGGTCCGCGCGCAAGCCGTCGTCAGTCGCCTTGTCCGTCGCCGTGCCGGTCATCGTGCGCCCTTCGTCCGGTACAGCACCGCCACGAACGCCGGGACCCCGATCAGGGATGTCACGACCCCCACCGGGACCTCCTGCGGGGACAGCACCGTGCGGGCCAGCGTGTCGACCCAGACCAGGAACACCGCGCCCGCCAGCGCCGTCGCCGGGAGGAGGCGGGTGTGTCCTGGGCCGGTCAGGGCGCGCGTCGCGTGCGGGAGGACCAGGCCGACGAAGCCGATCGCACCCGCCGAGCTGACCAGGGCCGCCGTCAGCAGGGCCGTCGTGCAGAGCAGGATCAGACGGGTACGGGCCACCGAGACGCCCAGCGACATCGCCGCGTCCTGCCCGAACGCGAACGCGTCCAGCGTGCGCGCCTGGCCGACGCAGACCAGCAGCGCCGCCGCGAGGACCGCCGTACCGACGGCGACGTCCGTCCAGTCCGCGCCGCTCAGCGAGCCCAGCAGCCAGAACAGGACGCCCCTCGTGGTCTCCGCGTCCGCCGCCGTCATCACGATGAACGACGTCAGCGCCGAGAAGAGCTGCATCGCCGCGACCCCCGCGAGGACCACCCGGTCCGTCGTACCGCCCAGCGTGTGGCTCAGCAGCAGCACCAGGCCGAACGCCAGCACCGCCCCGATGAACGCGCCGCCCGACACCGACACCAGGCCGCCGCCCGCGCCGAGCACGACGATGACGACCGCGCCCGTCGAGGCGCCCGAGGAGACGCCGAGGACGAAGGGGTCGGCGAGCGGGTTGCGCAGCAGCGACTGCATCACCGCGCCGCACACCGCGAGCCCGGCGCCGCACACCGCCGCGAGGAGCGTGCGCGGCAGGCGCAGGTTCCACACGATGCCGTCCCGCAGCGGGCTCAACTCCGTGTGGCCCCAGCCGAGATGGGACGCCACCGACGCCCACACGTCCGCGACCGCGATGTCCGCCGGGCCGATCGTGATCGCCAGCGCGACCGACGCGGCCAGCAGCGCCAGGCCGCCCGCGGTGAACAGGAGACCGCGGGTCACGAGGCGGCGGGTCACCGGGAGAGGCCGTACGTCCGCAGCGCCGCCGCGACCTTCTCGATGCCCTCGACCGTACGGATCGTCGGGTTCATGGCCTGGCCCGACAGCAGGACGTACCGCTTGTTCCTCACCGCCGTCATGTTCCTCGTGACCGGGTTCGACTCCAGGAACGCGATCTTCTTCGCGGCCGTCTCCGCCGTCTGCTGCTTGCGCGTGAGGTCGCCGATCACCAG
Source organism: Streptomyces niveiscabiei (assembly GCF_033794345.1). Classification (NCBI taxonomy): domain Bacteria; kingdom Bacillati; phylum Actinomycetota; class Actinomycetes; order Kitasatosporales; family Streptomycetaceae; genus Streptomyces; species Streptomyces niveiscabiei. The sequence continues at coordinate 26,446 of NZ_JARAYJ010000008.1, forward strand.
GACCGCCGGGTCCCGGTCCGCGACCGTCTCCCAACTCACCTGCGGCCATTCGTCCTTGGTGTCGTCGAAGACGTTCTTCGCGCCCAGCGCGCGGGTGATGACGCCGGGAGCTCCGCAACAGCCCGCGAGGTAGGGGGACTGGGAGTTCGCGAACCAGTAGAGCAGGGTGACGTCCTGGGCCCTCAGACCCGAAGTCGCCTTCCGCACGCGCTCCTTGAGGTCAGCGACCAGCTTCTCGCCGCGCTCCTCGACGCCGAAGATCCTCGCCAGGTCCAGGACTTCGCCGTACACCGTGTCGATCGACAGCGGCTGCGTGCGCGCGCCGTCGCCGTCCCCGCCGTTGTCCTTGCCGACGCAGTCCGAGGGGGACAGGTACGTCGGGACGCCCAGCTTCTCGAACTGTTCCCTCGGGGCCACGCCGCCCTTGCCCAGCGTCGACGCGAACGAGGCCGCCACGAAGTCCGGTTCCGCGTCCAGGACCCTCTCCAGCGAGGGCGCGTTGTCCGCGAGGCGCTCGACCTTCGCGTTCTCCTTCTCCAGGCCCTTGGACACCGGGTCCGTCCAGGTCGCCGTCCCCACCATGCGGTCCGCGAGGCCCAGGGAGAGCATGATCTCCGTGGTGCCCTGGTTGAGGGAGACCGCGCGCTTCGGGGGGCTGCCGACGGAGACTTTCTCGCCGCAGTTCGTGAGAGTGAGGGCGCCTGAACTCTCGTCCTCGGGGGACGCAGGGGACGAAGACCCGCACCCCGCGACGAGAACAGCGGACACAGCAGCCAGTACGGCAGGACGTGCGAGTCGCACAGAGCTTCCTTCGGCGTCGAGGGCTCGTACGCGAAGCCCGGTCGTACGGTCGCACCCCCTCGCCGGGGCTCCGGCCGGAGGCCGCCAGCAGGTCTTCGGACTCGGGATCGTCCAGCCGGGACGCCTTCCCGGACGAACCGTCCAGTGGCCTGCTGTCCCGCCCGTCACCCTCACCGCTGCGCGTCAGCTCCGGAGTCCCACCGGATTCCCTGACCTCGTGCGTTCGCTCGGACGCACGTGGGTTCGACTGGCCCTGGGAAGCTATCACGCGGGGAAGGGGCGGAGGGGGGTGGGGCGGGGCCGGGAAGTGACCGACCGGCGGGGACGCGGGTTCTCACCCCCGCCCGCTCTCCCACTCCCGCGCCAGCATCGCGTACACGTACTCGCTTCCCCACCGCTCCCCGTCGAGGTCGTTCTCCACCAAGTGGGCCTCGCGGCGCATGCCGAGCCGCTCGGCGACCCGTACGGAACCGGTGTTCAGGGCGTCGATACGGGCGTACAGGCGGTGGGTGCGCAACTCGCCGAAGGCCAGGCCGGCTCCCGCGCGGGCCGCCTCCGTCGCGTAACCCCGGCCGCTGTGCGCGGGGTTGAAGACCCAGCCGATCTCGGTCTGCCGGGCACGCACACTCGCCGCCTTGAGGACGATCTCCCCCACGACCCCGGGCTCGCCCCGCCGGCACACCGCCAGGACCAGGCTGTCACCGTCCTCGCCCCAGGGCGACCCCTCGGCGCGGCGTGCCAGGCTCTCCCCGCACTGCTCCCTGCTGAGCGGCGGCCGGTACAGATGACGGGCGACCTCGGGCAGCCCCTGATACGCGTACAGGTCGTCGAGATCGTCCGGGGTGAAGAGGCGGAGGTGGAGGCGGTCGGTGGTGAGGGAGGTCATCGGGGCAACGTAACTCCTGCGCGGCGACAGGCGCTTCACGTTTTCCTCACCCACCGCATCTCGCCCTCGTGCCACTCCCCGGTGGCCACGAGCCCCGCCCCTCTCGCCACGGCGGCGGACGCCGCATGCTCGGGATGGACATGCGCGACGACCGTACGCACCGACATGCCACCGAGCCACTCCACCAACCCCCGGGCTGCCTCACCCGCGATCCCCCGCCCCTGCCACGGCGTTCCCACGACCCACGCGACCTCGGCACGCGGCCCGGCGTCCACGACCGTCGCCTGAACCGTCCCCACCAGACACCCCTCCTCCCCAAGCCGCACCACCCAGTTCAGCCACGAGACCCCCGGCTCCGGAGCCCCCGCCGCCAACCGCTCGTACCGCGCCCGCACTTCCTCCACCGTCCCCGGCCCCCCGCCGATGAACTCATACAACGCCGGATCGGCCAGCACCCCCGCCATCTCCTCGGCATACTCGACCCGCAACGGCAACAGCCCCAGCCGCGCGGTACGGATCGGCTCCGCCGAAATCCTGTCCAACGGTGTGCTCCCCTTGTCCTATCGTCGGACCCTGATCGTAGGGGGAACGCAGATCATGGACCTGTGTACGGCCATCGCCGCGTACGACGACACCGCCGCCGAGAGACTGATGTACGACGATGGAGCCGACCCGGACGAACTCCTCCCGGACGGCACCACACCCCTGTCCCGCGCGGTGGACAGCGGCTCCCCGTCCCTCGTCCTCACCCTCCTGGGCAAGGACCCCTGCCTACGCCTTCCCCAACCCGACCGAGCCCGCCTCCTCGCATCGGCCAGGCGCTGGTACGAGACCGGCGCGGAGGAGGAACTCCGGCGCAGGACAGGGGAGTCGGGGCCGTCTGAGTCGGTGCGGGTGCTGGACGACGAGTACGACTGGGTCGAGGAGATCCGCCTCGGCGAGCACGTCGTACGAGCCGGGCACGGCGCGGTGCTGACGCTGCTGGAGCGGGCCTTCCTGATCCTGACCCCGGTGGACGAACTGGTCGCCCGTGCCGCGGCGGTCGCGGACGAGGGTCACGTGGACTGGACGGCGGTGGACTGGCACCTGTGCAACCGCCCCAGCCTGGAGACCTGGTCCGCTCTCGCGGCTCACCACCGCCACCCGGACCCGGTCCATCGCCGGTTCGTGGCCCACCACTTGTGGTCACGCGGGATCAGCGGCCGGGGCCCTGTGCCGGAGACGCTCGCCCTGCTGACCACGTGGGCCGCGCAGGAGGTGGACCCCGGGATACTCGCCGAGGTGGTGAAGGCTTTCGGCCAGTACACGGACCCCAACCACGGCCTCATGGCACTGAGTTACGCCGACCACCCCGACGTCCGAGTACGCCGCGCGGTCCCCGACGTCCTCGCCGACTACGGAGGCGCTCCTCTCACCCCCGGGGCCGCGACCGCCCTGCGTGCGCTCATGCGCGACCCGGACGCACTGGTCCGCGCCTGCGCGTGCGCGGCGAGCGCGGGGGACAGCGGCCTCCTCGCGGCACGGACCGAGGCGCTGGTCCTCCTCGCCGAGGGCCCGGACACGGACATGCACGGCACGGCCGCCGAACAACTCGGCTCCATCGAGGACACCTGCCCGGCCGTCATCGACGCCCTGTGGAGCCTGCTCGGTGACGATGACGTCATCGTCCGGCTGGAGGCCGCCTATGGTCTGCTGCGGCACGGAGACCCCCGTATCGCTGAGGCCGTCGAACGTGTCGGACCGCTCGGCGAGGGGTTCGAGGACGACCACCGGCGGAGCGCCCTGAGGCGGTGGGGGTGCTGAGCTACCCCGCGTCCTCGTACGACGCGTCCACCGTTCGTTCCTCGCCCAGCCAGGTTGTCAACGCCCACCACCAGTGCAGGGTTTCGGTGTGGCTGACCGGGGCGCCGGCCAGGGAGCTGTCGGTGATCTGCTGGAGTCGGGCCAGGCGGTAGCGGACGGTGTTGGGGTGGGTGAAGAGTGCTGCGGCGGTCTGGTCGAGGCGGCGGCCCAGGTCGAGGAACGTGAGGGCGGTCAGGGCGAGTTGGCGGTGGAAGTCGTCGGTGGGGTCGAGGGCGCCGAGGCGGCGGGTCGTCACGTACGCGCCCAGCAGGGGCTGTTGGGAGAGGGCCAACTCGGCGGCCAGGTCGGTCAGTTCGTGGAGGCCGTGGCGGCTCTGGCGGCGGAGCAGGTCGACCGCGTCGACGCACAGGCGGTACAGCTCGGGGAGGTGTGCCAGCGGGGCGGCCGGGGCCATGACGACCAGCGCGCCGGGTTCGAGCTGGTCCGGCGTCGGGGGCAGGGGGGAGAGCGCGGCAAGCCGGCCGTCCAGGAGGGCGGTTGCCGCCGGGATGCCCGGGAGGGTGGTGTTGTCGGCGGCCAGGCAGTGGTGGAGGCCGTCGGGGCCGGGGCGGATACCCGCGCGGGTCAGTTCGGAGAGCGGGGGGAGCGCGCCGCCCAGCAACACCTGGCGGAGGAGGCGGGTACGGGCAGCGCCGGTGCCGCGCGGGGTCTCGCGTTCGGCCGCCCGGTAACCGTTGATGACCTGGCGTTCCACCGCGTCGCCGTACTCCTTGAGCCTGAGGACGACGTCGAGTTGGGCCCGGTCCGGGATGCCCGCCGAGCGGCAGCGGTCGACCGTGATCTCGGCCGCGCGGGTGAGGGCCGCCTGGACGCCCCGCAGGACGACGGTCATCGGGACACCCTGGGCGGCGCGGTCCGCACCGAGCAACAGGGCGGCGGTGAAGTCCTGTTCGTCGAGGGAGTCGGGGGAATCGGGGGAGTCGGAGAGGTCGGAAGAGCCGAGAGGGCCGGGCGAGCTGAAGGGCGCTGAGGAGCTGGGGGAGTTGGCGGAATCGGGGGAGGCGGCTGAGCCGGAGGAGCCTGAAGGGGTGGGGGAGCCGGAGTTGTCGGGTGCCGTATGCGGGTCCGGGTGTTCCAGTGCCGTGAACCACGCCCCCGCCGCCCGCAGCATCGCCATCGCGTGCGAGCGGGTCTCCTCCTCGGTGAGGCGCGCCAGTTCGGGGGAGCGTCTGCGGGCCGCCGTGACGAGTTCACGGCATACGTCCGTGTCGTCGGCCATGCCGCGCAGGATGCCGGCGACCGGTTCGGGTCCGTGGCGGACGCTCATGGGCCCCCTTCGTCCGTCCGGACGCTGTGCCCGGGCCACAACGAAGGGGAGTTCCTGTTGCCGCCCGGCCACTACCGGATCAGGGTGACGACCTGATTTCCTGTGGGCTACCGAAGGTAACAGGGGTGGGTCCGGACGCAACACCCTCCGCACTCCCCGTGGCGACACGTCACACGGCCAGGGCGACCCGCCGTACCCCGCAGCACCCCTCCCGTCCCCGCACGGCGCGCACCGTCGCGCGCCGTACCCGGAAGGAAGCACATGGAGCCTGTGGAGCACCCGTCCCGCCGTCGCGTGATGACCGTGGCCGGCGGTGTCGTCGCCGGTGCCGCCCTCGCGCAGTCCCTCGCCGCGCCGTCGTTCGCCGCCGAGGCGCAGGACGCGGACGCGATCGTCGTCGGGCACGGTCTCGCCGGCCTCGTCGCCACGTCCGAACTCGTCGCCGCCGGACGGAAGGTGCTGCTCCTCGACCAGGAGCCCGAGGCGAGCCTCGGCGGGCAGGCGTTCTGGTCGTTCGGCGGGCTGTTCTTCGTCGACTCCGCCGAGCAGCGGCTGATGGGCATCAAGGACAGCCGTGACCTCGCGTGGCAGGACTGGCTCGGTACGGCCGGCTTCGACCGGGACGTCACCGACCCGGCCGGGCAGGACCACTGGGCGTACCAGTGGGCCGAGGCGTACGTGGACTTCGCGTCCGGCGAGAAGCGGTCCTGGCTCGCCGGGCTCGGCGTCCAGTGGTTCCCGATCGTCGGCTGGGCCGAGCGCGGAGGCGGGCTCGCCACCGGGCACGGGAACTCCGTACCCCGCTTCCACGTCACGTGGGGGACCGGGCCCGCCGTCGTCGAACCCTTCGAGAAGAAGGTTCGCGCGGGGGTGGCCTCGGGCAAGGTCACGTTCAGGTTCCGGCACCGGGTCGACGAGCTGATCGTCACGAACGGTACGGTCACCGGGGTGCGGGGCGCTCTCCTGGAGCCCTCCGACGCGGCCCGGGGGACGGCCAGTTCGCGCACCGTCGTCGGTGACTTCGAGCTGCGCGCGCCTGTTGTCGTCGTCACGTCCGGTGGCATCGGCGCGAACCACGACCTCGTACGGGCCAACTGGCCCGCGCGGATGGGGAATCCGCCGAAGTCGATGATCACGGGGGTGCCCGCGCACGTCGACGGCCGCATGCTCGGGATCACCCAGAAGGCGGGCGGGCGCATCGTCAACCCCGACCGTATGTGGCACTACACGGAAGGGCTCCGCAACTACGCGCCCATCTGGCCCGGCCACGGCATCCGCATTCTCCCCGGGCCGTCCTCGATGTGGTTCGACGCGAAGGGCCGGCGCTTCGACACGCCCGACATTCCCGGGTACGACACGCTCCACACGCTCAAGTCGATCACCGACTCCGGGTACGACTACTCGTGGTTCGTCACGACCCAGAAGATCCTCGCGAAGGAGTTCGCCCTCTCGGGCTCGGAGCAGAACCCCGACCTCACGAACAAGGACGTCTGGAAACTCCTCTCCCGTATCTGGCAGTCACCCGAGCCGATCGAGAGGTTCAAGGAGAAGGGCGCGGACTTCGTGGTCGCGTCGACGCTGTCCGAACTTGTCGCCGGGATGAACAAGCTGACCGGTGAGAACCTGATCGACCTCGCCGACCTGAAGCGCCAGATCGAGGCGCGTGACCGGGAGATCGACAATCCGTACACGAAGGACGTCCAGGTGATGGGGATCCGCAATGCGCTGGCCTACCCCGGTGACACCCTGAGCCGCACCGCCTCGGCCCACAAGATCCTGGACTCCTCGGCGGGCCCCTTGATCGCGGTCCACCTGAACATCCTGACGCGCAAGACACTGGGCGGCTTGCAGACGGACCTCTCGGGGAGGGTGCTGAACGCCGCGGGCAACCCGATTCCGGGTCTGTACGCGGCGGGCGAGGTGGCGGGCTTCGGCGGAGGCGGCGTCCACGGATACCGGTCGCTGGAGGGGACGTTCCTCGGGGGCTGCCTGTTCTCGGGCCGCCAGGCGGGGAGGGCGGCAGCGGCGGCGATCTAGGAGGCCGACTGCGGGAGCGTCGTGGCTGGTCGCGCAGTTCCCCGCGCCCCTGAACGGTGGCGGCTTTGCCGCCGACCGTTCAGGGGCGCGGTGCTGTGTTCTGAAAAGACAGGCGCTTGCGGCGTCTTTTCAGGGGCGCGGGGAACTGCGCGACCAGCCACAGCGCACCCGCAGCCGAACTACTGCCCCTCCCTCGGCCACGGTCTCCCCCCAATCGCCTCGATCCCGTTGTTGAACCGCCTCAAATACCCCGCGAACGCGGCGATGTCCTCATCGGACCAGTCCCCCATCACCCGGTCCAGCACCTCGACGATCCCCGTGCGTTCCTGCTCCAGTAGCCGCTCACCCTCCTCCGTGAGCCGGAACTTCCGGGCCATCCCCCCGGCCGGATCAGGGATCCGCTCCAACAGCCCCGCACGGGACGCCGCAGCGGTCTGCCGGTTCAACGTCGACGCGTCCAAGGCGAATGCCTCGCTCAACTCCCCGATCGACATGGGCCCCTGCATCCGGATCCGGCTCAGCATGATGTACGCGCTGCGTTCCATCACCCCGTCGGTCCGCCGCCCACCCCGCTTGCTCATGAACGAGTGGCGGCTGAGCAGCATCTGCTCGTACTCGACCTGATGAGTGGGCGTCTCCATGGATCAATCCTGGCACACGGCAAAGGACAGATCACATGCTTGATACATACGACATGTACGATGCACATCCTTCACCCCTGACACCCCTGAGAGAAAGCGGAGTCCTGAATGGACGCCCCCCAGCCCACGACCCAGCCCACGCCCCGCCCGGGCGCCGTGGTCGCCACGCTGGCCTTCGCCGGCACGACCGCGGCGATCATGCAGACGCTGGTCACCCCCCTGATCGCGGAGCTGCCGAAGATCCTGGACACGACGTCGTCGAACGCGGCGTGGGTGATCACGGTCACCCTGCTGGTCTCGGCGGTGTGCGTGCCGGTCGTGGGGAGGCTCGGCGACCTGGTCGGGAAGCGACCCATGCTGCTGGCCTGCTCGATCCCGCTGGTCGTCGGCTCGGTGGTGTGCGCCCTGGCCTCCGACGTGGTCATGATGATCGTCGGCCGGGGCCTCCAGGGCATGGGCATGGGCATGGTCCCCCTCGGCATCGCGCTCCTGCGGGACGTCGTGCCGACGGAGAAGCTGAGCGGCTCGATAGCCCTGGTCAGCGCGTCGATGGGGATCGGCGGCGCGATCGGACTGCCGATCGCCGCCGCGGTCGCGGAGTACGCGAGCTGGCGCGTCCTGTTCTGGGGCTCGGCGACGCTGGCGGCGGCCGTGGCCGTACTGATCTGGTTCCTGATCCCGGACGTCCCGGCCGGCGCGAAGGGCCAGCGCTTCGACGCGCCCGGCGCGATCGGCCTCGGCGTCGGCCTCGTCGCGCTGCTGCTCGCCGTCTCCAAGGGCGGCGACTGGGGCTGGGGTTCGGGCTCGGTGCTCGGCCTGTTCGCCGTGGCGGTCGTCGCGCTGGGCGCGTGGGGCTGGTGGGAGACCCGTACGAAGGACCCGCTGGTCGACCTGCGGACGACGGCCCGCCCGCGCGTCCTGCTCACCAACGCCGCGTCCGTCTTCATCGGCTTCGGCATGTACGCGTCGATGCTGGTCCTGCCGCAGCTCCTCCAGTTCCCGAAGGAGACCGGCTACGGCCTCGGCCAGTCGATGCTGGCCGCCGGTCTGTGGATGGCGCCCGGCGGCGTCACGATGATGCTGGTCTCGCCGCTCGGCGGAAAGCTCACCAACGCCCGCGGCCCCAAGTTCACGCTGGTCTGCGGCGCGCTCGTCCTCGCGGCCGGGTACGGCGTCTCGCTCGCGCTGATGGGCTCGGCGGCGGGCCTGATGGCCGTCACGATCATCACCAGCAGCGGCGTCGGCCTCGCCTACGGCGCGATGCCCGCGCTCATCATGAGCAGCGTCCCGGCGTCGGAGACGGCCGCCGCGAACGGCTTCAACACCCTGATGCGCGCGCTGGGCACCTCGATCGGCTCGGCCGTCATCGGCGTGATCCTCTCCCAGATGACGACGACGCTCGGCGGCCACACCTTCGCCTCCGAGGCCGGCTTCCGTACGGCCCTGCTGGTCGGCGGCGCCCTCGCCCTCGTCTCGGCCGGCATCGCGGCGGCCATCCCGGCGGCCAGGCCGCTCGCGGACGGCACGGAGAAGACGGACGCGACGGAGGAACCGGAAGAGGCCCGCGTCTGACCCACGCCACGGACGGCGGGGCGCGCTCGGAGACCTCTCACGTCAGGTCCAGCACCCCCCGCCGTACCGCCTCCGACACCGCCGCCGCCCGGTTGTCGACCCCCAGCTTCCGGTAGATCCGCACCAGATGCGTCTTCACCGTCGCCTCGCTCAGGAACAGCGCCTGCGCGATCCCCCGGTTCCCGCACCCCTCCGCCAGCAGCCGTACGACGCCGATCTCACGTGCCGTCAACTCCCGCTCCCGGTCGGGCTCTTCCCCGACGAGCGCCCCCACCAGCTCCGGCGCGAGCCCCAGCGCCCCGGCGGCGGCGCCGCGCACCGCGCGGAACAGCTCCTGCGGCGGCCCGGCCTTCAGGACGTACCCCCGGGCCCCCGCCTCCAACGCCCGTACGACGTCGGCGCGTCCGGAGTAGCTCGTCAGCATCACCACGGCCACCCCGGGAGCCGCAGCCCGCAACCGGCGTACGGCCTCCACCCCGTCGATCCCGGCGGCCCCCGCGAACCGCAGGTCCATCAGCGCCACGTCCGGCGCCAGCTCGGCGGCGAGGCGTACCGCTTCCTCGCCGCTCTCCGCCTCCCCGGCGACGACGAGATCGGCCTCACCCTCCAGCAGGGCACGCAGACCCGCCCGGACGACGGTGTGGTCGTCGGCGAGCAGCAGACGCAGCGCGGTCACCCGGCCACCTCGTCGAGAACCTTCCCGGCCGGCACGGGAATCGACGCGCGCACCCGCGTCCCGTGCCCCGGCGCGCTGCGCACGTCCAGGACACCCCCGCACTCCCGCAGCCGCGCACGGGCGGCCGGCAGGCCGAACCCCCGGGACGGGCCGGTGCGGCCGGGACGTTCCGCGAACCCCAGCCCGTCGTCCCGGATCTCCAGCTCCGCGCCGTCCGGCCGTTGGTGGAGCGTGACGTGGACGTTCACCGCGCGGGCGTGCTCACGGATGTTCGCCAGCGCGCCCTGCGCGACCCGGAACAGGGTCGCGGCGCCCTGCCCGCCGAGTGCCGGGCACGCGGCGCCCGTCGACCGGAACCGGACCCGCGCCGCCGCGCCCTCCGTCTCCGCGCGCTCGCACAACAGCCTGAGCGCGCCCGCGAGTCCGGCCTCCGCGACCGCCGACGGCGTGAGGTCGCTGATGATGCGGCGGGTCTCCGCGAGGTTCGCGTGCAGACCGTCCGCCGCCGCCCGGACCCGGGTCAGCGCGACGTCCGGACGCTCCGCCCAGTCCCGCTCGGCCGCCTGCAACAGCATGACGCCGCCCGCGAGTTCCTGGGCCAGCGTGTCGTGCAGGTCCCGCGCGATGCGCTCCCGCTCGGTCAGCACCCCCGCGCGGCGCTGCTGCCGGGCCAGTTCCTCGCGCGTGGCACGCAACTCCTCGACCAGCCGCCGCCGTCGGTCCGCCTCCCGCCGCAACGTGCCGTACAGCGCGGCCGTCCCCCACACCGCCGCCACCGGTACCAGCATCTCCGGCGTGAAACCGCCGTTGCCGCGCACCAGTTGACCGACCAGGGAGACGGTGACCACGCCCACGGCGAGGCTCGCCGCCCGCCGGTCCAGCACCCGCAGCGCCGCGCAGGCCAGCGGAACCGCCGCCCACACGTACGCGTCGGTCAGCGTCACCGGGGCGCGCAGCACGAGCGCCGTCCACAGCGCGACCAGCGCGGCCACCCAGGTGCGCCGCGCCGCCGTGCCCCACCGGTCGCCGGCCGCCAGGCCGACCCCGTACACCAGCGCCAGCAGCGTGCTGAGCACCACGATGTCGCGGCACAGCGGGTCCCTGTCCGCCGCGGCCCGGACCAGGCCCGCGACGACGACGAGCGCGAACGCGCCGTGCGCGAGGTGGTCCAGGGACCGGCGGGGGGCGGGGGGACGGCGGTCGGACACGGGGACCCCTTGATCCGGTGGAGGAGGGGCGCCGAGTCTAGCGGGCGGCTGTAGGGGCCCTGTCAGTTTTGGCTGTCGGTTTGACAGCTGGGCGCGGGCCGCGCCAACCTCCGCATCGTCAGCGCCAGCTGGAGCCGGAAGCGGCCCTGCGGGGTGCGGACCGGCCAGCCCAGGGACTGTTCCGCGTGCACCAGCCTGTCCTGCAACGTCGAGTGGTGGACGGTGAGTTCGGCTGCCGCCGCGCGCAGGCTCTGGGTGGACGCGACCGCGTGCAGCGTCGCCAACATCCACGGCGCCTCGACCGCCGCACGCTCCAACGCCCGCACGTCCGGCGGCGGTTCGCCACCCGGCACGACCGTCTCCGCGAGCAGCGCGATACCGCCGAGATCATCGGCGTACACGACCCGCTGCCCCGGGTCCCCCGCGGTGCCCTCGGCGGTGAACCGCAGAGCGACACGAGCGGCGGCCCAGGAGCCGGGGAGGGAGAGAAGGGGAAGGACGGGACCCACGCCGGCCCGGGAGGCCGCGGGGCCCGCACCGGCCCGGGGCGCGAGGTCGGTGCGAGTCTCCTGGCCCGGCGGCACCGGGACCACGTACGGCGGCCCGCCCGACGGGGCGACCACACGGGCCCGCGCGTCCGGGGCAAGACCCAGCCCGCGCGCCGCGTGCAGGCGGGCCTGCTCGGAGGCACCGGCATCGAGGAGCGTCTCCACGAGCGCCGGGTCGTCGGAGGGGGCGCGGCCCCGCGTACGGTCCAGGACCCGGCTCACGACACCCGCCGCGCGCTCCAGGATGACGGCGTCGACGACACTGGGCGTGGCTGCCGCCGGGGTGCCGGGCGAGCGGGTCGTGACAGCGCCGGGCGGGCTGGCCGCACCCGCGCCGGGCGGGCTGGTGGCGCCGGTGTCGGGCGGGCTGGTCGCATCCGCGCCGGGTGAGCTGGTAGCGCCTGCGCCGGGCGGGCTGGTAGCGCCTGCGCCGGGCGGGCTGGTCGCACCCGTGCCGGGCGAGCCGTTCGGGCCCGTGCCGGGTGCGTCGTTCGCGTCCGCGCCAGGCAGGGCGTTCGCGTCGGCGCCGGGTGAGTCCGCCGTGCGTTCCAGCCACAGGGCGGGACGGCCGCCCGGGGTGAGCGGTGCGCTGGGCCAGGTCGGGTCGGGGGGTGTGTCGTCGTCCCGGCGGACGCCGTCCGCTTCGACCCGGACCCGGACCCGCCGCTCCTCGTCCACCAACCGCACCGGCACGCCCGCCAGCACGGCGGCCCCCCGCACCAACGCCTCCACCCCGGCCCGGGCCTCGGCCAGCCGGTCGAAGTACGCGATCACCCCCACAGCGGCCCCCGCCACGGGATCCACCGCGCTCAACCGCCCGGCCAGCTCTTTCATACGCCCATCATGCGCCACCCTTTGGGGGGGACCGGCCCCGTGCTACTCCGCGAGCAGCCTCCGCAGCCAGGCCACCTGTGCCCCCTTGGCCGCCTGCGACAGCGCGGCCTGGGGCGCCATTCCGTCGAAGCCGTGGAACCCGCCCGGCCAGACGTGGAGTTCGGCCGTGCCGCCGGACTGCCAGATGCGGGTGGCGTAGGCGACGTCCTCGTCGCGGAAGGTCTCGGCGGAGCCGACGTCGATGAAGGCCGGGGGGAGGCCGGAGAGGTCGGTGGCGCGGGCGGGGGCGGCGTAGGGGGAGACGCCGGCGGTGCCTCGGTCGGGGCCCAGCAGGGCCGTCCAGCCGGTGTCGTTGGACGTCCGGTCCCAGACTCCCCGGCCCGCCATCTGGTACGCGGACGGCGTGTCGTTGCGGTCGTCCAGCATCGGGCACATCAGGAGCTGGCCGAGGGGGCGGGGGCCCTCGCGGTCGCGCAGGAGGAGCGCGAGGGCCGCGGTGAGCCCGCCGCCCGCGCTCGCGCCGGCGATCACCACGCGCTCGGGGTCCACGGACAGCTCGTCCGCGTGGGACACCGTCCACAGGAACCCGGCGTAGACGTCCTCGACCGGCGCCGGGTGGGGGTGTTCGGGGGCCAGCCGGTACTCCACCGACACCACGACCAGGTCCAGTTCCCGCGCCCACTCCAGGACCCCGTCCACGCCCGTGCGGTTGTCGCCGAGGACCATGCCGCCGCCGTGGGTGTGGTAGATCACCGCGCGGGGCCGGGCCGGCGGGGGAGTCGTCGGCGTACAGATCAGCAGGGAGATCGAGGGGGCGCCCTCGGGGCCGGGCACCACCCGGTCCTCGACGGTGAACGCGCCGCCGAGGGTGAGGTCGGCCGGGACCAGGAGCGCGGGCCGCTCCCCCCGCCGCAGCGCCCGCACGTCCTCGATCGTGATGCTGGGCCCGACGACGTCCTTGATCATCTCCAGCGCGGCGGACAGCTCGGGGTCGAAGGGCGGCGGTGACATCGTCGTCATGGCTACTCCTGCTCAGTGGGTGGACTGGAGCCATGTTCCGGCCACGGGAACCTCTCCGGCCCGCCGCCGTACGGCGGATGCTGCCCGCCGACCGGCGGGTGGAGCCGTCTGAGCTGGGCAGGTCGCGTTCCGTGACGCTTCGTTCACCGGATCGCAGTGGAAAGAATCCGGCCGTTGAAGGATCATGGCCAATCCCCACAGCCCCCCACAGCCAAACAGGAGTACCGAACCCGTGAACGTCACCCTGACCGTCTGGCTGGTGACCGTGGCCGCCCTGTGCGTCCTGGTCGCCGTCGACTTCTTCATCGGCAGAAAACCGCACGAGGTCTCCCTGAAGGAGGCCGGGACCTGGACGGTCGTGTGGGTGGTGCTCGCGGTCCTGTTCGGCGTGGGCGTCTGGATCTACGGCGGCGGCCAGTCCGCGGGCGAGTTCTTCGCCGGGTACATCACGGAGAAGTCCCTCAGCGTCGACAACCTCTTCGTCTTCGTCCTGATCATGTCCAAGTTCGCGGTGCCGCCGCAGTACCAGCAGCGGGTGCTGATGGTCGGCGTCCTGGTGGCGCTGGTGCTGCGCGCCGGCTTCATCGCGGCCGGCGCGGCGATCATCTCCGCGTTCTCGTGGGTGTTCTACATCTTCGGCGCCTTCCTGATCTGGACCGCCTGGAAGCTCGTGCAGGACGCCCGCAAGGGCGGGCACGGCGAGGAGGAGTACGAGGAGAGCAAGATGCTCAAGATGGTCGAGGAGCGCTTCGGCGTCGCCGACCGCTACCACGGCACCAAGCTCTGGATCGAGCAGAACGGCAAGAGGGTCATGACCCCGATGCTGGTCGTGATGCTCGCCATCGGCTCGACGGACATCCTGTTCGCCCTCGACTCCATCCCCGCGATCTACGGCCTGACCGACGACCCGTACATCGTGTTCACCGCCAACGCGTTCGCGCTGATGGGCCTGCGCCAGCTGTACTTCCTGATCGGCGGCCTGCTGAAGAAGCTGGTGCACCTCAGCTACGGCCTGTCGATCATCCTCGGCTTCATCGGCGTGAAGCTGTTCCTGCACGCGCTGCACGAGTCCGGCGTGCACGTCCCCGAGATCAGCATCCCCTTCTCCCTCGGGTTCATCGTCCTGGTCCTCGCGGTGACGACGTACACGAGCCTGCGCGCGTCGAAGAGGCGGGAGCTCACGAACTGAGCACGACGAGCTGCCGGGTGGCCCGCGTCATCGCCACATAGTGGTCGACCGCGCCGAACCGCTCGGGGTCCACGAGGACGACGAGGTCGAACTCCAGCCCCTTCACCAGCTCCGGCGACAGCGACCGCACCCGCCCGCCGTCCCCGGCGTACGAGGGCGCCCCGATGACGCAGGCCGTCCCCTCGTCGTGCCCGGCGAGCCACGCGCCGACCACCGGCTCCAGCTCCGACACCGCGCCGTAGGAGACCGGCACCCCCGAACTCCGCACGGACGTCGGCACGTTCGCGTCCGGCAGCACCGCGCGGATCACCGGCTCGGCCTCCGCCATGATCTCCTCCGGCGTCCGGTAGTTGACGCTCAGGGAGGACAGGGCGACCCGGTCGAACCCGACCCGCTCAAGACGCTCCTGCCACGACTCGGTGAACCCGCGCCGCGTCTGCGCCCGGTCCCCGACGATGGTGAAGCTGCGCGACGGGCAGCGCAGGAGCAGCATCTGCCACTCGGCGTCGGTGAGTTCCTGCGCCTCGTCGACGACGATGTGCGCGAAGGGACCGGCGAGCAGGTCGGGTTCGACGACCGGCGCCTGCGGGGTGGCCAGGGAGTTCTGGAGGTCCTGGCCGGTGAGCATGGACATCAGCATGCCCTCCCAGTCGTCGTCGCCGCGCTGGAGGTTCTCCGTGACCTGGGCCCGGTACTCCCGCTCGGCGGCGGCCTCGGCCTCCTGACGCCGCCTGCGCCGGGACGCGCCCGGGTCGCCGAGCCGCTGCCGGGCGGCGTCGAGGTAGGGCAGGTCGGACACGGTCCACGCGTGCGCGTCCGCGCGCTGGAGGCGCCGTACCTCGTCGGGGGCCAGCCAGGGCGCGGCCAGCCTCAGGTACGCCGGGACCGTCCACAGGTCGCCGACCAGGTCGGCCGCCTCGATCAGCGGCCACGCCTGGGACAGCGCCGAGGTCAGCGGCTCGATCTGGCGCAGCATCCGCTGGAACAGCTGGGGCGAGAGGTCGCCCTCGTACTTGTCCCAGAGGATCTCGACGAGCTTCGCCCACACCTCCTCGCGGCCCTCGTTGTGCGGGGTGCCGGGCTCGACGGCGTCGAACGCCTCCGCCCAGTCGCCGGCGGTCAGCGGCAGCAGGACACGGTCGACGGCGAGGGTCATGCCCTCGGCGGGCGGCTCCTCGTAGAACCGCACCGCCCGCTCGACGGCCCGCACCAGCCGCGCCGACTCCTTGAGGCGGGCCACCTCCGGGTCGCCCTCGGGCTTCGCCGTCGCGCCCTCGGCGACCAGGTCGCGCACGATGCACGTCTGCACGCCCTCCTCGCCGAGGCTCGGCAGCACGTCGGAGACGTAGTCCAGGTAGGGCCGGTGCGGGCCGACGAACAGGACGCCGCCGCGCCGGTGCCCGAGCCGCGGGTCGGCGTACAGCAGGTGCGCCGTGCGGTGCAGGGCGACGACCGTCTTGCCGGTGCCGGGACCGCCGTCCACGACGAGCGCGCCGCGCGAACCGGCGCGGATGATCGCGTCCTGGTCGGCCTGGATGGTCGCGAGGACGTCCCGCATCCGCTCCGAGCGGCCCGAGCCCAGCGAGGCGACGAACGCGGACTGGTCGTCGAGCGCGACGCCCTGTTCGAGGCCGTCGGCGGTGAACACCTCGTCCCAGTAGTCGGAGACGCGCCCGCCGGTCCAGCGGTAGCGGCGCCGCGAGAGCAGGCCCATCGGGTTCGCGTGGGTCGCCGCGAAGAACGGCTCGGCGGCGGGGGAGCGCCAGTCGATCAGCAGCCGCCGCCCGTCCTCGCCGGTCAGCCCGAGCCGCCCGACGTACACGATCCCCTCCTCGGTGACCATCCGGCCGAGGCACAGGTCGAGCCCGAACCGGCGCAGGGTGCGCAGCCGCCCGCCGAGCCGGTGCACCTCGATGTCCCGGTCCATGGCGGCCTGCCCGCTCCCGCCGGGCGCCTTCAGCTCGGCGTCCAACAGCCGCGAGGTCTGAGCGATCGACGCCTTCAGGCTCTCGGCGACGGCCGCGAAATGCCGCTCGTCCTCGGCGACCAGCGCCGGGTCGGCCTTCGCGGCCAGCCGCTCCGGCAGGTCGAAGGCGCTGGTGGTGAGGGGGTTCATCAATGACTCCGTACGTTGTTCCGTGGCTCAGCCCGCCACATCGATCAGCAGCTTCGCGGCGACGTCCGCCCCGTCCGCCCGCACCGTCTCGGCGACGGCCTTCGCCCGCACGGCCGTCTCGGGCGCGAGCGCGATCCCGAGCGCCGCCGACAGGGTCTCGTACGTCGGTACGGGACCGTCGTGCGCGGCCCCGATGCCCAGCGCCGCGACCCGGGAACCCCAGTAGGGCTGGTCCACGATCTGCGGGACGACGACCTGCGGCACCCCGGCGAGCGCGGACGTCGTGGTCGTACCGGCGCCCCCGTGGTGGACGACGGCCGCGACCCGGCGGAACAGGGCCTGGTGGTTGATCTCGCCGACGACGTGGCAGTCGGGCCGGCCGTCGACCGGCGCCAGTTCGGCCCAGCCGCGCGCGAGCAGCACCCGGCGGCCCTGGGAGCGCACCGCGGCGACGGCCGCGCGGGCGACCTCGGCGGACGCGTCCTTCAGGGCCATGCTGCCGAAACCGACGTACACGGGCGGCTCCCCGGCCGCCAGGAACTCCGTCACGTCGGCCGGGAGCGGGCGGCCGTCGGGCAGGACCCACGCGCCGGTGTGGACGACAGCGCGGTCCGTCGGGGCGAGCGTCTCGTCGGCGGCGAGCCAGGGGCGGTCGGTGAAGACGTGGTCGCGGACGTTCGCCACGGGCGGCAGGCCGCGCGCGGCGCGGTGGGTGTTCAGGGCCTCCCCGTACAGGGCGTTCACCTTCTCGCCGTCCAGGCCCCACAGGACCATGTTGTCCTTCTCGTCCGGCGGGAACGGCTTGCCCGGACGCGGCAGCGGCGGGTAGTCGGGGGACGGGATCGAGGTCGGCTGGAACAGCGCGAACACGTACGGGATCCCGTTCAGCTCGGCCACCGACCGCGCCCCGGCGGGCAGCAGCCCCGTCGCGAGCAGCACGTCACAGCCCTCGGCCGCCGCGCCGACCGTCTCGAAGTGCTCGGCGACCAGCGCCTTCGCCGTCGCGAAGGGGTCCGGCCGCCCCGGGCCCGACACCAGGGCCCGCACCGACATCCCGAACGGCACGACTTCGGCGCCGACGGCTTCCAGCAGCCGCGCGAATTCCTCGTCCGGCGGTACGCACACCCGGACCTCGGCGCCCCGCGCCCGCAGCCGCGCGGCGACGGCGGCGAGCGGCTCGACGTCTCCGCGCGACCCGTACGACATCAACAGCACACGCATTCCCACAACCCCCAGATACGCAGGTGGAACAGGTCAGGTCGGTGATTGTGCGGGACGGAGGGGGCCTTGCCGCAAGGCCCCCCATGCGTTATAACTTGAGCATGGCAAGGAAAGCCGTTGGGCTCCTTGCCTTTTTGCTGCCCTGCTCCTGTCTTGACTTCGAGAGCGCTCGAAGTCATAGCGTCGGATGTGCCAGAAGATCGTCCGGTGAGCAGGAGACGGCCCATGCGTGTCGGTGTGCACATCAATCGTTTCGACCATCCCGAGGGCGGCGGCGCGCTCGGCGCCGAACTCGCCACGGCGGCAGCCGCGGCGGAGGCGGCCGGGGTCAGCCGCCTGTCGGTGATGGACCACTACTTCCAGATGGAGTTCAACGGCGGCGCCGAGGACCCGATGCTGGAGGCGTACACGACGCTCGGCTTCCTCGCGGCGCACACCTCCACGGTCAAGCTGGGCGCGCTCGTCACCGGCGTCACCTACCGCCACCCCGGGCTCCTCGCGAAGATCGTCACCACCCTCGACGTCCTCTCCGGCGGCCGGGCCTGGCTGGGGATCGGCGCGGCCTGGTACGACCGCGAGCACGCGGGCCTCGGCGTGCCGTACCCGGCGGTCGCCGAGCGGTTCGAGCGGCTGGAGGAGACGCTGCGGATCACCCTCCAGATGTGGGACCCCGAGAACAACGGCCCCTTCGAGGGACGGCACTACCGGCTCGCCGAGACCCTCTGCGTCCCCGCGCCGGTCAGCGCCCCGCACCCCGAGATCCTCATCGGCGGCGAGGGCGAGAAGAAGACGCTGCGGCTGGTGGCCCGGTACGGCGACGCCTGCAACCTCTTCGCCTCCTCCCCCGAGTCCGTGCGCCACAAGCTGGAGGTGCTGCGCGGGCACTGCGAGACCGAGGGCCGGGACTACGACGCGATCACCAAGACGATCACGTACATGGGCGGCGCGGCGGGCGAGGGCGACGCCGAGGCGTTCCTCGCGGACATCGCGGGGTACGGGAAGCTCGGCATCGACACGGTGATCCTCGGGCCGACGACCGGGAACCCGGCCGGGTGGATCGAGGGGTTCGTGGGGCGGGTCGCGCCCCGGCTGGCGGAGCTGGACTGAACGCGCGAGGGCCGGAGCCTCTTCCGGAAGGCTCCGGCCCTGTCGGCGCTGCTGGGTGCGTCAGGCGGCGGCGGGCTCCGTCGCGTGGCCGTGCAGGGTGTTGACGACCTCGGTCAGCTGGGCCACGACCTCGGCGTCGTCCGACGGGTGGGTCTCGGCGAAGCGGGTCAGGGAGCCGGGGATGGAGAGCTTGGCGTCCTCCAGGACCTTGCCGCCGGCGATGCCGACGGCCTTGCGGGCCTCGTCCTGCGCCCAGACACCGCCGAACTGGCCGAAGGCGGTGCCGACCACGGCGGCGGGCTTGCCGGTGAAGGCGCCGGCGCCGTACGGGCGGGACAGCCAGTCGATGGCGTTCTTCAGGACGGCCGGGATCGTGCCGTTGTACTCGGGCGAGAAGAGCAGGAAGGCGTCGGCGGAGCCGGCGGCCTCGCGCAGCTTCGCGGCGGCGGCCGGCACGTTGCCCTCGACGTCGATGTCCTCGTTGTAGAACGGCACGTCGGCGAGGCCCTCGAACAGCACGACCTCGGCGCCCTCGGGAGCGATCTTGACGGCGGCCTCGGCGAGCTGACGGTTGGTCGAGCCGGCGCGGAGGCTGCCGACGAGCGCCAGGATACGGACAGACATGGGTACTCCCAGAAGGACGGAACGATGCTGTGTGGAGATCCGGACCGAGGTCCGTTTAAGGTTCTACCACTCTAACCGGACCAGGGTCCAGTTCCATTCCCGGTGCTTTACGCTGAGTTCATGTCCGCCCTTCTGCCCCCCTTCGTGAGCCCTTCGGACGACTCCTCCGCCGCCCCCGAACTCCTCCAGCTCGGACAGCCGGAGTCCGAGCCGTGCCTGCGGGCGGACGCCGCGCGCAACCGCGCCCGCCTGCTCGACGCCGCGGCCAGACTCGTCGCCGAGCACGGCGCGGCCGGCGTCACGATGGAGGCCGTCGCCGTCGAGGCGAACGTCGGCAAGGGCACCGTCTTCCGCCGCTTCGGCGACCGCACCGGCCTCCTCACCGCACTCCTCGACCACTCCGCGCGCAAGTTCCAGACCGCGTTCATGTCAGGTCCCCCGCCGCTCGGCCCCGGCGCTCCCCCCGTCGAGCGGCTCCACGCCTTCGGCCGCGAACTGCTGCGCACCACCCTCGACCACCTCGACCTCCAGATCGCCGCCGAGGCCCCCGCCGAACGCCGGTACGCCATCGGCGCCGGCCGCTTCCTGCACAGCCACGTCGTGATGCTGCTGCGCCAGTGCGTCCCCGAAGCCGACCACGTCCTGCTGGCCCACGCGCTCCTGGGGTACCTGAGCCCGCCGTTCGTGCACCACATGGTCCGCCAGTGCGGCGAGCCCGTGGAGCGGCTCGAAGCGGGCTGGAGCGACCTGGTGGACCGGGTGACGCGCACCCCCTGCGACTCCTGAGGCGGGTGCCGCCCGAGCCTGCGGAAACACTGTGTGACGAAGGTCTCGTCACGCCCCTGAGACCCTGGTCACAGGGGGTCCCGACCGGCCGGAAAGACGTCGTCCTGAATTCCCCTTGCCCCCCTCCGGCCGCCGCGCGCGCCGGGTCTGCCAAGATGCCGTACGTCATGGTGCAGATACCCAGAACGCCCGTGCCGCCCGCGCCGCGGCCCGTGCCCACCAGCGCCGATGTCGCCCGCCTCGCCGGAGTCTCCCGGGCGACCGTCTCCTACGTCCTGAACAACACCAGCGCGGTCCGGATCAGCGAACCCACCCGCCGCCGCGTCCACGACGCCGCCCGCGAACTGGGGTACGTCCCGCACGCCGCCGCCCGCAGTCTGCGCGCCGGACACAGCCGCATGGTGCTGATGCCCTCCCCGACCGTCGCCGCGGGCCCCCTCTACAGCCAGTTCGTGCACGACCTCCAGCAGTCGCTCAGCCACCTCGGCTACACCGTCGTCCAGTACGGCGCCAGCGGGCTGCGCGGACAGGAGGCCGTGCGCGCCTGGGCCGAACTGCGGCCGGTCGCCGTCCTGGTGCCGGGCACCGGCATCAGCGCCGAGGGCGTCGCCGTCCTGAAACACGCCGGAGCCAAGGCCGTCGTCGCCCTCGCCGCCGGACCCGTCCCGGGCGCCCACACGCTGATCCTCGACCACACCGACGTCGGCCGCCTCGCCGCCCGGCACCTGTACGAGCGCGGCCGACGCCGGATCGGTGTCGTCGTCCCCGTCGAACGCGGGATGGACATGTTCTCCACGCCCCGGCTGACCGGCGTGCGCGCGGAGCTGGCCGGGACCGACGCCGGGGTCACCGAGCTGCCGATGGCCCACACCGAGGAGTCCGCCGCCGAACTCGCCGCCCGCTGGCCGGACTTCGGGCTCGACGGAGTGTTCGCCTACAACGACGAGTACGCCCTTCCGCTGCTGCGCGCCCTCCAGGACAGGGGAGTCCGCGTCCCCGAGGACGTCTCCCTCGTCGGCGCCGACGACCTCCTGATCGCGCGGCTGTCCCGGCCCCGCCTCACCTCCGTCGCCATCCGGCTGCCCGGCGGGCCCGCCCTCGCCGACCTCGTCGACCGCGCGGTGCACGCGCCCGGCACCGAGGCCGAGTACGCGGACGCCATCCAAGTCGCCTTGGTGGCACGGGAGTCCAGCTGAATTCGATGCTGTGAATGTGCGTCACGAGCCGTCGTGATTCTGTTCGACGTGGCTAAGCTGTTGCGCGCTCAACCAATTGGGCCCGCTGCTGTACAGAGCCGCCGAACGGAGAGCCGACATGCCGCTGCTCGACCCCTCGACCTGGCTGACCCACCCCGGCGGGGAACACCCCGTCGTCGAAGCCGCCACCGGCGAACGGCTCGCCACCGTCACCCTCGCCGGCCCCTCGGACGTCGCCACCGCCACCGAGGCCGCGCACGCCGCCCAGCGCGACTGGGCCGCCGCACCCCACTTCGCGCGCGCCGCCGTCCTGCGCAAGGCCGGGGACCTGTTCACCGCGCACGCCCCCGAACTGCGCGACTGGCTCGTCCGCGAGTCCGGGTCGGTCCCCGGCAAGGCCGACTTCGAACTCCACGTCGCCGCCCAGGAGTGCTACGAGGCCGCCGCCCTCGCCTCCCGGCCCACCGGGCACCTCCTGCCCAGCGAACAGCCCCGGCTCTCCTACACCCGCCGGGTCCCCGCCGGCGTCGTCGGCGTCATCGCGCCCTTCAACGCGCCGCTGATCCTCTCCATCCGGTCCGTCGCGCCCGCGCTCGCGCTCGGCAACGCCGTCGTGCTGAAACCCGATCCGCGCACCGCCGTCTGCGGGGGACACGCCCTCGCGGCGGTGTTCGCCGAGGCGGGGCTCCCCGACGGGCTGCTGCACGTGCTGCCGGGCGGCGCCGGGACCGGGGCCGCGCTCGTCGCCGACCCCCGGGTGCCCGTCCTGTCGTTCACCGGGTCCACCGGCGCCGGACGCGCCGTCGGCGAACTCGCCGGGCGCCACCTCAAGCGGGTCCACCTCGAACTCGGCGGGAACTCCGCGCTGATCGTCCTCGACGACGCCGACCTCGACGCCGTCATCTCCACCGCCGCCTGGGGGTCCTTCTTCCACCAGGGCCAGATCTGCATGACCACCGGCCGCCACCTCGTCCACCGCTCGCTCTACGACGAGTACGTCGCCCGGCTCGCCGCCAGGGCCGACTCCCTCGCCGTCGGCGACCCCCACCGGGAACAGGTCCACCTCGGGCCGCTCATCGACGACGGGCAGCTCGCCAAGGTCCACGGCCTGGTCACCGCGAGCGTCTCCGCCGGGGCCAAGGTCGCAGCGGGCGGCACCCACGAGGGGCGCTTCTACCGGCCCACCGTCCTCGCCGACGTCACCGACAACACCCCCGCCTACGCCGAGGAGGTCTTCGGACCCGTCGCCCCCGTACGCCCCTTCGACACCGCCGAAGAGGCCGCCGCCCTCGCCGGCGCGAGCACGTACGGCCTCTCCCTGGGCATCGTCACCCCCGACGTCGCCCGGGGCCTCGACCTCGCCTCCCGCATCCCCACCGGCATCGTCCACATCAACGACCAGACCGTGAACGACGAAGCCGTCGCGCCCTTCGGAGGGCTCGCCGCGTCCGGGAACGGGGCGCGCTTCGGGGGCGAGGCGAACCTCGACGCGTTCACCGACGTGCGGTGGACGACCGTACGCGGGGACGCGGCGCAGTACCCGTTCTAGCTCTCGGCGGGCTTGTCCTGCCCCTGCCCCTGCTGCTCCTGCTGCTCAGCGATCGACTTGCGGACCTCGTCCATGTCCAGCTTGCGCGCCTGCCCGATCACGTCCGCCAGGGCCGCCTCGGGCAGCGCGCCCGGCTGCGCGAACACCGCGACCTGGTCACGGACGATCATCAGCGTCGGGATCGACTGGATCCCGAACGCCGCCGCCAGCTCCGGCTGGGCCTCCGTGTCGATCTTCCCGAACACCAGGTCCGGGTTCGCCTCCGCCGCCTTCTCGTAGACCGGCGCGAACGAGCGGCACGGGCCGCACCACGCCGCCCAGAAGTCGATCAGCACGAACTCGTTCTCGGTGACCGTGCTGTCGAAGTTCTCCTTGGTGAGCTCGACCGTGCTGCTCATGGTGTCCAACCTCTTCTGTGGGGATCTCGTGGGCGTCCGTCCCGGCAAACACGGCCCGGGGCATCGGTATTCCGGGCCCCTACCCCTGTGGCCCCCGCGTACGCCACCCACCAGACTGGGCCCCATGAGCGAATCGGAAACCCTTGCGTACGACGTGATCGTCATCGGCGCCGGACCCGTCGGTGAGAACGTCGCCGACCGTACGAGGGCGGCGGGCCTCAGCACCGCGATCGTCGAGAGCGAACTCGTCGGGGGCGAGTGCTCCTACTGGGCCTGTATGCCGAGCAAAGCGCTGCTGCGGCCGGTCATCGCCCGCGCGGACGCGCGCCGGGTGCCGGGGCTGCGCGCCGCCGTCGCCGGGCCCCTCGACGTGCCCGCCGTCCTCGCCAACCGCGACTCCTTCACGTCCCATTGGAAGGACGACGGGCAGGTCGGCTGGGTCGAGGGGATCGGGGCGGAGCTGTACCGGGGGCACGGGCGCCTCGCCGGTGAGCGGACCGTGCAGGTCGGTGACAAGGTCCTGACCGCTCGGCACGCCGTGGTCGTCGCGACGGGGTCGCGGGCGGCCCTGCCAGATCTGGAGGGGCTCGCCGAGGTGCGGCCCTGGACCAGCCGCGAGGCGACGAGTTCGCAGAGCGTGCCGGGGCGGCTGGTCGTCGTCGGCGGGGGAGTGGTCGCGGTCGAGATGGCCACCGCCTATCAGGCGCTGGGCTCGCGGGTGACGGTGCTGGTGCGGGGGAGCGGGGGGCTGCTGCCGAGGATGGAGCCCTTCGCGGGCGAGCTGGTCGCCGAGGCGCTCACGGAGGCGGGGGCGGAGATCCGTACGGGGGTGACCGTCGCGTCGGTGAGCCGCGAGGACGGCACGGTACGGGTCGCCCTCGACACCGGGGACGTCATCGAGGCGGACGAGATCCTCTTCGCGACGGGCCGCGCGCCGCGTACGGACGACCTGGGCCTGGAGACGGTCGGCCTGACGCCGGGTACGTGGCTGGACGTGGACGACACACTCCAGGTGACCGGCGTGGACTGGCTCTACGCGGTGGGCGACGCCAACCACCGCGCGCTCCTCACCCACCAGGGCAAGTACCAGGCCCGCATCGCGGGCGCGGCGATCACGGCCAGGGCGGCGGGCGACCCCCTGGGCCCCGCGCACAGGGCGGTCGCCGACCATGACGCCGTCCCGCAGGTCGTCTTCACGGACCCGGAGGCGGCTTCGGCGGGCCTGACCCTGGCCGAGGCGGAGTCCGCCGGGCACCGGGTCCGCGCGGTGGACGTGGAGCTCTCGTCGGTGGCGGGGGCCGGCCTGTACGCGGAGGGCTACCGGGGGCGGGCGCGGATGGTCGTGGACCTGGAGGAGGAGATCGTCAGGGGGGTGACCTTCGTGGGCCCCGGAGTGGGGGAGCTGATCCACTCGGCTACGGTCGCCATCGCCGGGCGCGTGCCGGTGGACCGGCTGTGGCATGCGGTGCCGGCCTATCCGACGGTCAGCGAGGTGTGGTTGCGGCTGCTGGAGGCGTACCGGGATCAGTAGCGGGGCCGGCGGCTGGGGGCTACGGCAACGCGAACCCCAGCCCCTGCGCCGCCTCCCTCGGCGTCCCCTGCCCCCACCTCCGCGCCAGCACCTCGTTCGCGGCCAGCGACCTCAGCTCGGCCCGGTCCAGGTACAGCCCGCCGTCCAGGTGGTCCGTCTCGTGCTGGACGATCCGCGCGGCCCAGCCCGAGAAGACCTCGTCGACGATCCGGCCCGTCTCGTCCTCGCCCTTGAGACGGACCTCGGCGTGGCGGGCGACGACCGCCTGGTAGCCGGGGACGCTCAGGCAGCCCTCGTAGAACGCGGCCCGTCCGGGGCCCACCCCTTCGTACGAGGGGTTGACCAGGACCCGGAACGGCTGGGGGGCGCGGCTCCTCGCCGCCTTGATCTCCTCCGGGACCGTCGCCGGGTCCTCGATCACCGCGATGCGCAGGGGGACGCCGACCTGGGGGGCGGCGAGGCCCACTCCGGGGGCCGCGCGCATCGTGGCGCGGAGGGCCTCGACGAAGCGGGCCAGCAGGGAGGGGGCGAGCTGGCCCTCGTACCGGGGTGTGCCGGCGCGCAGGACCGGGTCGCCCGCCGCGACGATCGGCAACGGGCCGTCCGTGGCGAGGAGTTGCTCGATCCGGTCCGTGAGGGGGGTGTTCGGGGGTGTCATCGGGTCAGGATGCCACGCGGGCGACAGGGTGTGACGCAGGTCACTGAAATCGGCGGGAACTTGTGGGCCCCGCCACCCGACTACTGGACCGCAACAGCTGACCGTCCCCGTCCCCAGCCCCCGGAGAACCCCGCCGATGTCCACCGCTCCCCCGATCACCACGGACGACGCCCCGACAGCGGACCCGGCGCCCAAGAAGCGGGGCCCGTGGGCGCCGCTGCGTCCGCTCGTCCTGCGGCTGCACTTCTACGCCGGAATCCTGGTCGCCCCGTTCCTGCTCGTCTCCGCGCTGACCGGCCTGCTCTACGCCGCCTCGTTCCAGGTGGAGAAGATCGTGTACGCCGATGAACTCACCGTCCCGGTGGGCGAGTCGAAGCTCCCCATAGCGGAGCAGGTCGCGGCGGCGCGCAAGGCGCACCCGGAGGGCACGGTCTCGGCGGTCAGGCCCTCGCCGAAGGACGACGCGACGACCCGCGTCCTGCTGTCCGGCGTGCCGGGCGTCGAGGCCACGCACACGCTCGCCGTGTTCGTGGACCCGTACACGGCGAAGGTGAAGGGCGACCTGGAGCAGTACGGCTCGACGGGCGCCCTCCCGGTCCGCACCTGGATCGACGAGTTCCACCGGGACCTGAGGCTGGGTGAGAACGGCCGCCTGTACAGCGAGTTCGCGGCGAGCTGGCTGTGGGTGATCGCGCTGGGCGGCGTCGTGCTGTGGTTCTCGCGGCGCAGGGCGCTGCGGAAGGTGCGCGGTACGAGTGGCCGCCGCCGCACCCTGGGCCTGCACGGCGCGCTGGGCGTCTGGGTGGCGCTCGGCTTCGTGTTCCTGTCCGCGACCGGCCTCACCTGGTCGAAGTACGCGGGCGAGAGCGTCACGCAACTGCGCACGTCCCTCGGCCAGGCGACCCCGTCGGTGTCGTCGGCGGCGTCGGGCGGCGAGCACGCCGGACACGGCTCCGCCTCGGCGGCGGGCGGCACGGGCGAGCACGGCGTCGGCCTGGACAAGGTCCTCGCGGCGGCGCGGGCGAAGGGGCTCGGCGACCCCGTGGAGATCGTGCCGCCGGCCGACGCGGAGTCGGCGTACGTGGTCCGGCAGATCCAGCGCAGCTGGCCGGAGAAGCAGGACGCGGTGGCCGTGGACCCGGGGACGGGACAGGTCACGGACACGGTGAGGTTCGCGGACTACCCGGTGCTGGCGAAGCTGACCCGCTGGGGCATCGACCTGCACACCGGGATCCTCTTCGGCCTGGTCAACCAGATCGCGCTGGCGCTGCTCGCGCTCGCGCTGGTCACGATGATCCTGCTGGGCTACCGGATGTGGTGGCAGCGCGGACGGGGCAGGGCGTTCGGGCGGCCGATCCCGAGGGGCGCGTGGGCGGAGGTCCCGCCGTACCTCCTCGTACCCGGCATGGCGCTGATCGCGGCGCTGGGCTACTTCGTCCCGCTGCTCGGGATTCCGCTCGCCGGGTTCATCGTCGTGGACGTGGTGCTGGGGGAGATCGCGCACCGCAGGAAGAAGACGGCGGCCTGACGACACGTACGGGGCCCGGTTCCACGCACGGAACCGGGCCCTACGCCGACTATGCCTCCAGTTCGGTGTTCGCGCGTCGCGTCACGACCTCCAGCACCCGCCCCGCGACGGCCAGTTCCTCTTCCGTGAGCCCGGCGTAGATCCGCGCCGACGCCTCCGCGATCTCCGCACTGGCCGCCGCGAAGAGCGCGCGCCCGGCGAAGGTGGGCCGCAGGAGGTGCGGGCCGTCGAAGAACTCCAGGTATCCGCGCGCGGCGAGGGCGGTCACCGCCTCCTTCGACACGGCGGGGTCGTTCTTGAGGTCGCCGGTGAGCCGTGCCGCGAGGTCGTCCGGTGTGAAGGGTTCCTCGGCGTCGAGCGCCGCGCGCAGCGCGAGGTGGTCGAGGAAGCCGAGCCGGTGCCGGTCGAGGACGCGCTCGGCGACCGCGCGTCCGGCGTGGTGGGCGAGGCCGATGATGCGGCCGTCGACAGTGGTCATGACGTCTCCCGAGTGGTGTCGGACAGTGTCAGGGGTGTCTCCAGCAGCAGGCGCAGGTCGTCCGCGAAGGCCGTCGCCCGCGCGCTGTCCTGCCCGCCGAGCGGCGCCAGCAGCTGGTCGAGCAGCTCCCGCACGACCCCGATGGCGCGCCGGGTCACCGCGGCACCCTCCTCCGTGAGGGTGAGCCGCATGGCGCGCGGGTCGCGGGGGTCCTTCTCCCGTGAGAGCAGCCCGGCGGACTCCAGGGCCCGCGCCAGCTTGGAGACGTACAGCGCTTCGAGCCCCGTCCGGTCGGCGAGCCGGCGCTGGCTGGGCCGTACCCCCGCCCGCCGCATCCCGTGCAGCGAGGCCAGGACGACGTACTGCGCGTGCGTCAGGCCCAGCGGGGCCAGCGCGCGGTCCACCGCGACCCGCCACTTGCCCGCGAGGCGCCAGACCAGCGAGCCGTGCGTCGCCTGTTCGTTCCCGGTGCTCATGGATCGATACGGTACATGGCTACTATGTCCATGGCTACCATCCGGGCGAAGCCGCCGGACAAGACCCGCCCCACGGGGCTAGGTTGACCCCATGAGCAACCTAGATCGGGCCCCGGCCCCCGCCGTCTGCGGCGGCCGGGGATTCGTCGTAGCGGAACCGGTACGCGAACTCCTCACCCCCCGCCGGGTCCAGCTCGGCGGGTCCACCGAGGTCCGCCGCCTGCTGCCGAACCTGGGCCGCAGGATGGTCGGCGCCTGGTGCTTCATCGACCACTACGGCCCCGACGACATCGCCGGCGAACCCGGCATGCAGGTCCCCCCGCACCCCCACATGGGCCTCCAGACCGTCAGCTGGCTGCACGAGGGCGAGGTCCTGCACCGCGACTCCACCGGCAGCCTCCAGACGATCCGCCCCCGCGAACTGGGCCTCATGACCTCGGGCCGCGCGATCAGCCACTCCGAGGAGAGCCCCCGCGACCACGCCCGCCTCCTGCACGGCGCCCAGCTCTGGGTCGCGCTCCCCGACGCGCACCGCCACACGGAACCGCGGTTCGAGCACCACGCGACGCTCCCCGAGGTCACCACCCCCGGCCTGACCGCGACCCTGATCCTCGGCACCCTCGACGGCACCGCCTCCCCGGGCACCGCCTACACCCCCATCACCGGCGCGGACCTCACCCTCACCGAGGGCGCGGACGTCCGCCTCCCCCTCGACCCCGGCTTCGAGTACGCGGTCCTCGCGATGTCCGGCGAGACCCACGTCGACGGCGTCCCCGTCCTGCCCGGCTCCATGCTCTACCTCGGCTGCGGACGCACCGAACTCCCGCTGCGGGCGGGCTCGGACGCGAGCGTGATGCTCCTGGGCGGCGAACCCTTCGAGGAGGAACTCGTCATGTTCTGGAACTGGATCGGCCGCTCCCAGGAAGAGATCGAACAGGCCCGCGCGGACTGGACGACCGGCACCCGCTTCGGCGAGGTCAAGGGCTACGACGGCGACCGGCTCCCCGCCCCCGAACTGCCCACGACTCCGCTGAAGGCCCGGGGGCGGGTGCGCTGACTGCCGGAATGCCTGAGCGTCCGTCGTCGCCGTGGAACGGGGCGCTGATCGGGAGTCGAGCCTGCGGCTGATCGTTTCCCAGGAACGGCCGAGTCGGAGGGAGCCGGAAGGAAGCCGTCCACACTCCGTCAGGTGCCGACGGCGGGCAGCCCGGGGGCCGCCGCACGCCTGACCTTGCCCAGGGAGTTCTTCGGCAGCGAGGCCACGAAGCGGACCTCGGCGGGAACCTGGTACGGCAGCAGCCGGGCGCGGCAGTGCGACGCCAGCTCCGTCGCGTCCAGTGGCCCCCGGGCGACGACTGCGGCCCGCACCCGCTCCCCGGCACTGTCGCTCGCCTCGCCCCACACCACTGCCTCGACGACCGCCGGGTGCGCGAGCAGCACTTCCTCCACTTCGAGAGGGTTCACCTTCCTGCCACCGACGTTGACGAAGGTGTCCTTGCGCCCGACCAGACACAGATGCCCCTCGGGACCGAGGCGGGCCACATCGCCTGTCCGGTACCAGCCGTCGAGGAACGCGCGCCGTGTGGCCTCGGGGTGACCGAGATAGTGGGTGAACATCGCCGGTGTCCGCACCAGCAGCGCACCCGCCTCACCCCGGGGCACGTCGTGCCCCTGCTCGTCGACGACCCGGACCCGCACACCGGGCATGGGCCGGCCGACCCCCGGTTCCCCGGGCCGCTGCGCGGCGATGACCCCGGCCTCGGTGCACCCGTACACCTGCCGGACGGCTGTCCCGAGCTGTTCCTCGGCCCGCCGCGCCACCTCGGGCGGCAGCGCGGCTCCCGAGGACAGGCACAGCCGCAGCGCATATGACGGGCGTGCGGACGACGGGGCCGCGCGGATCACCAGGTCGTACACCATGGGCGCGCCGACCAGCACGGTGCAGGCGTGCTCCTCCAGGGCCCGCAGGAGTCGCGCGGGCGTGAAGCGGCCGAGCAGGACGAGCTGTGCCCTGGCGTGCAGCGCGGTGACCAGCCCGGCGACCGTTCCGAAGGAGTGCGGCAGCGGGACGGCGAGCAGGATGCGGTCTTCTCCGGTGATGCCGTAGGCGCGTGTGTAGATGTCGCCGCCGTGAACGAGGTTGCGCTGAGTGTGCACGGCCTGCTTGGGCTCCCCGGTCGAGCCGGAGGTGTACTGGTGGAGGAACGCCGCGTCGGGCGCCGGGGGTGAGGAGGGCTCTTCGTCGGCCGCGTCGGCTGCGTCGTCCGGGGGCCCCGCGGGGAACTCCACGGGGACGAGGAGACAGCCGGAACCTTCCAGCGTGCTGAGTTGTGCCGAACGTCCCACGACGGACAGGGAACCTGCCTCGTCCCGGACGGCGAGCAGACGCTCCCGCGAGACGCCGGGTTCCAGCGGGACCAGGCGCAGCCCGAGCCGCGCGGCGGCGAGGAAGGCGACGGCACAGTCGGGGGTGTTCTCCAGGAGAAGCCCCGTCGTGCCGTGCCCGGTGAGCCCGCACGAGCGGAAACGGCGTGCGGCGGCCCATACCCGTCGGCGCAGTTCGCCGTAAGTGAGGACGGCATCCTCACCGCGCAGGGCGACGGCGTGCGGGGCGTCGCGGGCGGCGCTGTCCAGCAGTTCGGCGAGGGTCGCGGGGACATCGGACGCGGTGGACATCGGTTCTCCTCTCAGCCCCGCAAGGCTCGCGCGTACGGCGTGACCTCGGCGGGGTCGGCGTCGGGCCGCTGATGGCTGAAGTAGCGGTCGTAGAGGCGGCGGTAGGCGCCGCCCCGGGCCAGGAGGGTCGTGTGGTCGCCCTCCTCGACGATGCGGCCGTCGTCGACGACGACGATCGTGTCCGCCTTGCGCACGGTGGGCAGGCGGTGGGCCACGATGACGGTCGTGCGGTTCGCGGCGAGCGCTTCCAGACCCTCCTGGATCTGCGCCTCCGTCAGTGGGTCGATGCTGGCGGTGGCCTCGTCGAGAACGAGGACGGGCGCGTCCTGGAGGAAGACGCGGGCGAGGGCGACGATCTGCCGCTGGCCGGTGGAGAGATTGCGTCCGCCGTCGTCGGTCGGGGTGTCCAGGCCCTGCGGGAGCTGCGCCAGCCAGTCGCCGCCCGCCACCGAGCGCGCTGCCGCCTCGATCTCGTCCCGCCCGGCACCCGGACGGCCCCGCGCGATGTTGTCGGCGACCGTTCCGGAGAAGAGGAACGGCGTCTGCGTCACCACCCCGAGACAGCGCCGGTACCGGTCGAGGTCCAGGGTGCGCACATCGAGGCCGTCGATCTCGATCCGGCCCTCCTGGAACTCGTACGCGCGCGTGATCAGCCGCACCACGCTGGACTTCCCGGCCCCGGTGTGTCCCACGAGCGCCACGGTCCGGCCCGCCGGGACGGTGAGGTTCACCCCCTTGAGCACGGGACGGGCGGCGTCGTAGCCGAAACGGACGTCGCGCAGCGTGATCTCGCCCCGCAGCCGTGGCACCGGGATCCGGTCGCGCTGGCGTACGGCGGGCTCTCGGTCGACCAGCGCGAAGACCCGCTCACCGGCGGCCAGTCCTTGCTGGAGCTGGCTCCAGAACGAGGCGATGCTGGTGAGCGGCGCCCAGAACAGGGCCAGGGCCTCCAGGAACAGCACCCACTCGCCCGGCGACACGGAGCCCGCTTCGACGCCGTGGCCGCCCACCAGGACCACGGCGACCGTGCCCAGCCCGGTGAGGGAGATCAGCAGCGGGAAGATGCCGCTGAACAGCCGGTTCAGCCGCACGCTGGCCGAGAACCACCGGCGGTTGACCTCGTCGAGGCCGGCCTGCGCAAACCGCTGGTGGCTGTGGTTGCGGGCCACGGCGACACCCCGCAGCGTCTCCTGGACGTATCCGTTGACCTCGGCGAGCGCCTGCTGCTGGCGGCGCGAGGCACCGCGCGCCGCACGCCGGAAAGCGAGGCTGACGACGACGATGACGGCGGCCACCAGAGCCGTCACCAGCGCCAGCGGCACGTTGATCACGAAGAGCGCGGTCAGCAGGATCACGATCATCAGCACCTGCCCGAGCAGGCTGAGCACCAGGCTGATCAGCGTCGCGAACGCCTGGGTGTCGTTGGTGACGCGGCTCACCACCACTCCTGTCGGGTGGGCGGCATGGAACGCCATGTCCTGGCGCATGGCCGCTGCGAACGCCCGCTCCCGCAGCCGGAGCACCACGTCACCGGCCAGCGTCCCGGTCACCCGCTCCTGGAGCAGGGTGAGCAGCCAGGCGGTGACGCCCGAGACGAGGACGGCCCCGATCAGCAGGGCCAGGTGCCGGTCGCCCGCGTCCTCCAGCGCCGAGTCCACGGTCCGGGCCAGCAGCAGGGGCACGGAGCTGCCCGCCGTCGCGGCGATGACCACGGCGAGCGTCACGAAGGCCACGGCCCCGCCCCTGCCCCGGAAGTAGGGGGCGATGCGGCGGGCCAGCTCACGGTCACCGTAGCGGCGGTCGTAGCCGTCCGGTTCGATGCCCTCCAGCAGAAGTGCCATCAGGGGTTCTCCTTCTCGGCGTCCGCGCCGGCGGGCGCCGGTTCGCTCAGGTAGGGCGCGAAGATCCGGCGGTACAGGGAGCAGCCCCGCATGAGCTGTTCGTGAGTGCCCTGGCCGACGATCCGGCCGGCGTCCAGGACGAGGATGTGGTCGGCCGCCCGGACCCGGGACAGCCGGGGCGTGACCAGGAACGTGGTGCGCCCGTTCGCCGCCTGCCGCATGGCGCGCTGCACCTCGTACTCGGTGGCGCTGTCGACGGCGCTGGTCGCGTCGTCCACGGCGAGCACGCGGGGGTCGGCGACCAGCGCGCGGGCGATGGCGAGCCGCTGGCGCTGCCCGCCGGAAAGGGTGGCACCGCGTTCGCCGATGACGGTGTCGTAGCCGTCCTCGGTCGCCGTGATGAAGTCGTGCGCCTGCGCGATGCGGGCGGCGGCCTCCAGTTGGGCGCGGTCGGCGCCGTCGCCCGCGCCGAGGCCGATGTTCTCCGCGATCGTGCGGGAGAACAGTACGACGTCCTGTTCGACGACCGAGATCTGCGCGCGCAGCGCTCCGACGTCCCAGCCCGTGGTGGCGACACCGTCGATCAGAACCCGCCCCTCGTCCGGGGAGTAGGTGCGGTTCAGCAGGTGGAGCAGGGTGGACTTCCCGCTTCCGGTGGCGCCGACGACGGCCACGGTAGTGCCGGGAGGCACGCAGAACGACACGTCGCGCAGCACTGGCTCGCCCGGCCGGTAACCGAAGGTGACGTGCTCCATGGCGACCTCGCCCGTGACGGTCGCGCGGTGGCCGCCGTCCCGCTCGTCCTCGTCGTCGGGGTCGTCGACGACCTCCTTGATGCGCTGCGCCCCCGCCAGGCCGAGGTGGATGAGCCCGAGGCTGAAGGACGCCAGCTGGGTGGGACCGCGCAGGGTGCCCATCAGCCCGAGGACCGCGACGAGTTCGCCGATGGTCAGCGAGCCCGCCCGCAGCAGGAGCACGGCGTGCACGAGGGCGCCGACGGTGGCGAGGGCCAGCAGCAGCGGCGGCAGGGCCAGTGCCTGGACGCGGACCTGGCGCACGGAAGCGTCCCGGTAGGCCCTCGCCAGTTCGGCGAACCGGGCGTGTTCCCGGTCGGCGCCGCTGGTCGAGGCGACCACCTCGACGCCGGTGACGCTCTCGGACGCCTGGGCCGTCATGGCGCCGAAACGCTCCCGCGCGAGGTCGGAGACGGGTTCGAGGCGCCGCCCGTGTTCGGCGAGAGCCACCGCGAACAGCACGACGAAGGCGACGGGCGACACCAGCAGCCGGGGATCCACCAGGGCGATGAAGACGATCGGCATGAGGATGTTCAGCGCGAGATCGACCGCCAGGTCGAAGCCGGGCGACACCATCAGGTTCAGCGACTCGGCGTCCCCGGTGGCCCGCGCGGACAGGTCACCGACCCGGCGCCGGTTGAAGTACCCCTGGTTCTTGCGCAGCAGGCTGGCGAACACCCCGGCGCGCGCGTCGCGTTCGAGTCCGCTGGCGAAGGACTCGAGACAGTAGGTGGAGGCGATGCCGCACACGCCCCGGACGAGGACGAGCCCGAGGAGGACCGCGGCGATGGTGTGGAAGCCGGACCTTTCCTCGCCCGCGTCCTCCGCCAGGACGGCATCGAAAGCCAGCCCCGTGACCAGCGGGATCGCCGCGGTCAGCGCCTGCCAGACCACACTGCCCAGCAGGAACACGGCGATGTACGGCCCGAAGGGTCGCATCTGCCCGAGCAGCCAGCGCGGCACATCGTCCCCGGCGGCCGGATTCTTTCCGTCCGAAAGGTTCTCCATGGTCATCTGCGCTCCTCTCCGCGGGTTTTCGGCCATGACTCGATGAATTTCACGGCGGACGGCGCACAGGGATTTCCGCCCCGCCTTCGAATTCGGCTCGGCGGACGGCGGAATGGCGCGACCGAGGCCCGGGGAGGGTGCGCTGCAGCTCGGAAGCTACTTGTTTTCACCCCGAAACGAAAGTCCCGGTACGCGGGGTCCGAAAATACCTGCGGCTTGAAAATTAAATCATCGGCCGGGGTGGCGCCTCGTCGGCATTCTTATGGTTGATCCCATCCAAATCGTCTGGGTACTGTGACGGGGGCCAGGCGTCATTTCCAGGCCCCGGTCAGATGTATGACTGAAATAAGAAAGGAGTGCGAGTGAGTCAGACGCTGCGCCACCCCACGATTTCAGGAGAGCAGCTGATGGTGACCACTCTGGTGCGCAACGGGTTCCTACAGCTCGGATTGCGGGCAGCGCTGTCCACGACTCCCCTGGTGCGGGAGGCGAGACACTGCGGTGACTGGAACGAGGTGGAGGACACCTTGGGCGCCCATCGAGTCGACGTCCTGTTCCTGCACGAGAAGGACTACGGCCTGGGCCGCGACGTACTCGCCGGCGCCCGGAGCCCGCGCCCGAAGGTTCTGTTGTTACTCAGCGGCAGCGACGTGCCCGGGGACGTCCTCTCGGGTCCCCCGGTCCCCGACGGATTCCTGGTCGAGAGCGAACTGACGGCCACCGCGGTCGAGGACGCGCTCCAGCGGACCGTGGCGGGCGAGGTGCCCATGCCCACTTCGGTCACCCGCGCGCTTCTGCACCGGGTCCAGGAGCCACCGGAGGGCCGGAGCCGTGTCCTTGCGCTGACCGGCCGGGAGCGCGAGGTACTGCCGTTGCTCGCCGAAGGGCTGAGCAACAAACAGATAGCCCGGCGCCTCGGCATCTCCAGCCACGGTGTCAAACGCATCGTCGCCAGTCTGCTGCTCAAGCTGGGGGCACCCAACAGGACCGCCGCGGTGGTCATCGCGATACAGAACGGCCTCCTCGCCTGACCCGCAGGCCCGGCACGAGTCGCGCCGCCCCGCCCGGTGCCGCGAGCCGCACGGCGCTCGCCGCACCGGGCGGGCGCCCGTTCGGCGCACCCGGACGGGCCGCCCCGAAAGCGCCGGTGACGACCGCTCACCGTCGCGGCTACGGTGAGCCGAAGCGCGGCCCACCGCGCGATATCGCCCGGGTCCAGGCCCGTCGCCGGCCTGGCCGTGCTGGAAAGGAGCGAGCCGTGGCCGAGTCCGTCCGGCACTGTGTCTCCTTCGGCGGACGACGGGCCGTCAACGCGCCGGCCACCTGCGCGCAACGGCACATCTGGAACCTGATCCGACGTCAGCTGCCGGACACCGCCTTCTACGACGTGTGCCACTGGACGGCTCTGCCGGGCCACGGCACCGCACACGACCTTCTCGACGTCTACGCCGAACTCGTCAGCCGGCACGAGTCGCTGCGCACCGGCTTCCACCTCGACGCGGACGGCCTGCTGATCCAGCGGGTCGTGGACTCGGGGACGTTCGAGGCCGAGGTATGGACCCTCCGGCGCGAGGAGGATCCCGCTGCCGTGCTGGACGCCTGGCGGCGGCGCATGAGGTACACCGCCTTCGACCCCGCCCGCGCCCCGCTGATCCGGTTCATGGCCGTCCTCGTCGAAGGCGCACCTGCGCTCGCCGCGTTCTGCGCGTCTCACCTCGCGGTGGACCTGACCTCCGTGCGGCTGCTGGCCGACGAGATGATCCGGCTGCTCGACGCCACAGCGGCAGGCCGCCTCCTGCCGCCGCCGGTACCGGCACGGCAGCCCGTGGAGCAGGCCCGGATGGAGAACTCTCCGCGCGGACGGGCACTGCTGGCGCGGGCACACACCTACTGGCGCCGGCAGCTCACGACCGCACCCGCCACCCTCTTCCCGCCGCGAGGCACCCCGACGGCCCCGGTCCGCTACAGCGCCTCCATGCGCTCCCGCGCGGTGGCCCTCGCGGTACCGGTACTGGCCCGGCGCTGGCGGGTCAGCACGTCCGTTGTTCTGCTGACCACCGTCGCCGGCCTCCTGTGCCGTCGCGCCGGGCTCCCGGCCTGCACGCTCCGACTGCTCACCGCCAACCGCTCGGACCCCGAACTGCGCGCCACCGTCGGCAACCTGCACACGGAGGTCGCCGTGACCATCGAGGTGGAGGGCGACCGCGTCGAGGACATTGCACGCCGTGCCCTCGCCGCGTGCACCGCTGCGTACGCGAATGGCCTGTACGACCCCGACGAGGTGGCGGACCTGATCGCCGTCGGCCACGGGCCCGGTGCGCCGGTGGACCTCTCCTACTGCTTCAACGATGTCAGGGAAGAACAGACCCTGCCCGACGGGGCCGACGGCCGGGTCACGGCCCAGGGTGCCGACCTGCGGGCCGCGATGGCCGACACCGTCGTCGAGCCCGACGATTTCGAGGAGGGGGAGACCTTCTTCCTCGTGATCGATGACG
This sequence comes from Streptomyces niveiscabiei, assembly GCF_033794345.1. Lineage (NCBI taxonomy): Bacteria > Bacillati > Actinomycetota > Actinomycetes > Kitasatosporales > Streptomycetaceae > Streptomyces > Streptomyces niveiscabiei. The sequence goes on from NZ_JARAYJ010000008.1 coordinate 63,470, forward strand.
AGGAGCCGGGCTGGATCCGGCTGGTGCTCAATGCCGACCACCGGGCGCTGACTCCGTCCGAGGTCCATGGCTTCTTGAGTGACGTCGAGCGCTCGCTCGTCGAGTACGCAGAAGCCGCGACGCCGACGACCGCCCGTCCCTGAACGAGCCTCCGCGCCGGCCCGACGAGCCCGGCGCGGGCGCGGTCTGAAACGTGAGCGCGTACGCCCGATGCTCCCCGAAAGTCCCAGCATCCGCCATGAGCTTTCGGCCGGGCCTTCGGCGTAGCCGGATGGCCCTAGCCCAAAGTAGGGGTGTCCGAGCTCGGAGGTCCCGGCAAGACTGTTCTGCGAGTCGCCCGGACCATGACAGGCCGGGCGTACGGTCCGAGGATCCGGCGCCGCGATGCCGGACGGCGACCGGCCGAGCCGCTTTTCCGCCCGCCACCTGACGGCGACCGCCCTGCGCGACCTCCTCGTGATGGGAACCCATGTCCGCATTCGTTGACCGACCCGCCCGCCGCGCCACCCCGAACGACCGTGACCGTGTGCCATCCCAGGAGTGGGGACCGGTACCGGTCGAGAACCCGGCGACCGGTGAGGTGTTCGCCCACAGCCCCGGATGCTCCCCCGAACGTCTGGACGCCGTGCTGGAGGACGCGGCCCGTGCCTTCCCCGGCTGGGCGGCGACCCCCGTCGAGGACCGCCGCGAACGCCTTCTCGCGTGCCACCGGGCCCTGCTGGCCGCGCTGGAACCGATGGCCGCCCTGCTCACCACTGAGCAGGGCAAACCCCTGAGGCACGCCGAGGCGGAAGTCCGCCTGGCTGCCGACTGGTTCGCTCACACCGCACGGCTGGAACTCTCGCCGTGCCGACTGGTTGACGAGCCCGCCGTCCGCGTCGGACTGGAACGCGTCCCCCACGGTGTGGTGGCCGCCGTCGCGCCTTCCAACTACCCCGTCCTGCTGGCCGTCTGCAAGATCGCCCCCGCGCTGCTGGCCGGCAACACCGTGGTCCTCAAACCCTCCCCGGACACACCGCTGACCAGCCTGAAGGCGGGCCTGATCCTGAGCGAGGTCCTGCCCGCAGGCACGTTCGCCGTAGTGGACGGCGGCGCCGCGCTGGGCGTCCGGCTCACCGGCCACCCCCTGGTCAGGCTGATCTCGTTCACCGGCTCGGCCGGCGTCGGCAGAGCCATCGCCCGACAGGCGTCGGCCGACCTGAAACGGGTCGTGCTGGAACTTGGTGGCAATGACGCAGCGGTCGTCCTGCCCGGCACGGACGTCGCCGCAGTCGCGCGGGGCCTGTTCACCCGGGCCATGACCAACAGCGGTCAGTACTGCGCCGCCGTCAAACGGGTCTACGCCCCCCGAGACCGGTACCACGAACTCGGCGAGGCCCTGGCGGACGTGGCGAACACGGCTGTCGTGGGCGACGGACGCGACCCGGCCACCGAGTACGGCCCTCTCGTCAGCCGCGCCCACCTGGAGCGGGTCGCGGGACTGGTGGACGACGCAGTGGCCGCCGGGGCCCGCGTCCTGGTCGGCGGCCGGGCCCTGGACCGGGCCGGCCATTTCTATCCTCCCACTGTCGTCACCGGCCTTCCGCCGGGCAGCCGCCTCGAAGAGGAGGAGCAGTTCGGCCCGGTGATCCCGGTCCTCCCTTACGACGACCCCCGGCAGGCGATCGCCCGCGTCAACGCCTCGTCCTACGGACTGGGCTGCTCCCTGTGGGGCGACGAGGACCGGGCGCGGGCCCTGGCCGGCCTGCCGGAGTGCGGAACCGTGTGGATCAACACCCACGGCGACCTGCGGCACGACGTGCCGTTCGGCGGGCACCGGCACTCAGGGATCGGCGTCGAGTACGGCGACTGGGGTCTGCACGAGTACACGCAGCTCAAAGTGCATCACGTCGCGCTTCATCAAACAGATCGGGAGATGTCATGAGTGACCGCACAGCGTCCGGTACCGCAGGACCCGAAGACGTCGACCTGACCGGGGTCGACGTGTTCGTCGGCGGCCCCATCCAGCACGCGATCCACGGCGACGGCTTCCACCAGCCGCTGCGGCGCACCATCCGCGGCATCGTCGACGCTGTCTCGGCCGCGCACGGCACCGTCTTCTCCGCCCATGTCGCCGAGCGGTTCGGCGCGGACACATCGCAGTTCTCGCCGGATCAGGTCAGTGTGCGCGACTTCGGCTGGATGCGCCGCTGCGACGTGTTCGTCCCGGTGCTGCCGGTGGACGGCGCTGGTGAGTTGATCCGCACGGACGGTACCCATGTCGAACTCGGCTGGGCCTCCGCGCTGGGCAGGCCGATCGTCGTCGTCACCCCACTGCCGATGGCAGCGGGCGCCAGCCACTTGCTGCGCGGTCTGCCCTCTGTCGCTGACGTCACCCTCTTCGACCTGGCAGAGGCGGACGCTGACCCCGCCGAACTGCTGCGGCTGATGGAGAAGCTGGGCCGGGCGGCCGTGATGGCGAAGTGAGGGCCGCCGACAGTGCCGACGTCACGCCGGCCGCGGTGGAGGTTCTTGGACTGCGCCTGAAGTCTCCCGTCGTCGTCGGCTCCGGTCTGCTCACCGACCAGGAACGCAACATCCGCAGACTGCTTGACGGCGGAGCGGGAGCCGTCGTCACCAAGACCATCCATCCCGACCCCGGCCCTCTGGGCAACGAACGCCTGCTGCGGCTGCCCACCGGCATGCTGAACAGCACCACCTACTCCCGGCGTTCTGTGGCCGACTGGTGCGCGATGCTGAGCCGGTTTGCCGCCGACGGCCTGCCAGTGATCGCCTCCGTGTACGCGAACTCCCCGGCGGAACTCGCCGATCTCGCGGAGCGCGTGACGGACGCGGGCAGCGCCGCCTTGGAACTCGGTATCTCCTGCCTCAACGAGGAAGGCGGTGCCCCGCAAGACACCCCTGAGCGGGTCGCCGCCTACACAGAGGCGGTACGAGACCGCACGCAGGTGCCGTTCAGCGTCAAGCTGGCGATAGGAGAGCAGGTGCGCGACCGCGTCGACGCCGCCGTCTCCCACGGCGCGGCCGCGATCACCCTGAGCGACACCATCGCCGGCCTGGCGGTCGACGCCGACACCGGTGAGGTGCGCCTCGGCGGGGCGTTCGGCTACTCGGGACCCGGCATCAAACCCCTGGTGCTCGCCGAGATCTTCGCGCTGCGCCGCGCCGGAGCTACCGTGCCGATCCTGGCCTGCGGCGGGGTCGAAGGCGCCACCGACGTCGTGGAGTACCTCAGCGTGGGCGCCGAGGCCGTGCAGGTCTACACGGCTCTGCACCGCAACACGCACACCACCCTCCGCGCCATCGGCCGTGGCTTCGACGAGTGGCTCGCCGAGCATGGCGGCACGGCGGCGGACCTGGTGGGACGCGGCGTCAAGAGGTCATGAGGTGAAAGCGATGAGACGACGCACCACACACGTGCCCTGCTACGGAGACCTGACCAGCCCGCAGGTGCCCGAGGCCGTGGAAGGCGCCACCTTGGTCTGGCCGGTTGGAGGACTGGAGCAGCATGGCCCGCACCTTCCGCTGTCGGTCGACATGGACATCCCCGAAGCCTTGGCTCGGCAGGTGGTCGCGCAGACCGGCGGCCTGCTGATGCCGGGCCAGCCGGTCTCGGCCAGATCTCTGCCGCAGAGCGGAGGCGGATCGCGTTTCCCGGGCACGGTGCACCTGAGCGGCACCACGTTCATCCACTACCTCACCGACTGCCTCACGTCCCTCTCCAGGCTCGGACTCGGCCGACTCATCGTGATCAACGGGCACTACGAAAACGAGGGTCTGCTGTTCGAGGCGATCGACAACTGCTCTCCGGACACGCTCTTCCCCACCACCGAGGTGATCGCCTTCAGCTGGTGGAGCCTTGTCACCGAGGAGTGGCTGGGCGAGCACATCCCCCGGTTCCCGGGATGGCACGCGGAGCACGCGGGCCTGACGGAGACGAGTCTGATGATGTACCTGCGCCCGGGCACCGTCCGCGCGGAGCGCCCCGACCATGCCTCGCCGCCGCCCGCCGGGGTGTACCGGCACCCTGTCGACGCGGACGAGATCTCCGAGCGGGGTGCGCTGTCCTCGGCTGTGGGCGCTTCGGCGCAACTGGGGGAGAGCCTGTTCTGGCACCTGGTCGACGGCGCCGTCGCGCTTCTCGGTAGGCCGCCCCTGGACCTGTCCGTACCCGCCGGCGAAGCCACCCCGAGTCCCGCCGCCCGCTCCGCGTGAGCACCGCCGTGCCCTCCGCACGACGTACCGGCCGCATTCCACCCACCCACGCCACCTCCAGGGAGTTATGCCAATGCCATCGACCAGGCCGTACGAGGACTACGACGTGTGCGTGGTGGGTCTGGGCTACGTCGGCGTCACACTCACCGCCGCACTGCTGGCCACGGGCAGAACCGTGCTCGGCCACGAGACCGACTCGAAGGCGGCGGACGAACTCGCCCGAGGCGTACTCGAACTGGCCGAGCCGGGTGTAGAGGAACAGATCGAGGCCGGGATCGCGAGTGGTGCCCTCGCCGTCACCACGGACATCCACGGACACGGACTACCACCCGTGGTGATCGTTTGTGTCGGCACCCCGGTCGAAGCCGGCACCGCCACACCTGATCTGAGCCACCTCCGGGCCGCTGTCGGGGCGATCGCGGCCGGCATCGACGAGACCACCCTGGTCGTCGTCCGCAGCACCGTGCCCGTCGGCACCTCGAGGGGCCTGGTGCTGCCTGCCCTGCGCGACCGGGTCCCTGAACCGCTGATCGCCTACTGCCCGGAGCGCACTGTCCAAGGGCGGGCCCTGGCGGAGCTGCGGTCCCTGCCGCAGATTGTCGGCGGCCTGAGCGACGAGGCGGGCAAGCGGGCGGCGGTTTTCTTCGCCACTCTCACCGACCAGGTCGTGCCCGTGTCCTCGCTGGAGAGCGCCGAACTGATCAAGCTGGTGTGCAACTGCCACACGGATCTGATCTACGGCTTCGGCAACGAGGTCGCCCTCATCACCGAGAAGCTGGGCCTGGACGCGCAGGAGGTCATCGACTCCGCCAACCTCGGCTATCCCCGCCCCGCTCTGCACAAACCGGGCTTCGTCGGCGGCAGTTGCCTGACCAAGGACCCCTACCTGCTCGCCCACTCGGTCGCGCCGTACGGCCACACACCTCGGCTGATCGGCGCGGCCCGCACCCTCAACGAGTCCCTGCCGCGCAGGGTGGGCGAACGGGTCCTGACCGCCTTGCGGGAGAGGGGCAAGGACCCGGCAGAAGCCCGGATCCTGCTCTCGGGTTTCGCCTACAAGGGCCGGCCCGAGACCGACGACCTGCGCGGTGCTCCCTACGAGAGCCTGCTGCCATACCTCAGGGACCGGGTCAAGGAGATCGTCGGCCACGATTTCGTGGTCCCGAAGGACCACATCGAGGCACGGGGCGTCCGGGCGGTCGGCCTGGCTGAGGGCTTCACCGGCGCGCACGCGGCCATCCTCCTCAACGACCACCCGAGCTACGGCACCGTCGATGCCGCCGACCTGGTCGCGCGCATGGCAGAGCCGGCACTGGTCTATGACACCTGGCGGGTTCTCCCGCCCACGACGAAGGCGATGAGGCTCGGCCGTGCGTAAGAAGATTCTGATCACCGGCGGAGCGGGCTTCATCGGCCTGCATCTGGCCCGCCGCCTCGCGGCCACGTGCGACGTCACCCTGCTCGACGACTTCAGCAGGGGCCGCACCGACGCGGAGCTGGACGAGCTCCTGGACAGGGCCGAACTCGTCGAGCACGACCTGACCACACCCATCCCCGACGGACTGCTCCAAGGCGACTTCGCCGAGGTCTACCACCTGGCCGCCGTCGTCGGCGTCGCCCGGTCCAACGACGACCCCCTGCGGGTCCTGCGCACCAACATCCTCACCACCGTCCACCTCCTCGACTGGCTCGTCGGCCGCACCGCAACCACCCTCTGCTTCGCCTCGTCCAGCGAGGCGTACGCGGGCAGCGTCGAAGCCGGCGCACCCGTCCCCACTGCCGAGGACGTGCCGCTGCTGCTCCCCGACCTCACCGTGCCCCGTACCTCCTACGGCTTCAGCAAGATCACTGGCGAACTGCTGTGCCGCACCTACGCCCGCGTCCACGGCTTCCCGCTGCGTATGGTCCGCTTCCACAACGTCTACGGCCCCCGTATGGGCTACGACCACGTGATCCCCCAGTTCATCGAACGGCTCGCCGGCGGCGCGGACCCCTTCGAGATCCACGGGGCCCACCACACCCGCGCGTTCTGCCATGTCGACGACGCCGTCGACGCCGTCATCGCCCTGACCGCCCTGCCGACGAAGGAATCACTCCTGGTCAACGTCGGTAACGACCAGGAGGAGATCCCCATCGAAGACTTGGCCCGGTGCGTCTTCGATGTCATGGGACGGCACCCGGCCGTCGACGTCCGCCCCGCGCCCCCGCTGTCACCGGCCCGGCGCTTGCCCGACCTCTCCCGGCTGCGGGACCTGACCGGGTACCGCCCCCGCGTCCCTCTGGACGAAGGGCTGCGCCGCACCTGCGCGTGGTACCTGAAGGACCTGGCAGCACGCGGAAGCGGGGTGTGAGCGGCGTGCGCGTACGATACGTCCACCGCGGCTACTTCCCGGCACGCGCCGGGGCCGAGCTGATGACGCAGTACCTTGCCGTCGCGATGACCCGCCTCGGCTGGGACACCGGCGTGTACTCGAACACCGTCGACGTCGACACCGCCGCGTTCCTGCGGAGCGCCGGCGTGCGTGTCCAGTCCCTCCCGGCCACGCCCGACGACACCGAACGGGCGGACCTGGTCCACGCCATCGACGCCTTCCACCCGCAGGACATCGCGGCCGGCCTGGAGTTGGCCCGCGCCTGGGACGCGCCCTTCGTGGTCACTCCCGCGACCGCCCCGGACGTCTGGCCGGACCGTGAGACCGTGCTCGACGGATGCAGACGCGCGGACGCGGTCTTCGCCCTGTCCACGGCCGAGCACGACATGCTCTGCCACGCGGGCGTCGACACCTCGAGACTGCACATCATCGGTCAGGGCCCGCACCTGCCCGGTACTCCCGACCCCGTACGGTTCCGCCGCCACCACGGCATCGAGGGCCCCATCGTGCTGTTCCTGGGACGCAAGACGCGCTCCAAGGGCTACGTCATGCTTCTGGAGGCCACCCGGCACGTCTGGGCGGAACACCCGGACGCCACCTTCGTGTTCATGGGATCCCGCTGGGACGAGGACTGCGCGCAGCGGTTCGCCGAACACGCCGATCCCCGCGTCATCGAGCTCGGACTGGCCGACGAGGACGCCAAGCACAGTGCCCTCGCCGCCTGCGACCTGCTGTGCGTGCCCTCCACCGTCGACCTGTTCCCGCTCGTCTACGTGGAGGCGTGGGCCTGCCGCAAACCCGTCATCGCCTCCACCTTCCTCGGCAGCGAGGAAGTGGTCGCCCACGGCAGGGACGGGCTCCTGGTCCGCCCCACCGTCCGGTCCGTCGCCGAGGCCGTCGGCAGGCTCCTCGCCGACCCGGCCGAACGCTGTGCCATGGGACAGCACGGATACGACAAAGTCCGCCGAGATCTCGGCTGGGACGCGGTCACCGAGCGGGTCCACACCGTCTATCGCAGGTTGACAGCCGTCCGCAAGTGAACGGAGAAGGCCCGATGAGAGCAGTCGTACTGGCCGGTGGCGAGGGCCGCAGGTTACGGCCCACCACCCTGACCGTCCCCAAACCCCTCGTACCCGTCGACGGCGTGCCGATCCTGCACATCATCCTGACCCAGCTCAGGAGCGCGGGTTTCACCCATGTGTCGCTCTCCCTCGGCTACCGGGCCCGCATGATCGAGGCGAGCCTCGCCGACGACCGCTGGTCCGGGCTGGACCTGGACTTCTTCCTGGAGGAGGAGCCCCTGGGCACTGCCGGCCCGCTCACTCTGCTGCCGCCCTTCGAGGATTCCACCCTCGTGATGAACGCCGACCTGCTCACCGACACCGACTTCGCCGACCTGGTCCGGTGCCACAGGAAGTCCCGCGCCGCCGCCACGGTCGCCCTCAGCCGACAGGGCGTCGACCTCGCACACGGCGTCGTAGAACTGGATCAGGAGCGGCAGGTGACCAGCTTCCGCGAGAAGCCCCGGCTGAGTTTTCTCGCCAGCGGAGGCATCTACGTGCTGGAACCCTCTGTGCCCCGACTGCTGGCACCCCGCGCCCGCTGCGACATGCCCGCTCTGCTGGAACGGGCCCGAGCCGCGGGCGAGCGAGTCGAGGGCCATGTCATCGAGGGGGACTGGCACGACATCGGCACCCCCGAACAACTGGAGCGGGCCACCGCCGCGTTCCGGGCCGACCGGGCCCGCTACGTGGGCCGGCCGCGCGCGGACATCGGCGCTCTCCAGGAGGCGGCACGCCCATGACGGACTTCGAGATCCCGCTGTACGGCCCGCGGATCGGGCCGGCCGAGACAGAAGCGGTCGTCAGCGTCCTCAAGTCCGGATGGTTGTCCGCAGGTCCGGTCACCGAGGACTTCGAGGGGAAGTACGCCGCCGCACTGGGCGTCGAGTCCGCCGTCGCCGTCAGCAGCGGCACTGCGGCCCTGCACCTGGCCGTCCTGGCGCTGGGACTGGGTCCCGGTGACGAGGTCGTGCTGCCCTCGCTGAACTTCGTCTCCGCTGCGGCGGCCGTCGCCCTGTCCGGCGCCACACCGGTGTTCGCCGATGTCACCGGCCCGCACGACCTGTGCCTCGACCCCGCCGACGCCGCGCGCCGGATCACCTCGCGCACCCGGGCCGTCGTCGCCATGCACTACGGCGGCCATGCCGCCGACCTGACGGCACTCGGCCGGCTGGCCCGCGCCCACGGCATCGCCCTGATCGAGGACTGCGCGCACGCTCCCGTCACCGACTCCGCCCACGGCATGCTCGGCACGGTCGGCGACATCGGCTGCTACAGCTTCTTCGCCACCAAGAACCTCGCCATGGGGGAGGGCGGCATGGTGGTCGCCCGGGACCCCGCCGTGGCCGACAGGATCCGGCGGCTGCGCTCTCACGCTCTGACCGTCAGTGCTCAGCAGCGCCACGGCGGCGGACCCGCGGGGTACGACGTCGATGCCCTGGGCCTCAACTACCGGCCCACCGAGATCGGCTGCGCTGTCGGCCGGGTCCAGCTGGAGTCCCTGCCGGCCGCGCAGGCCCGCCGGCAGGATGCCGTCCGCGGGTACCGTCGGCGGCTGGCCGCATTGCCCGGACTCGTCGTGCCGTTCGTCGGCAGGCCTGTCGAGGACGGTGCCCACCACCTGCTTGCGGTGGTGCTGCCTGAGCATGTCGACCGCGAAGCCCTGCGAGATCGGCTGCGTGCGGCGGGGATCCAGACCGGCGTGCACTACCCGCCCACCCACCTCTTCACTGCCTACCGTCGCCGCTGCGTGGGCGGACCGGACCGGTTACCGGTCACCGAGGACGTGATGGCGCGCCAGCTCTCACTGCCGCTCCACCCGGGCATCGGCACGGCCGAGGTTCTGCGGGTCACTGAGGCGATGAGCGCCGCATGGCGGGAGGCACGGTGACCGGCGGCCGGGTGACGTGTGCCGACGGCGCCCTGCGCCGCGACGGGCGCCCGTTCGTCAGCGTAGGTGTCAACTACCACCCCTCGCCGACCGGTTGCGACTACTGGCGGGAGTGGGACCTCGCCCGGATCGACGACGACTTCCGCCGGATGGCCGAGGCGGGCCTGAACACCGTGCGCTTCTTTGTCTTCTGGGCCGACTTCGAACCCGAGGAAGGCGGTTACGACCCGGTGATGACGGGCCGGCTGCGGGAGCTGGCCAAGACCGCCGGCCGATACGGACTGGTCTGCCTCCCCTCGCTGCTGACGATCTGGATGAACGGCCAGCGGTTCGACCCGCCCTGGCGGGCAGGCCGGGACCTGTGGCGGGACGCGGACATGCGTGAACGGCAGCGGGCCTTCGTGCACCACATAGCGGGTTCACTGAGCGGCGAGCCGAACATCCTCGCCTACGACCTGGGCGACGAGGTGATCCACGTCGACTCCACGTCGTCCGCGTCCCTCGGTGCCGAGGAGGTCCGCGCCTGGTGGGGAACACTTGCGTCGGCGATTCGTGACGCCGACCCGCACGCTCTGGTCCTCCAAGCCAACGAGGCGTCTGCTGTGCACGGCGGACACGCCTTCCGCCCGGAGCACGCGTGCCCCCTGGACCTGGCCGGACTGCACGGCTTCCCGGTGTGGACGCCCTTCCACATCGAGTCTGCCGCCGCCCGCAAAGCCACCGCCTTCCTGCCCTACCTCGTCCGGCGGGGCACTGCCCATTTGCCTGTTTATGCCGATGAACTGGGCAGCTACGGCTGCGACGAGACCACGGCGGCGCTGTATCTGCGGGCGGCGTCCTACTCGGCCTTCGCGGCTGGCGCGATCGGCACCGCGGTCTGGTGCTGGCAGGACTTCACCACCGGACGCAAGCCCTACGCACTCAGGCCCAACGAACGGTACGTCGGCCTGCTGGCCGAGGACGGCCGCGAGAAGGCCGCCCTCGCCGAGTACCGGGCGTTCGCGCGGTGCGTGACAGGCGAACTCGCCGGATTCCGGCCACTGCCCGCTCCCGTGGGAGTCCTCGCCCCCGAACCGCGGCCGCAGGACGAGGCCGGATACCTGACGCCCTCCGGCAGCGACGCACCCGCCGCGTTCTACGCCCACCTGCTTCTCCAACAAGCACACCTGCCTTACGAGTTCACGCGCCACGACACCGGACTTGAACGCCACACCCTGCTGATCCATCCCTCGGTGAGGACACTGACGCTGCCCGACCGACGGAGTCTGGAACGGTTCGTCCGTTCCGGTGGAGTCCTCCTGTACTCCACCGGCAGCCTGCTCGACGCCGCCGGCGACGAAGAACTGTTCGGCGTCCGCGTACGGGACTTCACCCGGGCCGCCGGCGCGCACGACCACTTCACCTGGGCAGGCGAACGGTTCCCGCTGTACTGGGACGACGGCCCGATCCCGGTGATCGACACGGCGGGAGCCGACACCCTGGCCGCGTTCGCCGACGGCTCGCCCGCTCTGACCCGCCACAGCCTCGGCGAAGGACGCGTCTACTACCTCAACGCCCCCCTGGAAGCTCAACTGAACTCCCCCTACCGCCTTGCGGAGGCCGCCTGGCACCGGCTGTACGAGGCGATCGCCGAGGAAGCGGGCGTACGCGCGCCGCTGACCGCGGACGACCCGTCGGTGGAAACCACCGTGCTCGGACGCGGCGACGAACGCTGCGGCGTCGTGATCAACCACGACCTCCGGCCGGTGCGTACGACGGTACGGCGCCCGGAGGCGGAGGGTGCTCCGGGAAGCGCGGAGCACCTGTCGCTGGAACCCAAGGAAGTGCGGCTGCTGTTCTGGCGCGAGGCCACCTCCGCACGGCGTCCCGGCCTCGCAGGGCACCTTGAGGAGCAACAGGCATGATCATCGACGCGCATGTGCACGCGGGCGAGTACTACCGCCACTACCCGGCCCCCTTCGCCGAACAGATGACGGCCACCACCGGCCTCGCACCCGAGGACCTTTCCGCACCGGAGACGAAACTCCTCGCCGAGATGGACGCGGCGGGAGTCGGGCATGTCGTCCTGCTGGCCTTCGACGTACGCCGCGTCGAGGGGTTCTCGGTGCCGAACGAGTTCGTCGCCGCGCTGTGCGCCAGCCACCCCGATCGACTGACCGGCTTCGCCTCCGTGGACGCGGGTGTCCCGGGCGCTGCCGACCGCCTGCGTGCGGCGGCACGCGACCTCGGCCTGCGCGGACTGAAGACCGCCCCCTGCTACCTGCGTATGTCACCCGCTGACCGCCAGTGGTACGAAGTGTACGAAACCGCCGCAGAACTGGGCCTCCCGGTTCTGATCCACACCGGGTACACGCCCTCACGCAACGCCGACGGCCGGTTCTTCTCCCCGCTTCTAGTCGAGCGGGTCGCCCGGGACTTCCCCGGCCTGACGATCGTCCTCGCCCACCTCGGCACACCTTGGACCCGCCAGTGCCTCGACCTGCTCGCCCGGTACCCCGACCTGTACGCGGACTTGTCGATCTTCGGCTCCTACCAACCCCCCGCGACGGTGGCACGAGCACTGGCCCACGCGCGCGACAACGGCGTCCTCGACCGGCTGCTGTGGGCCACCGACTTCCCGTTCGCCTCCATGACCGAGTCCGTGACCCGTATGAGGGAACTCGCCCGGAACCCCGCGCTGTGGCCCGCCGGCAGCGGTCCGCTCACGCAGTCCGAGTACGCGTCCCTGATGGGAGGCGCGGCGGCGCGGCTGCTCGGCCTCCAGGCGTCCTCCCCACCCCGACGAGATGAGATCTCATGACGTTCGTCCACGGCCACGAGTTCGACGCCATGTCACGCCGCCCGCTGTACGGGGACGTGACCCAATGGCTGGTCGACATCTGCGAACCCCCGGACAGCGGTGTCGTCGCCGACATCGGCTGTGGCTCGGGCCTCGCCACCGAATTGCTCCTGGAACGTTTCGGGCACGTGGGCACTGTCGTCGGAATCGACCCATCGGAGCACGAACTGGCCATCGCGCGGCTCCGCTTGCGTGATCCCCGGGTGCGCTTCGTGCAAGGGCGGGCGCAGGATGCGGACTCCTTGACCGGGCCGGTGGACGTCGCCGTCCTGAGCAACGTGATGCACCAGATACCCCGAGGCGAACGTGCCGCGGTGATCGCCGGGTGCCACCGTCTGCTCGTGCCGGGCGGACGCTGCGTTCTCAACACCCTGTTCTACGAGGGAGCAGTTCTTCCCGAGACCCGGCCCTTCTACGCGCACTGGCTGCGGGCCACGCGTGACGCCCTGCGGGAACGGGGCGAGGATCTTGTACTCGCACGCGACAGGCCGACAGCCCTGGAGACGCTGACTCCGCGCGGGCACGAAGAGCTGTTCGTGCGGGCGGGTTTCTCCCGGACCGGGGTACGGGAGGTGGTGTTCACATGGAGCCTGCGGGACTGGGAGGCGCTGTGTACGTACTCGGTGTTCGCGGAGGGGGCCACCGGGGTCCGTGACCCAGGACTCGCCTCCGCGGCGCTGGCTCAGGGACTGCGGATCACTTTCGAGCGGCTGGGACTGACCGGGGTGCCGCGGCGCTGGCTGTTCGCGTGGGGGGTCAAGTGACTCGAACTGCGAAGGAGTCCGTCCGGGCAGGGGAGTGCGGCGTCAGCAGGCTCGGCGGCTTCGCAGCATCCGCGGCCGAGACTCAGGAGGACACGTGAGAGCGCTTCAATGGCACGGTCCACGCCGGGCGGTCGTCTCGGACGACGTCGTCACGCCCCGTGTCGATGAACCGCGAGACGCCGTCGTCCGCGTCGTCCGCAGCGCGATCTGCGGCACCGACCTTCACCCGTACCGGGGTGAGATCGACGGGTTCACGCCCGGAACGGTCACCGGCCACGAATTCACCGGCGTGGTCGAGGCGGTCGGACCCGAGGTGCGCGGCCTCGGGCCCGGCGACCGGGTCGTGGCCTCGGACGTCGTCGCCTGCGGGCGCTGCCGCTCCTGTGGCCGAGGCTGGCACTACCAGTGCGAACGGGTGGGTCTGTTCGGATACGCGACCGTGGTGGGCGACCGTGCCTATGCCGGGGGACACGCCGAGTATGTGCGGGTGCCCTTCGCCGACACGGTGCTGCATCCGATCCCCGACGACGTCGATGACGAGCGGGCGCTGTTCGTCGGGGACGTCCTCGCCACGGGCTACGCGTGTGCCGTGGGTGCCGAGGTGCGCCCCGGGGACACGGTGGCGGTGGTGGGCTGCGGTCCCGTGGGCCTGCTCGCCCTGGAAGCGGCCTGGACCCTGGGCGCAGCACGGATACTCGCCGTCGACCCGTCGGAACGCCGGCGGAAACTGGCCGCCGAACGCGGTGCGCGGCCCGTGCCGGGCCCGCTCGACGTCGAGCGGCAGATCCGCGACCTGACCGGGGGGCGTGGCGCGGACGCCGTCCTGGAAGCCGTGGGCAGCGACGCCGCGCTGCTGACCGCGCTCAACGTCGTCCGGCCGCACGGAGTGGTGTGCGCGGTGGGCTCCCATGCTTCCGACGCGATGCCCATGCCGACACGACTCGCGTTCGCCAAGGAGATCACGCTGCGCTTCGCCGTCGGCAATCCCATCAGGGACTTCGAACCGCTGATGAACCTGGTGCGCGCCGGCCGTGTCGACCCCACCTTTCTCATATCGCACCGCATGCCCCTGACCGACGCCGCGCAAGGGCTCCGGCTGTTCGACTCCGGCGAGGCCACCAAGGTGGTGCTGATTCCGTGAACACCCCCACGACCCATGGAGGAACCATGACGGACAACCTGACAGGCACCGACATCTCCACCGCGCGCCGGTATGGACGGCTTCCGCACGAGCCGGGCGACGCGCGGGCGGCGGCGGAGGTGGTGCGCGGTATCTGGGCGCACGTACTGGAAGTGAGCCCCGACTCCGTCGACGTCCACCACAGCGACTTCTTCGAGATGGGCGGATACTCGCTGCTCGCCTTGCAGGCGATCGGCAGGATTCTGGCCGCGTATGGGGTCGACGAAGTCGAGGCAGTGGAGTGGGAAGGGGAACTCCTCAACCGGCTGTTCGAGAACGCGACGGTCGAGGGACAGGCCGAGTTCCTGGCAGAGAAGGGGTGCGGTTCACCGCTTGGGTGAGCGCGCGTCGAAGGGCGCCTGGCGGGCTTCTGCCCCAAGCCGGGCGCCCTTCGGGTGGACTGGGCGGAGGGCGCGTCGACGAGGTGCCGGCAGCAGGCTTTCACGGTTGCGGTCCCTCACCGGCTTCGCGATCTACCCGAGGCTCCTCGCCTCCGGTTCCGTGCAGACGGCACCGATCCCGGCCATGGCGGCGCTGACGGCCTGATGCGCCTCCGCGGCGATGTGCTCGCCCTCCGCGGCGCTTCCCGCACACACGACGACACCCAGTGAAGGCCGGTGCCCGGCGAGTGCGCGGACGGTCGACGGGTACGCCCGAACGCCTCGCTCCCACAGTTCCTCGAACACGGGGCGGACGTGTGCCGCGTACGACGTGGAACTGGTGAACCGCAGCGGCAGCGAGTCGTGGGTGTAGGCGACCGGGCTGTCACCGGCCCACCGCTCCGCGAGCGCGACCGCGTGCATGGCGCCGGAGCGCCGGGCGTTGATCTCGGTGACGTAGAGCTCGTCATCGGTGCTGAGAAGACAGTCGATCGTCATCCAGCCCCGGTACCCGAGCGACCGGGCGAATCCGTGAACGGCGGTGCCCAGTGCGGAGAGCCGTTCCTCCAGTGAGGGTTCGAGGACTCCCGGGCCGAGGGCGAGACTGCGGTAGCGCAGCCCGTCGACGCCGAGCACGCTGTATTCCATCCGCGGTGTTTCGCCGTCACCGACGAGGACGTCCACGGCGGGACACCCCGCCTCGTGCTCGACGTACTCCTGGACGGTGAGCGGGAAGGTGCCGAAGAAAGGCTCGCGCTTCAGGGTCCGCCAGAAGCGTGTGACATCTCCGTCCGCTTCGCTCTGCACGACGGCGGAACCGTAACCGCCGACGCCGTACATGCTCTTGACCACGGCTCGGCCGCCCCTGCCCGCGATCGTCGAGACCGCCCCTTTGAGCTGGCCCCAGCTGACGACCGTGATTCCCCGCGGCACGCGGAAACCGGGGATACGGGAGGCGAGCTCGACGCAACTCAGTTTCGACTCGAGGTATTCGCACGACCAGTAATGCTGCGGTTCGGCGATGTCCAACCGCACCTCGTGGCCCTGGCCGCGGAGTGCCGCGGCCAGGGAGTACAGCTCGGGCGACGCGCCGAAGGACACGAACCGCACGGTGCGCGATCCACTGGTCGCCGAGTACAGCGTGGCGAGTGCCCGGCCGTCGTTGAGCAGGTCGTGCACCAGACGGCCGGTGTGTGGCGTCGGCGACACGACCGGCGGGACCGGACTGCCGAGGCCCGCGTGGACGTCGGCCAGCCAATCCGGGCAGTAGCCGGCCGGGAGCATGAGCACACGGTTCTCGGCGCTCCAGAAGACACACTGATCGGCGAACCCCGTGCCGTGCTCGACGAGGTCGTGTTCCACCCCCGGGTCAAAATCCAGGAGTCCGTGTTTCAGATTGAACTCGACGATATTCGGGATCACCAGGTCGATGCTTTCGGGCACCTTCTCCAGCCTTCCGTCGAGGCTTGTTTCTAGTAGCTCGAATGCACACCGGGCGTGAGTAGATGTCTCTCCGAACCGTTCAAGGCCGGCGAGAAGACGCACATCAGTGTCATGCCGTGCTGCGAGCGGAGCACATGAGGCTCTCCCATGCCGGGGGCGTACAGCATTCCCGGCCTGATGTCGAAGACGCCGTCGGCCGTCTCCACGGAACCGGATCCGGACACGCAGTAGCACACTTCCTGGTGATTGTCGTACCTCAGATACGACTCGCTTCCGGGCTCCACATAGGTCTCGGTGAGACTGAATCCCAACTTGTCGGCCTGAACGAGCAGCCGTCGGCTCGTCCCGTTTCCCCAGTTGACGTCGAGTTCGCTCCCTACGACATCTTCAACCGCGCGCACCAGCAAGGTTCACCTGTCCAGGATTAGTTAGTTCCGTCAGGGTCGTCAATCGAGTCTATGGAACGTGGGATCGGTGTTCTACGGGAAGAACGGGTATGGCCGATCGGCTATACCCGCCGATGCGTGCGTAAACCTGGGGGTGTTGTTTCGGCTGCAAAATCTGTAGCTTGCGCATGAGGCGACCCTTCGGAGGTTCAGGAATGACGTACGCACAGGAGAACGCTCACCTCGACCGACACAACGTCTTCTCCTCGGCGGAACTGCGCGAGCTGACCCGCCGTTCCAGCGGGCCGGCTCTGCGCCGCTTGTCGGTGCACTGCCTGCTGTACGCCGCGGTGGTGGCAGGTGCACTGGCTGTCGATCGGTGGTGGGCGATCGGGTTGAGCTGGGCACTGGCCGGTGTCGTGGTCGCCTCGCTGCACAATCTGCTGCACTGCGCCTCACACGGCACTTTCGTCCGCACCCATCGCGGAAACCGGGTCGCCGGGCAGATCGCCGGCACGTTCATTCTCATCAACAGTGCCCTGTACCGAGTGTTCCACATGCACCATCATCGCAACACGCACACCGCGCATGATCCCGAGCCCGACGGTGTCATCACCACTCTGCGGGAATATGGAATCGCCATGCTCAACGTGGATTACCTTGTCGGTTTTCTCCGTATGTCGATTGCTTCATTGTGGCGTAGGTACCCTTATTTCGTGAAAACCGAACGTGCTCGCTCCGTCATACGCCGTGACACCTGGATACTGCTTCTGTGGATCGCTTGCGCGACCGTCCTGACCGTTCTGTGGCCTATGGTGATGCTCACCGCCTACATCATGCCGGCGTGCGTCGGATGGGTCCTGAACAATTTTTCCATCATGCCCGAGCATTACTACGCGGAGCGGACCGACGACCCTTGGCGCAACACCAACTCCGTCTACACCGGGAGCAGGTGGTTCGGATTCCTCAACTGGAACACGAACTATCACGCCGAACACCACCTCTACCCCGGGGTCCCGGCCTGGAATTTGCGCGAGGTGTCAGAGCGCGTCCGTGATCGCCTAGCGTTCACCGAAACCTCCTACATCCGCTTTCACGTACGCCTCATCTCGGATGTGATCAGTGGACGTGCGAAAGAACAGGAGCGGGCGTTCGTGCCGCAGGAGGGCCGGGCGACGAGCTTCATCTATCCGCTGGCGAAGGCCGAGTGACGGCACCGACTCCGGCTCGCCCGGCTGTGAGTGGTCCGAGTCCAAGGCGAGTCCAGTTGCCGCGGGGCAGCCGTCGGGGAAAGCGGGGCTTCGTGATCACTCGGGAAGGGAAGAGTCGTTTCGGCCAGACTGCCGCGAACCTGGGCTGTCGACGGTTCGGGCACGGTGGTGACCTGGCGTTCACGCAACCTGCGGGTCCGTGCGACCCTGCGGGAACAACCCCGCGGCCATGCGCGCACTGGCTTCCGCCCGCCTGGTCCGCGGCGGTCAGGATCGCCGCCTCGTGCATACGCGGCGAGGGTGGGATCCGGAGAACTGCCTTGTGCGGAAAGGGCGATGACGCCGTGCGGGGGCGTCGTTCTCGGTAGGCCGGCTCGGCGTGGTGGAGAAGATCCGTCTCGCACGCGCCGCCTGCTGCGCGGACGGGGAGCTCCAGGTCGCGACGGAACACATGCGCTGCACGGGTGACCCGAGGCCGGGGACGACGGAACACCGGCTGCGCCGGCACGACTGCCGCAACAGCGCCGAGCGCAGGACCGGCACCGACTCCCGCCTCACCGCGCGGGGTTGGCCGCGCTCCTCGCCGGGGAGCGGGCGCGGCTGGACGTCGGTGAGGTCACCGGGGAGCCCTCGTTCCGCGACGTCCACGAGCGGATCGCGTACGCCTGCGCCCATGGCCCGCGCCCCGCACCCCCGAGGTCGAGAGCCTGCCGGCCGCCGCCGACACCGTCGTCCGCGAGACGGCCGCCGAGGACGCCAAGGACGCCAAGGACCAGGAGGGCCGCAACACCGCGCTGCGGCACCCGCTGCTGCTCGGCCGGTGGGGGAACGCGCTGCGGGAACCGGGCCGGACGACGGCGGTGCGGGCCCGCGAGAACCCGTACGTGCTGGCGGCGGGCGAGGCGAAGGCGGGTGCCTCCGCGCTGCTCGTCGAGCGATACCCCCGGGAGTACGCCTACGTGCTCGGTGTCCCGCGCCCTGTGTAGGAGCGGGACGGCGTCCTGCCCCAGGAGCTGGTCTCCAGCCCCTGGCGGGCCGAGCTGAAGCGGGGGGTCTTGGCGGCACTGGCGGACGGGAGTTGGGCCCCGGAAGCCTCGGAAGGGTGAACTCCAGTGGTCAACTTGCGGTGATTTGTCCGGAATATAGGCTTTGAGATGTCACCCCTTCTCTAGGAGTTGATTTCCATGGGCATGGAACGCACGTTGCCGACCGAACTCACCGTCCAGGTGGACCACCTGATCGACGCGCCCGAACAGGACGGTGTCTATCAGGACAGCGCCGAGTGCGCGGCCCTCCTGCTCGTCGGCGCTGCGCTGCTGCTCTCGCCGCCGACCCCGCGTCCGACGAAGCCGGCGAAGAGCTAGAGGAGCCCCGCGTTGGCCGAGCTGCACACCGCTGTGGCCGACGCGGCGACCGGGGTCGTCCTCGCCCTGCGCGAGGGTGACCCCTACGCCGTGTCCCGCGTGCTGCGCCCCGACGACCCCCTCACCCCGGCCGCCGTCCGGGTCCTCGGCGCCGACGTCCTCGTGCCGTACGCGCTCAGCGGCCACGCCGCCGACGCCGACGGCCCCCTCGTCCGCCAGGCCCTCGCCGCCTACCCGCCGACGGCGGGCTCCGCCGTGTCCGCGTGGAGCCACCACGGGCTCGCCGAGTCGGCGCGCGCTCTGCTGCCCGGGGCCTGGCCCGCCGCCGGGGACCCCGACACCGGCTGGACCGAGCGCGAGCCCTGGCCCCGCCTCTCCCACCAGGTCTCCCAGCTCGCCGCCCTCGCCGTGCCCGGACTCGCGCCGGGCCTTGAGGAGCGGCTCGCCGCACGCGCCGTCGACCTGTCGCGCGGGTTCGTGCGCGCCGTACGCCGCCGCGACTGGCTCCAGGCCGCCGGCGTCGGACGCTGGCTGGCCCGGCTGCCCGGCGTCCCCGACTCGCTGGGGCTCGCGGCGGGCCTCGTCTTCGTGGGCCGGTGGGGCGCGGCCGACCCGCGCGTCGTCCTCCAGGTGGAGGCGGCCCGGCGGCTCTTCGGGACCGGCCGGTGACGGCCCTCGTCGCCGAACGCGCGCTCGGCTGGCTGACCGCGCACCGCGACGCCTTCCGGCTGCCCGCCGACGCGACGACCGACGCCGACCGCGACCTCACCTGGAAGCCGCTCGGCGAACTCGCCCAGCTCACCCGCCGGATCGCCACCCTGCACCCCGACCCCGCCGTGCGCGCCGAGGCCGAGGCCCTCTTCGCGTTCGCCTGGGCCGAGACCCGCGAGGGCGCGCTCTTCGCCGAACTCGTCCACCGCGAACCCCACGCCACCTACCCGGTCGAGATCTACGCCGTCTTCGCCCAGGCCGGTCTCCGCCACCCCGACGCCGACGAACTCGCCTCGGTGAGCGTGCGGTTGAGGTCCCGCGGCGTCGCCCTCGACACCCCGACCCGCACCCTCGGCGTCCTGCTGGCCGAACGCCGCATCGGACTCGCCCCGCACGCCGACCCGGCCGCCGAACTCGCCCGCACCTGGCTCGGCCTGCGGCCCGAACCCTGGGCGCTCGACCTGCGCACGGCCTACGGGCTCACCCACGACGTCTTCCACGTCACCGACTGGGGCGCCGACCCCGCCGCGCTCGACCCCGAGGCCGCCGGCTACCTGCGGCTGTGGCTGCCCGCCTGGCTCGACGACCGGCTCGCGCAGGGCGAGTGGGACCTCGTCGCCGAACTCCTCGCGGTGGGGGCCTGCCTGCCGGACGCCGACCCGTACGACGACGCCTGGGCGCGGCTCGCCCGGGCGCAGTCCCCGGACGGGGGCATCCCCGAGCAGGAGGCGTTCCCCCGGGACTCGTTCCGGGCCTGCTACCACTCGACGCTGGCCGCGGCCTTCGCGGCGACGCTGGCGCTCTTCGGAAGGGACCGCGCGTCATGACCGTCACGGCAGCCTCCCCGGCCCTGCTGCACCGGGTGGGGGAGCGGGCCCTCGACTGGCTCGACACCCACCGGGACCGCTTCCGGCTCCTCCCCGAGGACCACGCCTCGGGACTCGCCCTCGGGGAACGCCTCAAACCCGTCGGTGAACTCGGCGTCAACATGCGGGTGCTGTTCCGCGAAGGCGTCGTCGGCTCCCGGCAGCGGGAGCGGTGCGGCGCGCTCCTCGACTTCGCCTGGCGCGAACTCCTCGACGGGGGCCGGGTGCTGGCCGAACTCCAGCGGCAGGAACCGCACTCGCCGGTGCCGCTGGAGGTCTACGTGCCGTTCCACGAGAGCGGCTACCGGCACCCCGGCCTGGAGGAGATGCTCGCCGTGTCCCGGCTCACCCGCAGCTGGGCCGCCGTCGAACGGCCCCCCAACCGGCAGCTCGCCCTGCTCTCCGCCGAACGCCGGATCGGGCTCACACCCAGCGCCGACTTCGACACGACCCTGCGCCGGACCTGGCTCGGACAGCTCCCCGAACCGTGGACCGTCCAGCTGCACATCGCCTACGACATCACCCACACCGTCTTCCACGTCACCAACTGGGGCGAGAAACCCCACGCGCTGCCGACCGACATCGCCGGCTACCTCGACCACTACCTCCCCGCCTGGCTGGAGACCTGGGCCGACCTCGAACACTGGGACCTCCTCGGCGAACTCCTCGTCGTGGACGCCTGCCTGCCCCGGCCGACACTGGACGCCGACCTGTGGGAGCGGTACGCGGCGGCCCAGGACCCCTCCGGCGCGTTCCCCGTCCACGGGCCGATGCCCGACGGCGACGTCTTCGACCTCGTCCACCACCCCACGCTCGTCGCCGCGTTCGCCTCCGCGATGGCCGTCTCCCGGGCGCTCGGCTGATGCCGGCCCCCGACCCCCGCCTCACGGAGGCCCTCCACCTCATCGACGCCCCCGACGCCGTCCTGGGCGTCTCCCGGCACGGGCGCCGGACCGTCGTCGGCGCCGACGGGGCCGTACGTCCGCTGCGGTACGAACTCGGGTCGCTCACCAAGACGTTCACCGTGCTGCTCACCGCGCGGCTCGCCGACGAGGGGCTGATCGGGCTCGACGACCCGCTCGCCGCGCACCTGCCCGTACCGGCCACGCCGATCACCCTGCGCCACCTCGCCACGCACACCTCGGGGCTGCCCCGCATCCCCCGCGAGCTGCTCCCGGGCGCGCTGCTGCGGCCCCACCACAACCCCTACACCGCGTACGACACGGACCGGCTGCTCGCCGCGTTCGCCCGGACCCGCCCCCGGCACAAGCCCGGTGAGTACTGGGCCTACTCCAACTTCGGCGTCGCCCTCCTCGGACAGGCCCTGGCCCGGACGACGGGGACGCCCTACCCCTCGCTGCTCGCCGAGCGGATCCTCACGCCGCTCGGCCTGACCCGGACCGGCGCGACCCCCGCGCCCACGGACGCCGTCGGCTACCGCAAGGACGGGACGACCCGCGTGCCGTCCACCCCGATGGGGGCGTTCGCACCGGCCGCGTCGGTCCGCGCGACGCCGGGCGACCTCCTCACGTACGCGGAGGCGCACCTCGACCCCCGGGGCGTACTGGGCGACGCCCTGCGCCAGGTCCTCGTACCCCAGCTACGGCGCGGACGGCGCCGGGAGACCCACACCCTGACCTGGTTCCAGCACGACACGGACCACGGACCGCTCCTCTTCCACAGCGGCGCGACCTTCGGCCAGCAGGCCTACGCCGGCTTCCACCCGGCCTCCGGCACCGCCGTCATCGCCCTCGCCAACCGCCACCACCGCGGCTGCCGCCTCGTCCCCATCGCCCACGAACTCCTGCACGCGCTCGCCGCCACCACCGGCGCACCGCGAACGGCGGCCTCCGAAGCCTGAGTTCAACGCAACCGCGACCAGAGCGACCGCTCCTCGGGAGTCGGCGGCACATCCGGCACCGCCCGCTCAGGATGCCCGGGCCCGGGAAGCCCGGCCGGCGGGTCCGGCAGGGCCGGCGGGTGGGCCTTCTCGTCCAGGACCTCCGGCGACATCCCCACCGCCAGCGCACCCATCACCTGCACACTCTTGACGAACTCCCGCAGCCATCTCCTGAACCACCGCACCACCATGGACCGACCACCCTCCGCCACCGGGTCCCGACTGCGGGCATCCTGCGGGGGGCTCCTTCACGTCCGGTCGAGGAGTGGTGGAAACACGCTGATGAGGGATCGCCGGACAGTTGTTACAAGGGGTGGCCGGGGATCTACGTACGATGTGGCCGTTCCCGTGGTCGAGGAGGAGTGGTGAAGCGGTTCTGGCAGGTCGGAGGCTGTGTCGTGGCCGTCGGCTGGCTGGCCGCGTGTGGGGGGCCCGGAGGTGGGGTGAAGGTCGAGGGGCCCGCGGTGACGGCGGCGGAGTGGTCGGGACCGTCGTACATCAGCGATGTGTACGGGCGGGCCTGGCGGCATCCCGACGAGATCGCGGTGGAGAGCCTCTACCTCGTCGGGCTGCGCTGGACCGGGTGGGGGACCGCGCGGCCGACGGCCACCGGGGTCGCCCAGGACAGCGTCTGCAACGCCGGATGCGACGACGGGAAACCGGCGGAGTACCGCGTCAAGGTCGTGCTCAGCGGGCTGACCCGGCGCGGGGACGTCGCCTACTACGGGCATGCCGCCGTCACCCCGCTGAAACCGCCCGCTCCGTTCTGGGCCGAGGGCAACGAGGACATGATCCTGGATGTGCCGGACGAGTGAGAGGTACCGCCTTGCCTGAGGTGCTGCTGGTCGAGGACGACGACCTGATCCGGGAGGCGACACAGCTGACGCTGGAGGCGCGCGGCTACCGGGTGCGGGCCGCCGCCGACGGGGTGAGCGGGCTCGCGCTGTTCCGGGAGCGGTGGCCCGACGTCGCCGTCCTGGACATCATGCTGCCGGGCCTCAACGGAGTCAGTCTCGCCGGGCGGATCCGGGAGGAGTCGCGGGTGCCGGTGCTGCTGATCTCGGCGCGCAACGACCCGATAGACGTGGTGATGGGCCTGGAGGCGGGCGCCGACGACTACGTCACCAAGCCGTTCGACGGGCCGGTGCTGGTCGCCCGGATCCGCTCCCTGCTGCGGCGGGCCGCGCCGCTCGCCCCCGCCGAGGACGCGGACCCGCGGCTGCGCTTCGGGGACCTGGAGTTCTGCCCGCAGTCCATGACCGTCGAGCGCGCCGGCGAACCCCTCGCGCTGACCGCGACCGAGCTGAAGCTGTTCGGCGAGTTCGCGGCGGCACCGGGCAGCGTCCTGTCCCGCGACCTCCTCCTGGAGCGCGTCTGGGACTACGCCTGGTCGGGCGACACCCGCGTCGTCGACGTCCACGTGCAGCGGCTGCGCGCCAAGATCGGCCGGGAGCGCATCGAGACCGTGCGCGGCTTCGGCTACAAGCTGCGCACATGAGGCGGCCCGGTACGAGCCTCGGTACGAAGGTGGCGCTCGCCGTCGCCGCCGCCGCGACCTGCGTCGCGAGCGCGGTCGGCGTCCTCGTGCACCACCTCACCGCCGAGGACCAGCTGAAGACCGCCCGCGCCGCCTTCGACCGCGACATGGTCACCGCCGCGTACGACCACGCCTCCGGCCGGCGCACCGCTGCCCGCCTGGACCGCCCCGGCCTGCCCGCGCCGGTCGCGCACGCCGTACGGAACAAGGTCCGTGTCACCTACCTCCACGACGGCGTCCTCTGGGCGGCGACCCCGGTCGCGGGCGGCAAGGTCCTCTCCCTGAGGCGGTCGTACCGCCCCGAGGAGAAGGCCCTGGCCACGCTCGACCGGACCCTGCTGGCGACCGGCGCCGCCGCGACCGTCGCCGTGTCGCTGGCCGGACTGCTGCTCGGCATGCGCGTGGGCCGCCGGGCCACCGCCGCCGCGCGCACCGCCGAGCGGATCGCCGAGGGCGACCTCGACGCGCGCGTCCACCCGCGCGGCCACGACGAGATCGCCCGCCTCGCCGCCGCCGTCAACACGATGGCCGACGCGCTCGGCGCCCGCCTCGAAGCGGAACGCCGGGTGACGGCGGACATCGCGCACGAGCTGCGTACGCCCGTCGCCGGGATGTCCACGGCGGTGGGGCTGCTGCCGCCGGGGCGGCCGTCCGAGCTGATCGCGGACAGCGTGGGGAAGCTGCGGGGGCTGGTGGAGGACGTCCTGGAGGTCGCGCGGATGGACGCGCAGGTCGCCGCGGTGGACAAGGAGCAGCGGGAGGTCAGCGCGATGGCGCGGCGGGCGGTGTCGGGGCTGGCCGGGGTGAGCGTCGACGTCGTGGCCGACGCGGTCGTGGCGACCGATCCCCGGCGGGTGGAGCGGATCCTCGCCAACCTCGCCGCGAACGCGCTGCGGCACGGCCGGGCGCCGGTCGTGATGACGGTGGAGGGGGCGGTGATCCGGGTGCGGGACCAGGGGGCCGGGTTCCCGGCGGACCTGCTCGCGATCCTGCACGCTTCCGGGCCGCAGCGGTTCAGGACCGGGGCGCGGACGGGCGGTACGGGGCTGGGGCTGACCATCGCCACGGGACAGGCGCGGTTGCTGGGGGCACAGCTGGCGTTCCGCAATCACCCGGGGGGCGGGGCGGAGGCGGAGCTGAGGCTGCCGGTGGGGGAGTGAGGGCGGTGGGGGCCGGGGGCGGCTTTCGCCGGGAGGGGAGCCGTCGGCAGGTGGGTGAGGGCGGTGGCGGCCCGGGGTCAGCTCTCGTGGGAGGGGGAGCCGTCGTGGAGGGGGGAGTTCTCACGGGCGGGTGAGCGGCCGTGCCGGAGCGGGCCGCCGTACGGCGGACGGCCCTCGTGCCGGGGCGGGTCCTGGTGCCCGGGCGGGTCCTGGTGCCCGGACGGGTCCTCGTGCCGGGGTGGGTCCTCGTGCTGGGGTGTGCTGTCGTGCCGGGGCCTGCCCTCGTGCGGCGGTGTGCCGTCGTGGCGGGCCGTGCCCTCGTGGAAGGCGTCGTTCGCCCTCCCGTGCCGTTCCGCCTCGTCCTGGACGAGGATCGTCAGCAGGGAGGCGACCGTCAGGCCCGCCTCGGCGGGGTGGCGGAGGATCTTCGTGGGGTCGATCTCGTAGTCGTTGCCCCGGCCCCGGCGCGTGTGGGACAGGTACCCGTCCTGTTCGAGGTCGGCGATGATCTTCTGGACCGCGCGCTCGGTGAGCCGGCAGCGGGCGGCGATGTCCCGGATCCGGGCGCTGTGGTTGTCGGCGATGGCGGCCAGGACACGCGCGTGGTTGGTGAGAAACGTCCACCCGGCGTGCGGCTCGGGCACTCCATCCACTCCGACCATGAGGAGATCCTACGGCTGGGCGTTCGCGTGTCCAAAAGCGCGAACCAGAATTCCGGTATCACTTGACGTGTCCTGCGTGCCGGGTCGACTCTGGAAGCACAGGACCAGTAGGCGAGTACCCGCGGAGAGGAAGCCATGCCCAACCCTCCTGGAGAAGCCCGGCCGCACCCTGCCGCGCCGTCGGTGCGGACGCGCCGCGACGGCGACCGGGTCGTCGTCACGGTGGGCGGCGAACTGTGCCTGGACGACAGCGCCCTGCTGGAACGCACCCTGCGCGCGGCCCTGCGCGAACCCGCCCGGCGCGTCGAACTCGACCTGGGAGCCCTGGAGTTCTGGGACTGCTCCGCGCTGAACGTCCTGCTGGAGATCCGCCGGTACGCGATGGCCGCGGGCAAGTCGCTCGCCGTCACCGCCGCGAGCCCCGTCGCACAGCGCCTGCTGGCCCTCACGGGCACCTGCCCGCTGCTCGTCGAGGGACACGTCACCGAGGAGGAGGCCCTGCGCGGCGAGGTCGTCCAGCTGCGCCGCGCCATGCGGACCCGGCCGGAGATCGACCTGGCCCGGGGCATCCTGATGGCGTCCTTCGGACTGAGCCCCGACGAGGCGTGGAACGTCCTGGTCAAGGCGTCCCAGAACACCAACACGAAGCTGCACCGCCTCGCGTCGACCGTGGTGACCACGGTCCGGGGCGAACCCCTGCCCGACCCCGTCCGCCAGCACCTCACCGAGGCCGTCGCGAGCGTGAGCGACGCGGAGAAGACGCCGCCCTGACAGGTCCGGGCACTCCGGGTACCCGGGCCGTCGGCGGGTACCCGGAGGCCCGGTCCCCATATTCAGGAGGCGCTGTGACCGACTTCGGATACTTCCTCGCCAGCGAGGAGCACTCGCCCGCCGCCCTCGTCGAGCAGGCCCGCATGGCCCAGCAGGCGGGGTTCGACGCGCTGTGGATCTCCGACCACTACCACCCGTGGAACGACGCGCAGGGCCAGAGCCCCTTCGTGTGGTCGGTGATCGGAGCCCTCTCCCAGGCGGTGTCGCTGCCCGTGGAGACGGCGGTGACCTGCCCCCTCGTGCGCACCCACCCCGCCGTGATCGCCCAGGCCGCCGCGACCAGCGCCGTCCAGCTGGAGGGCCGGTTCCGGCTCGGCGTCGGCACCGGCGAAGCCCTCAACGAGCACGTCCTGGGCGGCGGCTGGCCCGAGGCGCCGGTCCGGCTCACCATGCTGGAGGAGGCCCTCCAGATCATCCGCAAACTGTTCACCGGCGAGCGGATCAGCCACTACGGCCGCCACTACACCGTCGAGAACGCCCGCCTCTACACCGTCCCCGCCACCCCGGTCCCCATCGACGTCTCCGCGTTCGGCCCGCACGCCGCCGAGGCCGCCGCCCGCATCGGCGACGGCCTGATCACCATGAGCCCCGACGCCGGCGTGGTCGAGCGCTTCCGGCGCGGCGGAGGCGGCGCGAAACCGGTGTACGGCGGCTTCAAGGTCTGCTGGGGCACCGACCGCGAGAAGGCCGTCGCCACCGCGCACCGCCTCTGGGCCAACCAGCAGCTCCCCGGCGAACTCGCCCAGCTCCTGCCCACCCCGCGCCACTTCGAGCAGGCGTCGGAGCTGGTGACCCCGCAGATGTCGGCGGCGGCGATCCCCTGCGGCGACGACCCGGACCTCCACGTCGAGGCGCTGAGGGCGTTCGTCGACGCCGGCTTCGACACGGTGTACGTCAACCAGATCGGCCCCGACCAGCAGGGCTTCTTCGACTTCTACCGCACCAAGATCCTCCCCCAGGTCCGCGACTGAACTCCGCGACGCGGGTTACCCGGCGGCCATGAGCACACGTGACCTGGCCGCGACCCTGCGCACGGAGACCGACGCCGAGGTCCGCTTCGACGCCGGCAGCAGAGCCGCGTACGCCACCGACGGCTCCAACTACCGCCGGGTACCGCTGGGGCTCGTCGTCCCGCGCACCGTCGAGGCCGGGGCCCGGGCGGTCGAGGTGTGCGCCGCGTTCGACGCACCCGTCCTGTCCCGGGGCGGCGGCACGAGCCTCGCCGGGCAGACGGCCAACGCGGCCGTCGTCATCGACTGGAGCAAGCACTGCGACGCCCTCCTCGCCGTCGACCCCGACGCCCGTACGTGTGTCGTCGAGCCCGGCATCGTCCTGGACGCCCTCGACGCCCGGCTCGCCGACCACCGGCTGCGGTTCGGCCCCAGGCCCTCGACGCACAGCCACTGCGCGCTCGGCGGCATGATCGGCAACAACTCCTGCGGGGCGTCCGCGCAGGCGTACGGCAAGACCGTCGACCACGTCCGCCGCCTGGAGATCGTCACCTACGACGGGCTGCGCACCTGGGTCGGCCCGACCGGCCCCGCCGAACGCGCCCGCATCCGCGCCGAGGGCGGCCGGAAAGCGGAGCTGTACGACGGACTCGACCGGCTCGTCTCGGCCAACCTCGCGGAGGTCCGACGCGGCTACCCGAAGATCCCGCGCCGCGTCTCCGGCTACAACCTCGACTCCCTGCTCCCCGAGAACGGCTTCGACCTCGCCAAGGCGCTCGTCGGCAGCGAGGGCACCCTCGTCGCCGTCCTGCGCGCCGAACTCGGGCTCGTGGACGTGCCGCCCTGCGAGTCGCTGCTCGTCCTCGGATACGCGGACGTCTGCCGGGCCGCCGACGACGTACCGCGTCTCCTGGAGCACTCCGCACCGGCCCAACTGGAGGCGCTGGACGGGCGGATGGCCCAGCTGATGCGGGAGGAGGGGGTGCACGGGGAGTCCCTCGACGCGCTGCCCGAGGGGGACGCCTGGCTGCTCGTCCAGTTCGGCGGGGAGAGCCGGGAGGACGTCGACGAACAGGCCCACGCGCTGCTCAAGGCCGTCGGCCGGGACACCGGTGACCCCTCCGTCGCCTTCTCCGACGACCCCGCCCGCGAACAGCGCATGCTCCGCGCCCGCGAGGCCGGACTCGGGGTGACCGCACGCCCGCCGGACGGACGGGACACGTGGGAGGGGTGGGAGGACTCCGCCGTGCCGCCCGATCGACTCGGGGCGTATCTGCGGGACTTGAGGAAGCTGTTCGCCGAGTTCGACTACGGCCGTCCGTCCCTGTACGGGCACTTCGGGCAGGGGTGCGTGCACACGCGGATCCCCTTCCAGCTGCGGACTGGGCAAGGGGTCGGCCAGTTCCGGCGGTTCGTGGAGCGGGCCGCCGATCTCGTCGTCGGATACGGGGGGTCGCTGTCCGGGGAACACGGGGACGGGCAGGCCCGGGGAGAGCTGCTCACGCGGATGTTCGGGGAGCGACTCGTGGGCGCGTTCGGCGAGTTCAAGGCGCTCCTCGATCCGCGCAACGGGATGAACCCCGGCAAGGTCGTCGACCCCGAACCGCTGGACGAGCGGCTGCGGGTCGGGCCGCTGTGGCAACCCGCCGACTCCCGCACGCACTTCGGGTACCCCGAGGACCAGCACTCCTTCAACCGGGCCGTGTTGCGCTGCGTCGGCATCGGCGACTGCCGCGGCCACGAGGGCGGGGTGATGTGCCCCTCGTACCGGGTGACCCGGGAGGAGGAGCACTCCACCCGCGGGCGCGCGCGGCTGCTCTTCGAGATGCTGGACGGCCATCCCGACTCGGCGATCACCGACGGCTGGCGCTCACCCGAGGTGCGGGACGCGCTCGACCTGTGCCTCGCGTGCAAGGGGTGCAAGTCGGACTGCCCGACCGGGGTCGACATGGCCACGTACAAGGCGGAGTTCCTCGCGCACCATTACGCGCACCGGCTCCGTCCGCTCGCCCACTACTCGCTGGGCTGGCTGCCGGTGTGGACGCAACTCGCCCAGCACGCGCCCGCGTTGGCGAATCTGGCGTTGCGTCCGGGCCTCGCGAAGAGGCTCGCCGGCGTCGACCCCGCCCGCGAGGCGCCCCGGTTCGCCGCGCAACCCTTCGTGCGACGCCGCCGGGCACGGGGGGCCGTCCGTCCGACGCCGGGTGACCCCGCGACCGTCGTGCTCTGGCCGGACACGTTCACCAACTTCTTCCGTCCGGTGCTGGCGAGGTCGGCGGTGCGGGTGCTCCAGGCCGCCGGGTACACGGTGGCGGTCCCGGCGACGCCGGTGTGCTGCGGGCTGACGTGGATCTCGACGGGGCAACTGGACGTGGCGAAACGGGTGTTGAGGCGCACGCTGCGGGTCCTTGGCCCGTACCTGGAGGCGGGGACGCCGATCGTCGGCCTCGAACCGTCGTGCACGGCGGTGTTCCGCTCCGACGCGCCGGAACTGCTGCCGGACGATCCAGCGGTGCGGCGACTGGCCTCGCAGGCGAGGACGTTCGCCGAGCAACTGGCCGGCTGGGAGCCGCCGTCGCTCTCTCGCCGGGCGATCGTCCAGACGCACTGCCACCAGCACGCGGTGCTCGGCTCCGACGCCGACCGCGCCCTGATGCGCCGGGCGGGCCTGGACGCCCGGATGCTGGACGCCGGCTGCTGCGGCCTCGCGGGCAACTTCGGCTTCGAACGCGGCCACCACGAAGTCTCCCTGGCGGTCGGCGAGTCGGGGGTGCTCCCCGCCGTACGCTCCGCCGCTCCCGGGGACCTGATCCTGGCGGACGGCTTCAGCTGCCGCACGCAGATCGAGCAGGCGGGAACGGGACGGCGCGCCCTGCACCTGGCGGAGGTGCTGGCGTCGGCCCTGGACGGCCCGCTGCCTGCCGAGTACCCCGAACGCGCGCTCACGAAAGACACGTTGTCCCCATCTGTGCGAAGGACCCTGTCATGAAGGTTTCCGATCACCTCCTCAACCGGCTGCGCGAATGGGACGTCGAGTACGTCTTCGCCTACCCAGGCGACGGCATCAACGGGCTGCTCGCCGCCTGGGGGCGGGCCGAGGACCGGCCCAGGTTCATCCAGGCCCGGCACGAGGAGATGTCCGCGTTCGAGGCCGTCGGCTACGCCAAGTTCTCCGGCCGGGTCGGGGTCTGCGCGGCCACGTCCGGGCCCGGCGCCATCCACCTGCTGAACGGCCTCTACGACGCGAAGCTCGACCACGTCCCCGTCGTCGCGATCGTCGGCCAGACGAACCGGAGCGCGATGGGCGGCTCGTACCAGCAGGAAGTCGACCTGCTGAGCCTCTACAAGGACGTCGCCTCCGACTACTGCGCGATGGTCACCGTCCCCGAGCAACTGCCGAACGTCCTGGACCGGGCGATCCGCACCGCGTACGCGCGCCGCACGGTGACCGCCGTGATTCTCCCGGCAGATGTGCAGGAGCTGGAGTACTCGCCCCCCGAGCACGCCTTCAAGATGGTCCCCTCCAGCCTCGGCCTGTCGCACTACGCCCCGATCCCCGCCGACACGGACCTCCAGCGCGCGGCGGACGTCCTCAACTCCGGCGGGAAACCGGCCCTGTTGATCGGCCAGGGCGCGCGCGGCGCCCGGACGGAGGTGACGGCGGTCGCCGAACGCCTCGGCGCGGGCGTCGCGAAGGCGCTGCTCGGCAAGGACGCCCTGGACGACGACATCCCGTACTCGACGGGCGCGATCGGCCTGCTGGGCACGCGGCCGTCGTACGAGATGATGCGGGACTGCGACACGCTGCTGGTGATCGGCTCGTCGTTCCCCTACACGCAGTTCCTGCCGGACTTCGGCAAGGCGCGCGGCGTACAGATCGACGTCGACCCGCACATGGTCGGCATGCGGTACCCCTTCGAGGTGAACCTCGTCGGCGACGCGGCGGCCACGCTCCAGCGGCTGCTGCCGCTGCTGGACCAGGTGAAGGACTTCGCGTGGCGGGAGAAGATCGAGGCGAACGTGGGCCGGTGGCGCCGGGTGATGGCCCGGCGGGCCGAGGTGTCGGCGGACCCGGTCAACCCGGAGTACGTGGCGCACGCGCTGAGCGGACTGCTCCCCGAGGACGCCATCCTCACCGCCGACTCGGGCTCGGCCGCCAACTGGTACGCCCGGCACGTGGAGTTGAGGGGCGCGATGCGGGGCTCCCTGTCGGGGACGCTCGCGACGATGGGGCCCGGCGTGCCGTACGCGATCGGCGCGAAGTTCGCGCACGGGGACCGGCCGGTCGTCGCGCTGGTGGGCGACGGGGCGATGCAGATGAACGGGCTCGCGGAGCTGATCACGGTCGCCAAGTACTGGCGGGAGTGGGCGGATCCGCGTCTCGTCGTCGCCGTGTTCAACAACCGCGACCTGAACCAGGTCACCTGGGAGATGCGCGGCATGGAGGGCGCCCCCCAATTCCTGCCCTCGCAGTCGATCCCGGACGTCGCGTACGCCGACTTCGCGCGCTCCCTCGGGCTGAGCGGGATGCGGATCGAGAAGCCGGACCAGGTGGGCGGCGCGTGGGAGGCGGCGCTCGCCGCGCGGGAGCCGTACGTCCTCGACTTCGTCACCGACCCCGCCGTCCCCCCGATCCCGCCGCACGCGACCCTCGACCAGATCGAGGCGGCAGCGGCGGCGGTCCTGAAGGGCGACAGCGACCGGGCGGCGATGGTGAAACAGGGGTTCAAGGCGAAGGTGCAGGAGTTCCTGCCGGGGAAGCACGAGGGGAAGGGCGGCGGGAAGCGGGGCGGGAGGCGTGACGGTGACCGATGAACCCGTCGTCGAGCGCGTCGACAGTGCCGTCTACACCGTCCCCACCGACACCCCGGAAGCCGACGGCACCCTCTCCTGGGACCACACGACCCTCGTCCTCGTGACCGTCCACGCCGCCGGGACCACCGGGCTCGGCTACACGTACGCGCCGCCCGCCGCCGCGCACGTCGTGGACGACCTGCTCGCCGGCGCCGTCGTCGGCACCTCCGTCCTGGACGTGCCCCGCGCGCACGAGGCGATGACCCGTGCCGTGCGCAACGCCGGGCTGCCCGGGATCGCCGCGCAGGCGCTGTCCGCCGTCGACATCGCCCTGTGGGACGCGAAGGCCCGCCTCCTCGCCGTACCGCTCGCCGGACTGCTGGGCGCGGCGCGCGACGAGGTGCCGGTGTACGGCAGCGGGGGCTTCGTGACCTACGACGAGGGGCGCCAGGAACGGCAGTTGCGCGGCTGGGTCGAGGAGCAGGGCATCCCTCGAGTGAAGATCAAGATCGGGGAGTCGTGGGGCCGCGCGGAGGCCCGCGACCTGTTGCGCACGTCCCGCGCACGGGACGCGATCGGCTCCGCCGCCGAGCTGTACGTCGACGCCAACGGCGGCTACGGCGCGAAACAGGCGGTCCGGGTCGCCGCAGCTCTGGAGGGTGAGGGAGTGACCTGGTTCGAGGAGCCCGTCTCCGCCGACCGGCTCGGCGCCCTCGCGGAGATCCGCGGCCGTACCGACGCGGAGGTCACCGCCGGGGAGTACGGCTACACCCTCCCCTACTTCAGAGGGATGCTCGACGCGGGCGCCGTCGACTGCCTCCAGGCCGACGTGACCCGCTGCGGCGGCATCACCGGCTGGCTGCGCGTCGCCGCCCTGGCTCTCGCGTACGGCCTCGACATATCGGCCCACTGCGCCCCGCACGTCTCCGCGCACGTCGCCGCCGCCGTCCCGAACCTGCGGCACATCGAGTGGTTCCACGACCACGTCCGCGTCGAACGCCTCCTGTTCGACGGCGTCCTCGACCCGCTCGGCGGCGCGGTGACCCCACAGCAGGGACCGGGCCTCGGGCTCGCCCTCGACGCCGAACAGGCACGACCGTTCAGGAGCCGGTGATGGACACGCACAAGGACACCGTCGTCGTGACCGGCGCGAGCGCGGGAGTCGGCCGGGCCGTAGCCCGCCTGTACGCCGCGCGCGGAGCCCGCGTCGCCCTGATCGCCCGGGGCCGCGCGGGCCTCGACGCGGCGGCCCGCGACGTCACCGAGCTGGGCGGCCTGCCGTACGTGTACGAGGCGGACGTCGCCGACGCCGACGCCGTCGAGGCAGCGGCGGGTGCCGCCGAAGCGGCCCTCGGGCCCCTCGACGTGTGGGTCAACTGCGCCTTCACCGGCGTCTTCGCCCCCTTCACCGACATCACCCCCGAGGAGTACGCCCGCGTCACCTCCGTGACCTACCTGGGGTACGTCAACGGCACCCGCGCCGCCCTCGCCCGCATGGTCCCCCGCGACCAGGGCACGGTCGTCCAGGTCGGCTCGGCGCTCGGCGAACGCTCGGTGCCGCTCCAGTCGGCGTACTGCGGCGCCAAGCACGCGATCAACGGGTTCACGTCGTCCGTACGGCTCGAACTCCTGCACCGGGGCAGCCGCGTCCGCGTCACCGTCGCCCAGCTCCCCGCCGTCAACACGCCCCAGTTCAGCTGGGTGCGGTCCAGGATGCCGCGCCAGCCGCAGCCGATCCCGCCGATCTACCAGCCGGAGGCCGCGGCGAGGGGAGTCGTGCGCGCCGCCGACCGGCCGGGGCGCCGGGAGCGGTGGATCGGGGCGAGCACGCGGGCGACCCTGCTGGCCAACCGGGTCGTACCGGCCCTCCTCGACCGCTACCTCGCCCGTACGGGGTACGCGTCCCAGCAGGTCGACGCGGCGCGGACACCGGGGCCGGACAACCTGTTCGTGCCGGCCGACGACGAGGCCGACCACGGGGCGCACGGAGTCTTCGACTCCCGGTACCGGCACCGGAGTTGACTCACTGCTCTTCGGTCCGGTCCGTTCGGGGGATGCTCGTGAGGCGTGGCCGGACGGGGGTGTCCTGCCACCAGTCCGTGCCGTCCTCCAGGTAGCGCAGCAGGATGCCCTCGCGCAGTGCCCAGGGGCAGATCGTCACCGCGTCCACGCCGCTGAGCTTCATCACGCTGTGCGCGGTGACCGCCCCGGCGAGGCTCTGCCGGGCCCGGGGCGCGGAGATCCCGGGGAGCCCGGCGCGGTCGGCGGCGGAGAGGGCCGCCAGCCGGTCCACGGCACGGCGCAGGTCGGCGCGGCACAGGACCCGCTCCACGAACAGGCCCCGGCGGCCCGGCGGGGCCCCGCACAGGCGGGCGAGCTGCTGGAACGTGCGCGAGGTGGCCAGCGTCGTGCGGGGGCGCTCCCAGCGGATACGGGCCGACGCGTCGCGCAGGGCGTGGCGGACATGGCGGCGCAGGGCGCGCAGCTCGCCGCCCGTGGGCGGGTCGGCGGCGGTCAGGAAGTCGCGGGTGAGCCGGTTGGCGCCGAGCGGCAGGGAGGCCGCGAACTCCGGGGTGCGGCCCCGGCCGTACGCCACCTCCAGGGAGCCGCCGCCGATGTCGAACAGGGCCAGCGGACCCGCCCGCCAGCCCATCCAGCGGCGTACCGCGAGGAACGTCAGCTCGGCCTCCAGCTCGCCCGGCAGCAGCCGCAGCCGTACCCCGGTGCGGTCCTGGACCGTGCGCAGGACCTCCGCGCGGTCCGGGGCGTGGCGGATCACCGCCGTCGCGAACGCCGGGGGATCGGGGGCGCCCCAGCGGCGGGCCGTCGCGGCGGCGGCGCCGACCGCCGAGACCAGCTGCTGCGTCGCCGCCTCGCCGAGCCGGCCGTCCGGGCCCGTGCGCTCCGACAGACGCAGCCGCCACTTCGCGGTGTGCACCGGCAGGGGAACGCCGTCCCGCGCGTCCGTCACCACCAGCCGTACCGTGTTCGACCCCGCGTCCACCACAGCGATTCTCATGGCTGCCGGTTACCCCTGCGGACCGGAGGGAATCGCCGGACTGTGAATGAAACGTGGAGTCCGGGAAACCCGGAGCACAGGAGGTTCACACCATGGTTCCGATTATTCTCGTACTGCTTCTGGCGCTGTTGCTGTTCGGCGTCGGATTCGCCGTGAAGATTCTCTGGTGGATAGCGCTCGTCGTCCTCGTCGTCTGGCTGCTGGGATTCCTGGTGCGCGGGACGTCGGCGACCGGCACCAGGGGGCGCTGGTACCGCTGGTGAGCTGAGCGTCAGCTCCGCGGGAGCAGCGGCCCGAGCGGCCCGAGGTCCAGATTCAGGTCCTCGGGCCGCAGCCCGTACCGCTCGCGCAGCTCGGTCATCCGCTCGTCGAGGAGCATCAGCGTCAGGCCGACGCGCTCCTCCTGCTCCTCGGTGAGATCGCCCTCGTCGAAGCGGCGAACGGCCTGCCGTTCCATGAGCTGGCGAAGGAGTTCGATCACCGTGAGGACGAGTTTGATCAGATCGCGCTCCACGGTGTCCGGTTCGAGGTCCAGGCGGCCGGTCATGGTTCCTCCCACGGCGACGGCACCTGCGCCGTCACCGAGCTGATCAGGGCGTTCAGGTCGATCCGGACGAGGTCCACGTCCGCGATCCGCAACGTGATGTCGCCGGTGATGACGACACCACCGGCGAGGAGACGGTCCAGGAGGTCCACGAGGGAGACCTCACGGCGCTGTACGACGGTCACGGGCCCGCCTCCTCGTCCGGCTCCCCCGACGCGAAGGAATACGCCGCCCACGGCCCCGTGAGTTCCACGCGAATTCCGCGGTCCCCGTCCCGGACGCCCTCCGCGATTTCCACGAACCGCTCGGAGAGTTCCCGCCGGACGAGGAAAGCGGCGTTGAACACATTCTGCCCGGAATTCTCTCCTCCGGGGGCGAGGGCGGAATTCTGCGGCGGGCGCAGGCGTACCGCGTCGGCGTGTGTGCACAACGCGCTGTGGAGCTTTTCGGAGAACAGTTCCGCCCGGTGCCAGGACTCCTCGTCCGAGAGGGCCGCGCGGCGCCGCTGCCGCAGATAGTCGCGGCCCGACGCCGGGCTCGGCACCTCCTGGGGCGCCTCCCGGTCGACGTACACCTTCACCCCCCACTCCACCCGGCCCGCGATCCGCTCCAGGACGTGCCGGAAGCGGGCCTCGCCCTCCTCCAGCATCGTCCGTACGCCGCTGTCGTCGCGGAAGACGGTCGCCAGCCGCAGCGGCAGCGGGGTCGTCACGGTGGTCAGCGCGTCGACGACCCGCTCGTGGGCGCGGGCCGTCGCGGTCAGCCAGTCCAGGTCCTCCAGGCGCCGCCGCAAGGGCTCCTCGGCGAAGACGTCCTCGGGGACGCGGCTGACGACCGCGACGAGGTGGCCGTGGGCGAGCCGGGCGGGTGGCTCGCCCACGACGCCGGTGAGATCCGCCGGGAGCGGCGTCTCGAACGGGGGGCAGACGGCGTACACGTAGCGCAGGGCGGTCACCGGGGCTCCTCCAGCGCTTCCAGGGCTTCGAGGCGGGCCCGCAACTCGGCGTTCTCGCGGGTCAGTTGATCCCTGCGGGCCTTCGTGGACAGCGCCGGGTCGTCCTCCCACCAGTCGATGCCCATCTCCTTCGCCTTGTCGACGGAGACGACGACCAGGCGGAGCTTGACCGTGAGGAGTTCGATGTCGAGGAGGTTGATGCGGATGTCGCCCGCGATGACGATGCCCTTGTCGAGGACGCGCTCCAGGATGTCGGCGAGGTTGGCGCCTCCGTTGCCGTTGTACGGGTCGGGGAGGCGGCTGGGCATGGTCACCGCCGGCTCCGGGGGGCCTCGGCCTCGTCGGGGGCGTCGTCCGGCTCCTCGTCCTCGTACTCCAACTCGGCCTCGGCGTCTTCGGCTTCGGCGTCTTCGGGTTCGGGGTCTTCGGGCTCCTCGTCCTCGAACTCGTCGCGGGGCTCGTCCTCCTCCTCGTACTCCGCCTCCAACTCCTCGCCGTCCTCGGCGTCTTCGGTGTCCTCCGCCAGCGCGTCCTCGTGGCTCACCACGACCTTCCCGTCGTGGATCTCGCCCCGCCAGCCCTCCTCCGCCTCACCCTTGAGGGTGATGAAGCGGGCGTAGTTCTTGAGGTCGAGGCGGATGCGGCGGCCCTGGGCGCGCCAGAGGTTGCCGGTGCGTTCGAAGAGGCCCGCGGGGTAGTACTCGACGACCAGCAGGACACGGGTCAGGTTGTCGGCGAGGCGGTGGAAGGTGACCGCGCCCTTCGTGGTCCCCTTCGCGCCCTGCGAGGTCCACGAGATCCGCTCGTCCGGGATCTGCTCCGTGGTCATCGCCTGCCAGCTCCGGCTGGACCAGAAGACCTTGAGCCGCCAGTCGGAGCGGGTGTCGTCGGCGCGGTCGGCGCTCTTGACGCCCTTCGCGAAAGAGCCGAAGTCCTGGAAGCGGGTCCACTGGTCGTAGGCGGTGCGCAGCGGGACGCCGACGTCGACGTGTTCCATGACGACCGTGGGCTTCTTGCCTGCGGCGCTCTTGCCCTTGCCCTCCTTGCCCTTCTTGCCGAGGCCCTTGAGCGCCTCCTTGACGCCGTCCTTCGCGCGGCCCGCGCCGACCTCCAGCGCCGAGCGCAACGGCCCCTTGCCCTCGGCGAGTTTGCGCCCGCCGTCCAGGGCGAGACGGGCGAAGCCGGGGCTCTCGCCGGACGCGATGTCGTTCAGCTTGACGGTGGTCTCGCCGAGTTTGCGGCCGGCGCCGACGAGGAGGCGCTGTGCCTGGGCGGCGACGTACTCCCGCAGCTCCGCCTTGAGCCGGTCGGCGGCCTCGCTGCGGGCCACGCCGGAGAGGGTGTCGGTCACCGCTCGTCACCCCGCTTCGCGGAGCGCGCCGGGGGTTTCTTCGCCGCGCGGGGGGCGGCTTTCTTGGTGACGCGCTCGGGGGAAGCGGTCTTCCTGGCGGCGTCGGCGGCCTTCTTGGCGCCGGGCGCCTTCTTCCGGGGCTTGCCCGCACCCTCGGACCTGCCGCCCTTGGCGCGCTCCCGCCCCGCGTCGGCATCCGCGCCGGCATCCGCGTCGTCGTCCTCGTCCCGACCGGCGACCTCCGGGACCACCCCGTCGAGCCGCCCCCGCACCTCCGCCGTCCGCCCGTGCAACCGCCCCGCCAGCGAGTCCAGCTGGCGTTCCACGACCGCCCCCGTCGCCGCCTTCCCCACCCCGCGCAGGTCCTCCCGGAGCTGATCCCCGATCTCCTTGAACTGCGGGTTGTTCTGGAGCTGCTGGGAGACCAGGTCGGCGACCCCCCTCGGCGTGAGGTTCAGCCGCTTGCCCGCGACCACGGAGCCGACGGCGAGCGCCAGTTTCAACTTCCGTGTGCGGCCCAGGAGGTAGCCGGCCCCGATCGCGAGGCCCAGTGCCGTTCGGTTCATCGTGTCGTCCCGTCGCCTGTTCGCGTACTGGTCTCCAGCCGGTCGAGGAGCTGGTCCTCGGCCCGGTCGAACTCCTCCGCCGTGATCTCACCCTCCGTCAGGAGCCGTTCAAGACGGGCGAGTTCGGCGCGGATCGCGGCGGGGTCGTAGTAGATCCGCTCCGCCTCCCGCACCACCTGCCCGATCACCCACGCGCTGCCGCGCACCGGAGCGAACGGCAGCAGCAGCACTTCCCCGATGAGCCCCATCGCTCACTCCGGTCCGGGCTCCACGAAGCTGTACGGCGGCAGCGGCCCGGCGAGGCGCACTTCGAGGTGCGCGTGGGTCTTGCGGAACGCCTCCACGGCCTCCGCGAACGCCGCCGAGGCGTCGCGCTCGACGAGGAAGGAGAAGTTGGCGAGCCAGCCCGTGGACTCGGGCCCCGGGTCGACGGCGGCGGCGAGCGGCTCCAGCGCGCGCCGCACGGCGGCGGCGTCCTCGGCCTCGCGGGCCCGCACCGCGGTGGCGATCATCTCGCCGAACCGCAGCTTCTGCTCGTAACTCCCGCCGCCGTCCTGCCGGTTGGCCTCGGCGAGGGCCCGCAGTTCCGGGGTGTCGGCGAGCACCCGGTGCAGGACCGCCTCCTCCAGATGGTTGGCCTTGACGTTGTACTCGACCTTGTTGTCCAGCGCCCGCAGCCGCTCCCGGTAGTGCTCGGCGCGCTCGGCGAGGACCTCGGTGACGGCGGAGTCGTCGGGGGCGACGCTGCCGAACCGCATGGGCAGCACACAGCCCTCGGCGCCCGCGGCGACCAGCACCTCCTGGTGGGCGAGCAGGTCGCGCCGCTTGGGCCGCAGCCCCTCGGGCGCGTCGCTGACCAGCGCCGCCAGCGGGCCCGCCCGCAGCACGCGCACGGTCGCCGGCGGATCGCCCACGCCCTTGCCGCCCTCGGGCAGGGCCGGGTGCGAACTCGCGGCGATGCCGTAGACGTACGTACTCACTCCGACTCCTCCTTCCGGCGCGCGGCCGTGCTCTTGCGGCGCGGCTTCGGCTGCCCGTCGGCCTCCTGCTCGTCGCGGGCCTGCCGGAAGGCGCCGGCGACCGTCTCGGCCGCGCCGGACAGCGCGCCCTTCGACTTGCCGCGCGCCCCCGACTCGGTCATCTCGCCCACGAGGTCGGGCAGCCCGGGGCTGCGGTGCGGGCCCGCCTCCAGGTCGAGGCGGTTGCACGCCTCGGCGAACCGCAGATACGTGTCGACGCTGGCCACGACGACCCGTACGTCGATCTTGAGGATCTCGATCCCGACCAGGGAGACGCGTACGAACACGTCGATCACGAGTCCCCGGTCGAGGATGAGTTCCAGGACGTCGTAGAGACCACTGGTACCGCCTCCACCGCCGGTCTGTGCCGGGACGACGGTCATGTCGGCCATGCCTCCTCGCATGGTGGGGGAACGTTCGGTGCGTGGGGACCGGTCAGTGCGGGTCGGCGCGTCCGCGCTCGTAGCGGCGCACGCGCCGGTAGCCGGTGACCCGGCCCTGCGGGTCGAGGTCGACCCGGTATCCGGCCATCAGGCTCATCGTGTCGGGGACGCGGGCGAGTTCGAGTACCTCGATCTCCAACGACCAGCCGTCGTCGGTGCGTTCGAAGGACGAGACGGTCTCCGCGGCCGTTCCGGTCAGCTCGGTGAGCTGTTCGCGTGCCCGGTTCAGCACTTCCATGGGCTCTGCCAAGCCGTCGTCCGCCATCTCTCCGCCCCGTGTCCTCCGTCGAGTTGTGAAGGGCTTGTGCCCATCATCTGCCGAGTGGCCCGAACTCCCCCTGCCAAACCTTCAGTTGCCGCGCAGTGCGGTCAGCCTCCGGCGGGCCGGGCCCAGCGCGCGGCCTCGCCTCGGCAGACCCCGCCAGGGGCGCGTACGGGCCTGCTCGACGGCGTTCGCGACCGTCCAGCGGCGCGGTCCGACGCCGGGCTCGTCGAGCTGGTCCCACGCGATCGGCACGGCGACCGGGGCGCCGGGGCGGGCCCGGACGGTGTACGGCGCGACCGCCGTCTGCGCGTACGCGTTGCGCTGCACGTCCAGGTAGAGCCGCCCGCCGCGCGCCTGCTTGCGCACGGCCGTCGTCAGCAGGTCCGGATGGCCGGACGCCAGCAGTTCGGCGGTGTCCCGGGCGAAGGCGCGCACCTCGTCGAAGCCGTGCCGTCCGTCGAGGGGCACGACGACGTGCAGGCCGCGCGAGCCGGTCGTCATCGGCGCCGACGGCAGCCGCAGGGCGTCCAGCAGCTCGCCGAGCCGGCGGGCCGTGTCCCGTACGGAGGCGAAGTCGCCGTCGTCGGGCGGGTCGAGGTCGAAGACCATCAGGTCGGGGCGCTCCGGGTGGCCGGCGCGCGACAGCCAGCGGTGCAGGGTGAGGCGCGCCTGGTCGGTGAGGTAGGCGAGGGTGTCGGCGTTCTCGCACAGGGGGTGCAGGACCGTGCCGCCCTCCTTGGCGACCTCCACGCGGGGGATCCAACCCGGGTAGTGGTCGGGGGTGTTCTTCTGCATGAACAGCGGGCCCTCGACGCCGTCCGGATGCCGCTCCAGCATCAGCGGACGGCCCCGCAGGTGCGGCAGCATGAACGGGGCGACCTCGCGGTGGTACGCGGCGAGGCCCGCCTTCGTGACCTCGCCGCCGTCCGGGCCCGCGGGGAAGAGCACCTTGTCCGGGCGGTGGATCTCGACGGGCACCGGGTCACTCCTTGGCGTGCTTCGGGGTCGGCGCGACGACCGGCGACGTGTTCTCCGGCTCGCCGCCCGGCGTGCGCGGCAGCTCGGGCGAGGCCGTGTCCAACGGCACCGACCAGCCGCGCACCAGGCCCAACTGGACGCTCTGGCGCGGCAGTACGGCATCCAGCAGCCAGTCGGCCGCGACCCGGACGCGGTTGCCGGGGAGCGCGGCGAGGTGGTAGCCGCGGGTGACGAGACCGGCGGGCAGCCCGGACAGGGGCAGACCCAGCGGATCGGCCGCCGCCTCACCGCCGCCCAGGTCGACCGTGAAACCCAAGTCCTTGTGGTGGTACGGGCGTTGCTCGCGGCCCGTGAACGAGGCGGCGACGTTCTCCGCCGCCAGCTTGCCCTGCCGCCAGGAGTGCTGCGCCGTCATCGCCGTGAACTCACCCGGCCGGTCGGTGTCCGGCACCGCGGCGACGTCGCCGCACGCGAACACCTCGGGCCTGCCGGGCACTTGGAGCGTCGGCTCGACCAGGACGCGGCCCCGCTCCAACGGCAGGCCCAGCGACTCGGCGAGCGGGTCGGGGCGCACCCCCACGCACCACACGAGCGTCCGCGTGGGCACCGACTCGCCGTCCGTCAGCAGGACCCCGTCCTTGCGGGCCTCCTTCACGGACGTCCCCGTCCGCACCTCCACGCCCCGCTCGCCCAGCACGCGCGTCGCCGTGCGCGAGAGGCGTTCGTTCAGCTCGGGGAGGATGCGCGGGGCCGTGTCCAGCAGGAGCCAGCGCGTGGTGAGGGCCTCGTGGCGCGGCCGGGCGCGCTGCAACGCGTCCGTGAACAGGCGGCCCTGGGCGGCGACTTCGGTGCCGGTGTAGCCCGCGCCGACGACCACGAACGTGCAGCGCGCCCCCGGGTCGTCCTCCGTCGCGGCCAGCTCCATCTGCCGGGTGATGTGGTCCCTGAGGTACAGCGCCTCGGGCAGGCCCCGGAAACCGTGCGCGTACTCGGTGACACCGGGGACGGGCAGCAGCTTGTTCACGCTGCCGACGGCCAGCACGAGCCGGTCGTACGGCAGCGAGCCCGTGCCGCCCTCCGGTCCCCGGTAGTGCACGGCCCGGTGATCGAGGTCCACCCGGTCCGCCTCCCCCAGCACGACCCGTACGTCACGCAGGGTGCCGGGCAGGGAGACGGCGACCCTGCGCGGCTCCAGCACGCCGGTCGCGACCTGCGGAAGCAGGGGCAGGTACAGGAAGTGGTCGGTCGGGTTCAGCACCGTGATCTCGGCCCGCCCCCGCGCCGCTCGCGCGAGCTGCCGAGCGGCACGGTATCCGGCGAAAC
Organism: Streptomyces niveiscabiei; assembly: GCF_033794345.1. Lineage (NCBI taxonomy): Bacteria > Bacillati > Actinomycetota > Actinomycetes > Kitasatosporales > Streptomycetaceae > Streptomyces > Streptomyces niveiscabiei. Next base: position 106,450 of record NZ_JARAYJ010000008.1, read on the forward strand.
CGGCTCCGACGATGACGATACGGGGGCGGCTCACGGGGGCTCCTGAGGGTGGTGGAGGGGTGTCTGTGCTGGTGAGGTGGCCGGACGAGATGCCGTCCTGGCGGACACCGTGCCTAGATGGGCCGCTGCCGGGGATCCGGCGTCGACTCCGGCTGGGGCGGTGTCACCGGCGGGTACGGGACTCCCGGGCCGCCCGTCGGCATCGGGCCCCGCAGCGCGTCCTCGCGGCGCTGGGCGCGGAGAGGGGCCTCCGGGTCCGACGGGGGGTCCGGCGAGGGGGCGTGCGGCGGCGGGGGGTGCGGCGCGGTGTGCGCCGGCGGGTGGGGGCGGGCCGCTCCGCGCAGGGCGTACGCCGCCGCGCCCAGGACCGCCGCCATGATCAGCGCCGCCGCCCAGGCCGGGAGGGCCGCGTCCAGGGCCAGGCCCACCGTGAGGGCCAGCGCCGCGCCCGCGTACAGCGCGACCGCGCCCGACGCGGCGTACAGCGTGGCCCGGCGCCGCTGCCTGCGGGTCTGCTCGCGCAGCTCCTCGCGGATCGTCTCGCGGGCGACCTCGGCCAACTCCTCGACCAGGTGTTTGTCGAGATGTTCGAGATGGTCCATGCGTTTCATGGCGGCCGGGTACCCCTCGGCGGCGCCCCGTAACGCGACGGTTCGCACCGGGGCGGCGGGGTACCCGGCGGGCGTCCGAGGCCCTGCCGGGAAACCGGCGACAGGGCCGACCACCCCACCGTACGAAGGAGAACCGGCCATGGGCCACGGCGGAGACGTCATCGTCGAACTCACCACCGACCACCGGGAGGTGGAGGAACTGTTCGCCCGGATCGAAGCGCTCCCGCCGGGGGACGCGCGGCGCCGCGACCTCGCCGACAAGGCCGTGATCGAGCTGGTCCGGCACTCGGTCGCCGAGGAGATGTACCTCTACCCCGCCGTCCGCACCGCCCTCCCCGACGGCGACCGGGTCGCCGACAAGGAGATCGCCGACCACTCCGAGGCCGAGCGCACGATGAAGACCCTGGAGGGCCTCGGCGCGGACAAGCCGGAGTTCGACCGCCTGATCCGCGAGCTGATCGCGGACGTCCGCGCGCACATCCGCGACGAGGAGGACACCCTCTTCCCGCGCCTGCGCGAGGTCACCACCCCCGACGACCTGGGCAAACTCGGCGACCAGGTCCGCCACGCGAAGTCCACGGCCCCCACCCGCCCGCACCCCTCGGCGCCGGACACCCCGCCGGCGAACAAGCTCCTGGCCCCCGGCGCGGGGCTGGTGGACCGCATCAGGGACGCCCTGACGGGCCGCGGCAAGGACTGACAGCAGACGCGAGAGGTGGGTGGGACGGCCTGGCCGTCCCACCCACCTTCTGTCACCTTCTGTGCCCGGCTACCTCCCCAGCGCCCGGGCCAGTTCCGCCTTGTTCATCCCCGACCTCCCCTCGATCCCCCGCTTGCGCGCCTCCTCGTACAGCTGATCCTTGGTGGGCCCGCCGGCCCCCTGGTGCGACCGCTGCCCGCCGCGCTGCGAGGCCGACTTGGGGTCCTTCAGCGACGTACGGCTCGCGGTCTTCGACTCCCCGGCCCGCGCCCGCTCCTTGTTGACGGTCCGCGCGGCGATCTCCTCGGCGCGTGCGGTGGACTCGCCGCGCTTCTTGGCGGACGCCTTGACGTGCTCGTACTGGCGTTCCCGTTTGCTGCTCGATCCTCGGGGCATGACGGCCCCCTCCTCTCAGGCTTTCGCGAACACCTCGGTGAACGTGTGCGTGAACTCCGGCAGATCATCCGGCTTGCGGCTGGTGACCAGCAGGTTCGTCCCGTGGTCGCAGACCTGCACGGGTACGTCGACCCAGGTCCCGCCCGCGTTGCGGACGTCGGTGCGCAGGCTCGGCCAGGACGTGAGGACACGCCCGTCGAGCACGCCCGCCTCGACCAGCAGCCACGGCGCGTGACAGATCGCGGCGACCGGCTTGCCCGCCTCGAAGAACGACCGGGCGAACGCGACGGCGTCCGCGTCGAGCCGCAGCGCGTCGGGGTTCGCGACCCCGCCGGGCAGCACGAGCGCCCCGTACTCCCCAGGGTCCGCCTCGGCGACCGTGCCGTCCACCGGGAACAGGTCGCCCCGGTCGAGATGGTGGAACGCCTGGACGGTGCCGGGCCGCGTGGACAGCAGGGACGGCCGGTCCCCGGTCGCCAGCACCGCCTGCCACGGCTCGGTCAGCTCGATCTGCTCGGTGCCCTCGGGGGCCGCCAGGAAGGCGATGTTCACAGGGATCCACTCCTCGGTGTCGGTGGCCGCCTGGCGGGTACCCGGCCCCGATCCGGTGATGCGTACCGGAGGGAAGGAGCAGGACTCATGGGACTGGGAGGGTGCCTCGGCCTGATCGCCGTGGGAGCGATCCTCACGTTCGCGACGGACTGGGACGTGGAAGGAGCCAACCTCGACCTGATCGGCGTGATCCTCATGGCCGTCGGCGTGATCGGCACATTCACCTTCGCGAGCATCGCGCGCCGCAGGCGGGTGATCGTCCCCCCGACGACTCCCGTCGTCGACGACCGCGACCGGCACCCGTACGAGTGAGGACTTCGCATGCGGTACGACGAACTGGCCGAACTGGGACAGCAGTTGAGGGTGGACGCGGTACGCGCCGCGCAGGCGGCGGGCTCGGGACACCCGACCTCGTCGATGTCGGCGGCGGATCTCGGCGCGGTCCTGCTCGCCCACCACCTGCGCTACGACTTCGGGCACCCCGCGCACCCCGGCAACGACCGGCTGATCCTCTCCAAGGGCCACGCCTCACCCCTGCTGTACGCGCTGTACCGGGCGGCCGGAGTGGTGGACGAGGCCGAACTCCTCACCTTCCGCCGCAAAGGCAGCCGACTCGAGGGCCACCCGACCCCGCGCCTGCCGTGGGTCGACGTCGCGACCGGCTCCCTCGGCCAGGGCCTGCCGGTCGGCGTCGGCATGGCCCTCGCCGGTAAGCGCCTCGACCAACTTCCGTACCGGATCTGGGTGGTGTGCGGGGACAGCGAGCTGGCGGAGGGCTCGGTGTGGGAGGCCGTCGAGCACGCCGGGCACGAGCACCTCGACAACCTCACCCTGATCGTCGACGTCAACCGCCTCGGCCAGCGCGGCCCGACCCGCCTCGGCTGGGACCTCGACGCGTACGCCGCGCGGCTCGCCGCCTTCGGCTGGCACACGGTCGCCGTGGACGGGCACGACGTCGCCGCCGTCGACGCCGCGTACCGCGAGGCGGCCTCGACCGAAGGGCGGCCCACGGCGGTTCTGGCCCGCACCCTCAAGGGCAAGGGCGTCGCCGGGGTCGAGGACGAGGAAGGGCACCACGGGAAGCCGCTGCCCGACGCCGAGCGGGCCATCGAGGAACTCGGCGGGGTGCGGTCCGCGCGGGTCGGGGTCGCCCTGCCCGTCGGGAGCCGGCGCCCCGAGCGGCCCAAGCCGGAGCAGGTGTCCCGGCCCCGCTACGAGGTGGGCGAGCAGGTCGCCACGCGCGCCGCGTTCGGGGACGCCCTCGCCGCGCTCGGCTCCGAACGCGGCGACGTCGTCGTCCTCGACGGCGAGGTCGGCGACTCCACCAAGGCGGGCGTGTTCGGGGAGGCCCACCCCGAGCGGTACTTTGAGTGCTACATCGCCGAGCAGCAACTCGTCGCCGGGGCCGTCGGCCTGAGGGCGCGCGGCTATCTGCCGTACGCGGTCACGTTCGCCGCGTTCCTCACCCGGGCCCACGACTTCATCCGCATGGCCGCCGTCAGCGGGCTCGCCATCCAGCTCTGCGGCTCGCACGCGGGCGTCTCCATCGGCGAGGACGGGCCCTCCCAGATGGGCCTCGAAGACCTGGCGATGATGCGCGCCGTGCACGGCTCGACCGTCCTGCACCCCTGCGACGCGAACCAGACCGCGTACCTGGTGCGGGAGATGGCCGACCTGACCCACATCGGCTACCTGCGGACCTGCCGCTCCCCGATGCCGGTGATCTACGGGCCCGGCGAGGAGTTCCCCGTCGGCGGGTCCAAGGTGCTGCAGTCCGGGCCCGACGACCGGGTGACCGTCGTCGGCGCGGGGACGACCGTCCACGAGGCCCTGCGCGCGGCGGAGTTGCTGGAGTCCGTCGGGATTCCGGTGCGGGTGATCGACCTGTACTCCGTGAAACCCGTCGACGAGGTCGCGCTCCGGGCGGCTGCCGAGGCCACCGGGTGCCTGCTGACCGTCGAGGACCACCGGCCCGAGGGCGGCCTCGGCGACGCCGTCGCCGCCGCCTTCGCCGACGGACGCCCCCAGCCCAGGCTGGTCCGGCTCGCGGTGCGGGACATGCCGGGGTCGGCGACACTCGAAGAACAGGTACGGGCCGCCGGGATCGACGCGGAGGCGATCGCGGCGACGGTGATGCTGCTGACGGGGCGGGCCGTTGTCTCCTGACGTGTCTCCTGAAGGGCTTCAGATGAGCGAGGACTCTGAGCCGCGCACCGGCAACGGCCGCCGGGAGACCCCCGAGGAGCGGGCCGACCGGCGCTGGAACGACCTGCTCCAGGAGGTGCGGGTCGCCCTCACCGGCGTACAGGTCCTCTTCGCGTTCCTGCTCGCCGTCGTCTTCCAGCCGAGGTTCGCGGACGTCTCCGACACCGACCGCGCGCTGTACGTCGTGACGGTCGTCCTCGCGGCGGCCACCACCGGCGCGCTCATCGGGCCCGTCGCCCTGCACCGCATCCTCACCGGCCGGCAGGTCAAGCCGCAGACCGTGGACTGGGCGGCCCGGCTCACCGTCCTCGGCCTGGGCCTGCTGCTCGGCACGATGACGACCGCCCTGCTGCTGGTCCTGCGCGCGGTCGTCGACGACACGCTCGCCGCGTGGCTGACCGTCCCGGCGGCCGGCTGGCTCGGGGTGTGCTGGCTGCTGCTGCCGCTGTGGGCGCGGGGGAGAACCGGGGGGACGAATGGCGGGGACCGGCAGGGGAAGCCGCACCCGTGACGATCTGTATCTGTCCGGCACGATCTGTTAGGAGGGCCGACCCCATGAGGGCCAAGCCCGGAGCACGGTACGTCGAGACCGGCGGGCACAATCGGATGGACTGGCAGCGCGACGCCGCCTGCGCCGACGCCGCCGACCCGGACCTGTTCTTCCCCATCAGCCTCAACGGCCCCGGCGCCGACCAGGTGGAGGCGGCCCGCCGCGTGTGCCGCCGCTGCCCCGTGGCGGCACGGTGCGCGGAGTGGGCCCGCGAGACACATCAGCGCGCGGGGGTGTGGGGCGGGGTGCCGGTGGAGGCGGAGACGGCCGGGGGGTGAACGGTACGCGGGGCGGGCCCGCCGCTCGCGGGCCCGCCCTCGCCTTCCGTCACCGGCCGGGCCGGATGCGGAACCTCCAGAACCTCCAGAACCTTTAGAACCGCCCCGGCGCCCGGTACGGATGCCGGTGGGCCGCCAGCGCTCGTGTGAACGCCTCCACGAACTCCGGCCGGGCCGGGCCCGCCGCCGCGTCGGTCACCACGCCCTGGTGGGAGACCGGTCCGCTGGTCGGCGTCGCCGTGCGCACCGTGTCCGGGACGACCGCCGCGAGCACCCCGACCCCGGAACCGAGCGCCCCGACCGGCTTGCCGTGCCGGTACGCGTCCCGGGCGAACCGGACCACGTCCGGGTCGGCGGCCAGGTCGGGCGTGCCGACGGGCCCGCCCGGCAGCAGCACCGCGTCGTACAGCACCGACGCGACGGTGGGCAGCGCGCGGTCCGCCGGGTGGGGGTCGCCGTCCGTCGTCGTCAGGGACCCGGCGAACGGGGCGACCACCTCGACGACCGCCCCCTGCGCGCCCAACGCCTCCTTCAGGGAGGCGAGTTGCCGCCCGTCCACCCCGTCGCGCGCCAGGACCGCGACCGTACGGGTGCGCACGGAGCCGTCGCCGGGCAGCGCCTCGATGCTCAGCGCGGCGGAGACGGCGCTGAACTCCGGCCGCTTGTCGGCGGGTTCGGGTACGCCGATGCCCCGGGCGACCTGCCGGGCGAGATCGAGGTCGACGTGCGCCAGCTCGGTGACCGTACGGGTGCGCACCTGGATCGCGCCGACCTTGCCGAGCTCGAACCGGAAGGCCTCGACGATGTGTTCGCGCTCCCAGTCGCTCACGCTGTGCCAGAACAGCGCGGCCTGGCTGTAGTGGTCGGCGAAACTCGCCGCGCGGGTACGGGACTTGGTGCCCTGGACGTGCTCCGGGTAGTGCATGCGCGGTCCCGACACGGCCGGGTGGCCGCCGCCCAGGGAGTTCGGGGTGTAGTTGGTGCCCCGGTGGATCGCGCTCTGCTGGAAGCCGTCGCGCTGGTTGGTGCGGACGGGTGCCACCGGGCGGTTCACCGGGAGCTGGGCGAAGTTGGGGCCGCCGAGGCGCAGCAACTGCGTGTCCAGGTAGGAGAAGTTGCGGGCCTGGAGCAGCGGATCGTCCGTGAAGTCGATACCGGGGACGAGGTTGGCGGTGTGGAAGGCGACCTGTTCCGTCTCGGCGAAGAAATTCTCCGGGTTGCGGTCCAGGACCATCCGGCCGATCGGCCGGACGGGCACCAGCTCCTCGGGGATCAGCTTCGTCGCGTCCAGCAGGTCGAAGTCGAACGCGAACTCGTCGTCCTCCGGCACGAGTTGGACGCCGAGTTCCCACTCGGGGAACTCCCCGGCCGCGATGGCCTCCCACAGGTCGCGCCGGTTGAAGTCGGGGTCGCGGCCCTGGCACTCCTGCGCCTCGTCCCACACCAGCGAGTGCACGCCCAGCTTCGGCTTCCAGTGGAACTTCACGAACGTACCGCGCCCGGCCGCGTCCACGAACCGGAAGGTGTGCACGCCGAAGCCCTGCATCATGCGGTAGCTGCGCGGGATCGCGCGGTCCGACATCAGCCACATGATCGCGTGCAGCGTCTCCGGCTGGAGCGACACGAAGTCCCACAGCGTGTCGTGCGCCGAGGCGCCGGTCGGGATGTCGTTGTCCGGCTCCGGCTTCAACGCGTGCACGAAATCGGGGAACTTGATGCCGTCCTGGATGAAGAAGACCGGGAAGTTGTTCCCGACCAGGTCGTAATTCCCCTCCGCCGTATAGAACTTGACCGCGAACCCGCGGACGTCCCGGACGGTGTCCGCCGACCCTTTCGGCCCCTGCACCGTGGAGAACCGCACGAACACCGGCGTCCGCTCGGCGGGGTCGCGCAGGAACGCGGCGCGGGTGAACTCCGCGCAGGACTCGTACGGTTCGAACCAGCCGTAGGCGCCCGCGCCCCGCGCGTGCACGACCCGCTCGGGGATGCGCTCGTGGTCGAAGTGGGTCAGCTTCTCGCGGAAGTGGAAGTCCTCCAGCAGCGTCGGGCCGCGTTCGCCGGCGGCCAGCGAGTCGTCCGTGCGGTCGACCTGGACGCCCTGGTCGGTGGTGAGGGGGCCGACGGCGGGGTCGTCGGCGGTGGAGCGTTCGTTCTGGTGCCGTTTCGGATCGTCGGGGCTCATGGGTCCTCCTTGCCGCAGTGGTTCCCGGCCCACCGGAGTACCCCTTCTGCCGCCCGGCATACGGGGTTTGGCCCACCGGGGCCAGGGGACCCGGGCAGTTCACCGGGGTCCGGTGCGGCCCCCGGAGAAGGGAGGCAGGACATGACCACCGCACGCGAGATCATGACGCCGGACGCCGTCTGCGTCGATGAGCGCGAGAGCGTGGCCGAGGCCGCGCGCAGGATGACGGGCCTCGATGTCGGCGCGCTGCCCATCTGCGGCGCGGACGACCGGCTGAAGGGCGTCCTCACGGACCGGGACATCGTCACCAAGGTCCTCGGCATGGGGCTCAGCCCCGAGAAGTGCACCGTGGGGGAGCTGGCGCAGGGGGAGATCGTCACGATCGGCGCGGACGACGAGGCGCACGAGATCCTGCGGACGATGGCCGCGCACAAGGTGCGCCGGCTGCCGGTCCTCGACAAGGGGCGGCTCGTCGGGATGGTCGCGCAGGCGGACGTGGCGCGGGCGCTGCCGAATCCGCAGGTGGGGGAGTTGCTGGAGGCGCTGTCCACGGAGTGAGCGAGCCGGTGTGGTGCTTGCTCGGCGGCGCGCCGGAGGAAGTAGGTCAGGATCTGGCCTAGTGCGGTGCGAGAGTGGCCGCAGAGCCGATCGACCGCACCGAACGGAGTACACCGTTGAGTCTCGACGTCCAGGTCACCTTCGACGCGCACAACCCCGCCGCCCTCGCCGAGTTCTGGCGCGAGGCCCTCGGGTACGCGTATCCCGCTCCTCCCGGCGTGCGGCTCGCCGACGGGGACGACGTGCTCGCGGCGTGGGACGAGTTCCTCGCGAAGGCCGGGGTGCCCGAGGAGGAGTGGAACGACAGGTCGGCCCTCGTGGACCCGGAGGGGCGCGGGCCCCGGCTGTTCTTCCAGCGGGTCCCCGAGGGCAAGAGCGCCAAGAACCGGGTCCACCTCGACGTCCGCGCGGCGCCCGGCCTGGACGGCGACGCCCGGATGGCCGCCCTGGAGGCCAAGAGCGCGAGCCTCCTCGCCCTCGGCGCGACCCTGCTGCGCCGGCACGAGCCGGCGCCCCCGTTCAGCGGCGGCTTCCTCGTCATGGCCGACCCCGAGGGCAACGAGTTCTGCCTGGACTAGTCGGTGGGGGCGGTGATGTTGACCATCCACGGGACGCCGAAGCGGTCCGTGCACATGCCGAAGACGTCACCCCACATCTGCTGGTCCAGCGGGACCGACACCGAGCCGCCGGCGGAGAGCTTCTCCCACCAGCCGCGCAGCTCGGTGTCGTCGTCACCGCTGAGGCTGATCGAGTACCGGTGCTCGGCGGGCGGCGCCATGCCGGGCGGGGTGTCGGCGCCCATCAGGGTGAAGCCGGCCGGGGTCTCCAGCATGCCGTGCATGATCTTGTCGGCGAAGTCGGGGCCCGCCTGGCCGAAGGAACCGTACGTGTTCAGCGACAGCGTGCCGCCGAAGACCTGCTCGTAGAACTCCAGCGCCTGGCGGGCCTCGCCGGTGAACGTGAGGTAGGGGTTGAGCCGAGAAGCCATGCGAGCCTCCATGAGTGCGGATGCTCCGCACCGTAACGCGGCCCACTGACAACGGCGCGGCGACCTCACACCAGCTTGCGCAGGATCCGCTCCTTGACCTGCGTGAACGGCGGGTACGCCACCCGCAGCGGGTCCAGCAGGAGCGGCTTGTCCAGGACCGCCTTGTGGTGGCTGAACGTGTCGATGGAGTGGGCGCCGTGGTAGCGGCCGACCCCGCTCTCCCCGACCCCGCCGAACGGCAGCCCGGGGACGGTGAGGTGCGCGTTGGGCACCCCGAACGCGAGCGCCCCCGACGACGTCTCCGCCTCCAGCCGCTTCTTGGAGCGGCCCGACCCGACGAACGCGTACAGCGCGAGCGGCTTGTCCCGCGCGGTGATGAAGGAGATCGCCGCGTCCAGGTCGGAGACGCGCACGATCGGCAGGATCGGCCCGAAGATCTCCTCCCGCATGACCGCCGACTCGGGCGACACGTCCGCGAGGACGGTCGGCGCGATGAACCGCGCCTCCTTGTCGTGCTCGCCGCCCACGACGGTCCGGCCGTCGCCGAGCAGGCCGGTGAGCCGCTCGAACTGCCGCTCGTTCACGATCCGCCCGTAGTCCGGGCTCTGCGCGGGCCGCTCCCCGTACATCTCCCGTACGGCCGCCGCGAGGTGCTCCTCGATCTCGCCCGCCGCGTCCCCGACCGCGAGGACGTAGTCCGGGGCGACACAGGTCTGGCCGGCGTTCATGAACTTGCCCCACGCGATCCGGCGCGCGGCCGTCGCGAGGTCTGTGCCGGGCTCGACGACGGCGGGCGACTTGCCGCCCAGCTCCAGGGTGACCGGCGTGAGATGGCGGGCGGCGGCGGTCATCACGATCCGGCCGACCGTGCCGTTGCCGGTGTAGAAGATGTGGTCGAACCGCTGCTCCAGCAGCTCCGTCGTCTCCGGCACCCCGCCCTCCACGACCGCCACCGCGTCCGGGTCGAGGACCTTCGGCAGCCAGTGCGCGAGCGCCGCCGAGGTCGCCGGGGCCAGCTCGCTCGGCTTCACGACCGCGCAGTTTCCGGCCGCGAGCGCGCCGACCAGCGGGGCGAGGGCGAGCTGGAGGGGGTAGTTCCAGGGGCTGACGATCAGGACCGTGCCCAGCGGTTCGCGGACCGTCCGGGCGCGGGCCGGGGCCAGCGAGACCGGGACGCCGACGCGGCGCGGGCGCATCCAGCGGTTCAGGTGGCGCAGGGTGTGGTCGATCTCGTTGACGACGAAGCCGAGTTCCGTGAGGTACGACTCCAGGGGGCTCTTGCCGAGGTCGGTGTGGAGCGCGTCCGACAGCTCGGTCTGGCGGTCGACCAACAGGGCGCGCAGGGCGCGGAGCTGCTCCTTGCGCCAGCTCGCGGGGCGGGTGCGGCCGGTGGCGAAGGTGGCGTTCAGGCGGGAGACGGTCGCCGCGGCGTCGGGGGTGGTGCGGGTGTCGAGGGGCATGTGGGCCAGGGTATACGAAACGAAAATGTTTCGTTTCGTATAAGTGTATTCTCGTACGCATGACCCCCGCTCTGCCCGACCTCACCGACCGCGTCCTGGAACAGCTCCACCGCCCCGAGGGGGACCTCCTGGAGACGGACGCGGCCTGGAACCTCTCCCAGACGCTCCAGCACTGCGCCCAGACCGTCCGCTACTCCGTCACCGGCTACCCGCGCCTGAAACCCGCCCTGTTCCGCGCGACGGCGGGCGCCCTCGCCAAGAAGGTCTTCCTGAGCCGGGGCGCGATGAAGCACTCCCTGTCCGCCGAGATCGACGGCGCCCCGCCCCTGAACCCCGACCTGCCCCTCGCGGAGGCGGCTGCCGACCTCGCGGCGGCGGTGGCCCTCTTCACCACCCACACCGGCCCGCACGCCCCCCACCCGGCGTACGGTCCGTGCACACACGACGAGTACGCCCGCCTGCACGCGTACCACCTCGCGGAGCACCTGCCGGGGCTGACCGGTGTCCGGCACTGAGCCCGGCGTCGGCGTGGCGGGGGCGTCCGGTGCCGGCCCCGCTCCCGCACGCCGGGGGCGTCCCCGCGATGCCGCTCGCGACCGAGCGCTCCTCGCCGCCACCCTCGCCGTTCTCGCCGAGAGCGGGTACGGCGGGCTGACCACCGCCGCCGTGGCGGCGCGCGCGGGTGTCTCCACCGCGACGCTCTACCGGCGCTGGTCGTCCAAGGAGGACCTCGTCCTCGCCGCGGCTGCCGTGTTCACCGCCGACCTGGAACAGCGTCCCGACACCGGCACCCTGGAGGGCGACCTCCGTGTCCTCCTGCGTGCCAAGGCCACCGGCCTGACCGGCGAGAACGGCCGCCTCATGCGCGCGCTGATCGGCGAGGCCGCCCACAACGTCACCCTCGCCGAGGCCCTCACCGCCGCGTTCATGACGCCGGTACGCGACCGCGTCGAGGAAGCCGTCCGCCGGGCCGTCGACCGGGGTGAGATCGCCCCCGTCGAGGACGCCGGCCTGGTCGGGGACTTCGTCATCGGCCCGATGGTCAGCCGCCTCCTGCTGACGGCCCGCCCCACGGAGCCGGCCGACGCGGAGGGAACGGCGGACCGGCTGCTGCCGTTCCTGCTGAGGGCGGTCGGCGGGAAGGGGTGAGGGGCCGCCCCGGTGCCTGACGCCCGGAGACTCAGGGCCCGGCCGCCGCCCCCGCTCAACCCGCCAGCGGCGACGCCGGCTTCGGGTAGCCCGCGAGCCCCCCGTCCGGCACCGACACCCCGCCGTCCACCACCAGCGCGTGCCCCGTCACGTACGACGACGCCGGTGACGCGAGGAAGAGGACCGACCCGGTGATCTCCTCGACGGTCGCCCAGCGGCCCATGGGCACGTGTCCCATCAGCCACTCCGACAGCGCGTCCGTCTCGCTCGCGAAGGTCGTCATGTCGGTGAGGGTCCAGCCCGGGCACACCGCGTTGACGCGGATGCCCTGCCGCGCCCACCCCACCGCGAGGCTCTTCGCCAGCGACACCTGCGCCGCCTTGGTCGCCGCGTACGAGTCGAGGAGCGGGGCGCCGAGGACGGCCGCCGTCGAGGACATCAGCACCAGGCTCGCCCGCTCCGACTCGGCGAGGTACGGGTACGCGGTCCGGCACAGCGCGGCGGTCGCGTCGAGGTTGACCGCGACGACCCGGTCCCAGGCGACCTCGGGCAGGTCCTGGAGCTGGACGAGCAGCATCCCGCCGTCCGCGCCGGCCGGGGTGACCCCCGCGTTGTGGACGACGACGTCGAGCCCCCCGAGCGCCTCGGCGGCCCGCTCCACGAGCCCTGCCGCGACCCCCGCCTGACCGAGGTCCCCGGCGAGGGCCGTCACCTTCCGCCCCCGCTCCTCCACCTCCCGCACGGTCTCCTCCAGCGCGGTGGCGGTCCGCGCGGTCACCACCAGATCGCACCCCGCGTCCGCGAGCGCCTCGGCGACCGCCTTGCCGATACCACGTGAGGCGCCGGTGACGAGGGCGCGGGCACCTTCGAGCCGGAACAGATCAAGGGACGAGGCCATGGGGGAGTCCTCTCAAGCGGAGAAGCGGAAGAAGCGGAAGGGCGACGGCGTCCCACGCGTCGCCCGCACCCCGGCGGACGGCGTGCGCGGCAGCCGCACGCGCCGCCGATGCGCACTGCGCGCGACCGCCCGTACGGACGCACCCTGAGCCTGTCCGACACCGGCCGCGCCCGGCGCCCGTGCCGCCGGCCGGTGTGTTGAACACGAGCGGACGTTGAACGTCCGCCGGGGGTGACCGTGCGACGACCGAAACCACCGAACCGAGCCCTGCGCGCACTCCTCACCGAGTCCGGCTGGTCGGGCGCCCGCCTGGCCCTGGAGGTCAACTCCCTGGGCGCGGCACAGGGGTTCACGCTGACCTACGACCGTACGGCGGTGTCCCACTGGCTGTCGGGCACCCGACCCCGCCCGCCCGCACCGGAGTTGGTGGCACAGGTGCTGTCGAGGCGACTCGGCAGACGGCTGCGGGCCAGCGACACCGGACTCGTGGACGCGGCCGACCCTGAGGCGGGGGAGGGCGGAGTGGCCCTGCTCGACGGCGCGTTGGGACTCACCGCACGAAGAGCGGTGTACCTCCCGGGAGGAACACCCCCACCCGGCACCCCCCACCCCGACCCGCCGGACGGCACCCGCATCGGCACCTCCCACGTCGAATCCGCCCGCCACCTCCTCGTCGTCCTCTCCCGCAGCGACGACGTCTTCGGCTCCGGCGCCGTCCGTGAACCCCTGCGCCGGTTCCTCGGCACCACCCTGCTCCCCTGGCTGCGCGGCTCGGCCCCGCCCGGCATCCGCCGCGAACTCTTCGAGGTGGCCGCCCAGTTGGCGTACCTCTGCGGATTCGTCGCGTACGACAGCGGCCGGCACGCACTCGCGCAGCGCATGTACTGGGCCGCCGCGAGGCTCGCGGACGAGGTCGGCGACCGCGTCGGACACGCGGTCGCCCTGCGCGGACTCAGCGTCCTGGCCCACCAGTTGGGCCACGCCGACGAGGCGAGGGCGCTGGCGCGGGGCGCCGCCCGGATCGGCGTCCGGCATGCCCCGCCCCGCCAACACGCCTTCTTCCTCGGCCAGCTGGCGGTCGCGGAAGCCGCCACCGGCGACCCGGCCTGCCTCGCCCGACTCACCCAGACCGAACGCTGCCTCGAACGCGCGGGCGGCGCGGGGGAGTTGCCCACCGGCGCCTTCCACCCCGGCGTCCTCGCCCTGCAACAGGCGTACGTGCACCGGGCACGAGGCGACCACCGGTCGGCCGTACGGGCCCTGGAGACCTCGCTGCGCCACCGGCCGCCGGACGAACGCCGCTCCACGGCGATCACGCTCGCCGACCTCGCCCTGACCCACCTGGACATCGGCCACCTCGACCGGGCCTGCGCGGCGGCGCACACCTTCCTCGACACGTACCCGGTGATCGCCAGCGACCGGGCCGACACCCGGCTGCGCACCCTCCTGGCCCGGCTGCGCCCGCACGCGCGCAACCGGGCGGCGGCGGGCGTCCTGGAACGGGCGCGGGAGACGCGGCGCACCGCGCCGTGAGCACTCAGCCCCGGGGCAGGCACAGCACGCGGCGGACCAGGTCCGCCCACGCCGCGTACAGGCGGGACTCCGGGATCGCGTGCCGGTCGAGGTAGTCCATCGTCTCCCAGCTCAGGAAGGACAGCAGGGCGCGGGCGAGGAGGTCGTGGTCGCCCTCGACGCCCGCCTCGCGCAGGAGCGCCGTCACATGGGTCTGGAAGGCGCGGCCCGGTGCGGAGTCGTCGCGGTGGCGCGGCAGCAGGACCCGGGCGAGGGGCGGGCCGAGGTCGCCCTCGACGGCCGTCCGGTCCAGCAGGGCGTGGCCGAACGCGGTGAGCCGCTCGACGGGCGGCACGCCGGGGCCCAGCGGCGGAGGGCCGGACGTGCACGCCTCCAGGAAGTCCGCGTCGGCCTCGTCGAGCAGCGCGGCGAGCAGGCCGTCCCGGTCGCCGAACCGCCGGAACAGGGTGCCCTTGCCGACCCCGGCCTCGGCCGCCACCTCCCGCATCGTGACGTGCTCGGGCCCGTGCTCGACGACCAGGCGGTGCGCGGCGTCCAGGATGCGCTCCCGGTTGCGGGTGGCGTCCGAGCGCGCGCCGTCGGCGGCGCCCTCCATCAGCCCTCGCCCGGCAGGCACACGTACACGTGCCCGTCCGTGACCCGCACCGGGTACACGGGGACCGGCCTGGTCGCCGGGGGGTCGAGCGGCTTGCCGGTGCCGAGGTCGAACCGCGAGCCGTGCAGCCAGCACGACACGCTGCGCCCCTCGACGTCCCCCTCCGAGAGGGACACCGCGCTGTGCGAGCAGACGTCGTGGATCGCGAAGACCTCCGCCTTCGTCCGGACGACGGCCAGGGGCACCCCCGCGACCTCGAACCTCCGGGGGACGTCCTCCTCCAGCACATCCAGCGCGCACACGTGGGCGAAGCCGCTCTCGGGCACCGTTCTCCTCGGGGGGAAGGGGGGATGGGCCGCTCAGGTTAACGACGCCGGTCCGCACCGGTAAGGGCCTCGGGACCGAGGAGGAGTAGGCGGAAGGCCCTAGGTCCCCGGCGCCCTCAGCAACGCCTCCGTCAGCAGTTCCGCGCAGCGCGTCGCCGCCCACGGCAGCCGCCGTGCCGCCGCCGTCTGGACCTGCGCCTCCCGCTGGCGGAACACCGGGTGGTCGACGCGGACGTGGGCGAGACCCGTGTCGTCCTGGTCGCCGAGGTCGCCGACCAGGGCGATGCCGCCGCCCGCGCGGACGAACGCGTACTGCGGGGCGAGCGCGTCGCACACCAGGGCCGGGCGGACGGTGAGCCCTTCGAGGCGTACGCCGATGTCGAACAGCTCGCGCTGGCTGGTCCCCGGGCCGGCCAACGCCAGGGGATACCCGCAGAGTTCGGCGAGGCCCACCCGCTCGCGCCCGGCGAGCGGATGGCCGTAGGGGACGAGCGCGGTCACCGGCACCACCACCGAGCACTCGACGCGCACGTCGGCCTGCGGCCCCATCGCATAGGTCACCGCGACGTCCGCGAGCCCCTCCACGACCCGGCGCGTCGCCTCCTGGCGCCGCACGACGTCGACGCGGAACGACACGTCGGGATGGTCGCGGCGCAGCGCGGCGACGGCGAGCGGGACGAGGCGCTGCGCGAACCCCTCCGAGCAGGCGACAGCGACCGTGCGCGCCGCCGCGCCCCCGCCGCTCCTCAACTCCTCGACCAGCGCGGCCGATTCGGCCTCCGTGCGGCGCGCGTGGGCCAGCAGCCGCAGGCCCGCCTCGGTCGGGGTCATCCCGCGCGGATGCCGGACGAACAGCGCCACCCCGAGGCTCGACTCCAGCTTGGCGATCTGCCGGCTGACCGCCGACGGCGCCACGTTCAGTCCCTGCGCGGCCTCCGTCACCGAACCCGCGCGGGCCACTTCGAGGAAATACGCCAGGTTCACCGGCAGCATCTGCACCAAAACCTCCTGAGGGTTGCCGAAAAGAGAACGCGGGGCGTCACAAACGGCAATGGTCGCAGACCGCGAACCGCCCTACTCTGCTGATGCCACACCTCCCCGCAACCCTGGAGTGCGCACCCGTGACCCCCGAGAAACTCGCCCGCGCGGCCGAGGAGTTCGTCGACTCCGGTGCCTTCTTCGCCGAGCTCGCGACGATGGTCGCGTACGCCACGGAGAGTGCGCTCCCCGAGGGCCGCCTTGCCCTGGAGGCATACCTCGGCGAGATCCTGACCCCCGCGCTGACGGACCTCGGCTGCACGGTCACCCGGCACGAGAACCCCTCACCGGCGGCCGGCCCCTTCCTGGTCGGCCGCCGGATCGAGGACCCCGCGCTGCCGACCGTGCTGTGCTACGGCCACGCCGACGTCGTCGAGGGCATGGCCGGCCGGTGGAGCGAGGACCGCGACCCGTGGACCCTCACCGCCGACGGCGACCGCTGGTACGGGCGCGGCGCAGCCGACAACAAGGGCCAGCACCTCGTCAACCTCGCCGCGCCTCGGCTGCTGCTCGCCGAACAGGGCCGCCTCGGCTTCAACGTGACGTTCCTCTTCGACCCCGGCGAGGAGATCGGCTCGCCCGGCCTCGCCGAATTCGCCGCCGCCCACCGGGAGTTGCTCGCGGCGGACGTCCTGCTCGCCTCCGACGGACCCCGCCTCGACGAGACGACGCCGACGCTGTTCCTCGGCGCCCGGGGCGCCGTACAGCTCCTCCTCGACGCCGATCTGCGGCCCGGCTCCCACCACTCCGGCAACCGGGGCGGCGTCCTGCGCAACCCGGCGACCACCCTCGCCGGGGCCGTCGCCACCCTCGTCGACGGGCACGGCCGCATCCTCGTCCCCGAGCTGCTGCCGCCGCCGGTGAGCCCCGAGGTGCGCGAGGCGCTCGCCGGGGTCGAGGTCGACGCCGACCCGCACTGGGGGGAGCCCGGACTCACCCCCGCCGAACGGCTCTACGCCTGGAACACCCTCGAAGTCATCGCCTTCTCCTCCGGCGACGCCGAGCACCCCGTCAACGCGATCCCCGGGCGGGCCCGCGCGGTCCTCCAGCTCCGGCACGTCGTCGGCACGGACGTCGAGGGCGCCGCCGCCGCAGTCGCCGCGCACCTCGCCTCCCACGGCTACC
The DNA here is from genome assembly GCF_033794345.1 of Streptomyces niveiscabiei. NCBI lineage: Bacteria > Bacillati > Actinomycetota > Actinomycetes > Kitasatosporales > Streptomycetaceae > Streptomyces > Streptomyces niveiscabiei. The sequence goes on from NZ_JARAYJ010000008.1 coordinate 123,594, forward strand.
CGATGGTCGACGTCAGCACGCTCGGCGCGTACCCCGCGAGTCGTACGCCGCTCGACGACCCGTGGGTGCGGTGGGCGCGGCCCGTCCTCGACCGCGCCGCCGGGCGGCCCGTCGCCGTCCTCCCCAACATCGGCGGCGGCCTGCCCAACGCGGTCTTCACGGACGTACTCGGCCTGTCCACCCTCTGGCTCCCGCACTCCTACCCCGGCTGCCGGCAGCACGCCACCGACGAACACCTGCCCAAGGGCATCGCGCGGGAGGGCCTGGTGCTGACCGTGGGGCTGCTGCACGCGCTGGGGAATCCGACGGCGGACCATCCGCTGCCGGTGCGTGCGTAGCGCTGCCGCGCGTAGTCCTCAGGTAGTCCCCGTGTAGTACCCCCCCACCCGCAGTACCTCCGGCCCCCCCGCACCCCTCCCCGCCCCCGTCTCCCCGCCTCGGCCCGCCGGAAGGACCCCTCCCCATGACCGCTCCCGCCCCGCAGCCCACCCACACCGCCGCCCCCGTCCCCCGGAGCGCCACCAGAGCCATCGCGGCGGCGGCCATCGGCAACGCCCTCGAATGGTTCGACCTCGCGGTGTACGCGCTGATGGCCGCGCACATCGGCCGCACCTTCTTCCCCAGCGGCGACCCCGGCGTCCAACTCGTCCAGGCGTACGCCGTGTTCGGGGTCACCTACCTGATCCGGCCCCTCGGCGGCCTCCTGCTCGGCGCCTACGCCGACCGGCACGGCCGCAAGAAGGCCCTGATGCTGTCGATCCGGCTGATGGTCCTCGGCACGCTGATGCTCGCGGTCATGCCCGGCTACGACACGCTCGGCATCGCCGCGACGATCGGCGTCGTCGTCGCCCGGCTCCTCCAAGGGTTCGCGGCGGGCGGCGAGTTCGGGGCGGCGACCTCGTTCCTCGTCGAGCAGGACGAGCGCCGCAAGAGCTTCCTCGGCAGCTTCCAGTTCGCGAGCCAGGGCCTGTCGACGCTGATGGCCGCCGGGTTCGCGGCGGGCCTCACCGCCGTACTGAGCACCGGGCAGATGGACGCCTGGGGGTGGCGGGTCCCCTTCGTCTTCGGCCTGCTGATCGGACCCGTCGGCTATTTCGTGCGGCGCTACGTCGAGGAGTCCCCGGCGGCCCCGCGCGAGCCGCGGGCCACGTCGCCGATGGTGACGGTGTTCCGCGACCACTGGCGCGGGCTGCTGATCGCCGGGGGCGTCCTGGTCGTGTCGACAGCCGTCAACTTCATGTTGCAGTACCTCCCGACGTACGGGATCAACGAACTCGGCCTCGACGACTCGCTGTCCTTCACCGCGCTCCTCATCGCCGGGGCCGTCCTCACCTTCGTCACGCCCGTCGTCGGCCTGCTCGGCGACCTGTACGGGCGGCTGCGCCTCATGGTCCCGGCCGCGCTGCTCCTCGGCGTCTCGGCGGTCCCCCTGTTCCTGTGGCTCACGGCCTCCCCGACGTTCCTGACGCTCGCCCTGTGCACGACCGCCCTCGGCCTGCTGAAGGCCCTCTACTTCGGCACGCTCCCCTCGGTGATGGCCGACGCGTTCCCGGCCCACGCCCGCGCCACCGGCCTCTCCTTCAGCTACAACACGACCGTCGCCGTCTTCGGCGGCTTCACCCCGACGATCGCGGCGGCCCTGACCCGGGCGACGGGGTCCGGAGTAGCCCCCGGGTACTACCTCCTGGCCACGGCCCTGCTCAGCGTGGCGGCGCTGGGGGCGGCGGTACGGGTGGGAGGCATCCGCTGAACAGGAGCAGCCGTCCACCGACCCGGTATCCTCCGGCGCCATGACCACCCCCCTGCCCAGGCTCACCGACGCCCACCGCCGCGCCCTCCTCGTCACCCGGCACCGCCTCGCCCCCGCCCTGCGCGCGGCCACCCCGGAGGAGGTCACCGAGTCGGTGCTGTGCCTGCACGCGACGGACCCGGCGAGCGTCTACCTGTCGGTGGCGGCACGTCAGGAGGCGCCGTCCGTACGGGATCTGGAGCGGGCGCAGTACGAGGACGGCACCCTGGTGCGGATGCTGTGCATGAGGCGCACGGTGTTCGTGGTGCCCCGCGACCTCGCCCCGGTCGTCGACGCCGCAGCCGCCCGCCCCGTCGCGGCCCGCCTGCGCCGGGACCTGCTGAAGGTGCTGGCCGAGCAACTCGGCTACGACGAGGACAGGTTCACGGCCGTCGAGCGCGAGGTGGTGGCCGCGCTCACCGGACTCGGCGAGGCGACGGCCGCTCAGCTCTCCAGTGCCGTACCGGAGTTGAGCGAGCGGATCGTGCAGGCGCCCGGCAAGAAGTACGAGGCGCGGCCGAAGATCGCGAACCGGTTCCTCGGCGTCATGGCGGCGGAGAACCGGATCAGGCGCGGGCGCCCGCTGGGGAGCTGGGCGTCGTCGCAGTTCCGCTGGCGCCTCGTCGAACCGTACCCGCAGCTGTCGGCGCCCGAGGCGCGGGCGGCGCTGGTCACCCGCTACCTGGAGGTGTTCGGCCCGGCCACCACCGAGGACGTCAAGTGGTGGACGGGCTGGAACCTCACCGACACCCGCAAGGCCCTCGCGGAGACCGGCGCGATCCCGGTCGCCCTCGACCATGGCGAGGGCCACGCCCTCCCCGGCGACCTGGAGACCCCCGCACCCGCAGACCCCGGCATCGCCCTGCTGCCCGCCCTCGACCCCACCCCCATGGGCTGGCGGCACCGCGACTGGTACCTCCAACCCGCCCTGACGGCCGACCTGTTCGACACCAACGGCAACATCGGCCCGACGGTCTGGTGGGACGGCAGGGTCGTCGGCGTCTGGTCCCAGCGCCCGGACGGCGAGATCGCCACCCACCTGTTCGAGAAGGGGATCAGCGCGGCGGCGGTCACGGCGGAGACCGAACGCCTCCGGGAGTGGTTCGGCGACACCCGCGTCCGCGCCAGCTTCCGTACCCCGGTCGAACGCCGCCTGTACGACGGCACCCTCTGAAAGCCGCCGTCCGAAGCCCCCGGAACGGAAAGGAGGTTGCCCTCCGCAGGGCGCCAACCCCCCGTGACCGGTGAGAATTCTGCGAAGCACGCTTTCGTCCGAGACGTGAACGATAAGGTTCTCAGCATGAACGCGCGGTTGGCTTTGCTCGGCACGGTAGGCCCCGGAATCCCGGAGAGCGAAGTCTTCCGACTGGCCCTCCAGCACGCCGTGGCCGAGCTGGGCGCCCTCGGTGGCACGATCCACCTGCGCGGCCTCAAGTCCCCGCTGCGCCTGGTCTCCTCGACCGGCCTGCCGTCCGCCCTCACCCGCGCCTGGGAGATCGTCGACCACAACGGCCCGCTGGCCCCCGCCCGCGCCCTGCACCGGGGCAGCGGAGTCTGGGACCCGCTCCCCGGCGACACCGCCGACCCCGCCTGGCCCGGCACCGGCCTCGCCGCCCTCCCGCTGTACCGGGGCGAGCACAGCATCGGCGCCCTCACCCTCCTCACCGGCGACTCCGGCCAGCCGACAGCCGCCCAGTGGTCGTACCTGCGCTCCCTCGTCGCCTGGGCCGAGGAACGCCTGGGCCAGGCCCCGCCGCTCACCCACCGGCCGCGCGGCGAACAGCACGCCCGGCTGCGCCAGGCCCTCAAGGAGGCCCGCGTCGGCGCCTGGGACTGGGACCTCACCAGCGGCGCCCTCAGCTGGGACGAGGCGGCCATGGACCTCTACGGCACGCGCCCCGCCGACTTCACCGGCCACATCGACAGCTGGATCCGCGTCGTCCACCCCGACGACCTCGCCCCCACCCTCGCCCTCGCCGAACGCGCGGTCCGCGACCACGCCGTCTTCGAGGCCGAGTACCGGGTGCGCGCCCTGGACGGCGGCTGGGGCTGGACCCGCACGCGCGGCAAGGCGACGTACCACGCGGACGGCGAGCCGCACCGGCTCATCGGCATGGCCTGGGACAGCGACGACTCCCGGCCAGGACGCGACGCCCTCGGCCGCGCCCTGCGGCACATGAGCGACGGCTTCCTCGCCGTCGACGACGACTGGCGGATCACCTTCGCCAACCTGGAGGCCGAGCGCACCCTCGGCCTCACCGAGGAGGAACTCTTCGGCCGCACCCTGTGGGACGTCCCCGCCGTCCGGTACGTCCCCGGCCTCGAACAGCGCTGCCGCAAGGCCGCCGCCGAGGAGAGACCCTCCGAGTTCGACATCCACCCCAGCGACACGTGCCGCCGCTACCACCTGCGCCTCGTCCCCGGCCCCGACGGGCGCACGCTGTACTTCACCGACGTCACGGACAAGCGCCGCCTCGCCGACGAACGCCGCGCGGCCGAGCGCGCCGCCTCCCGGCGCGCCGCCCGCATCGCCGAGCTGACGGCGGCCCTCGCCAAGGCGACCACCTCCACGGACGTCGTCGAGGCGGTCGCCCGCCGGGTGCTGCCGCCGTTCGCCGCCTCCGGGCTCCTCGTCCAGGTCATCGAGGACGACCGGCTGCACAACGTCGGCGCCGTCGGCTACCCCGACACCTTCCTCACCGAGGTCGAAGGCCGCCGCCGCGCCCCGCGCGACCCCTCCTGGGACGCCGTCACCCACGGCACCCCCCTGTTCCTGTCCACCGCCCGCGAACTCGTCGAGCGCTCACCCCAGCTCGCGGGGATGCCCGAGCGCGCCGGGAAGGAGGCGTGGGCGTTCCTGCCGCTCACCGCCTCCGGCAAGACCTTCGGGATCTGCGTCGTCGCCTTCGACCGGCCGCGCCGCCTCACCGACGAGGAACGCACCCTGCTGGCCACCATCAGCGCCCTCGTCGCCCAGGCCCTGGAGCGCGCCCGCCTCTACGACGCCGAGCACACCCGCTCCCGCGAACTCCAGCGCAGCCTCCTGCCGGACGCCCTGCCCGCCCTGCCCGGCGTCACCGCCGCCGCCCGCTACCTGCCCGCGGGCCAGGGCATGGACGTCGGCGGCGACTGGTACGACATCATCCCGCTCTCCGGCGGCCAGGTCGCCCTCGTCGTCGGCGACGTCATGGGCCACGGCCTGTCCGAGGCGGTCACCATGGGACGGCTCCGCACCGCCGTCCACACCCTCGCCGACCTGGAACTCCCGCCCGACGAGATCATGGGCCACCTCAACGACATCGTCGGCGCGATGGGCGAACGCTCCTACGTCACCTGCCTGTACGCCCTGTACGACTCCACCACCCAGACCTGTTCCATCGTCCGCGCGGGCCACCCGCCACCGGCGCTGGTCCACCCCGACGGGACCGTCCACTTCCCGGACGACGTCGTCGACCCGCCGCTCGGCGCCGCGAGGCCGCCCTTCGAGACCGTCGAACTCGCCGTCCCCGAAGGCAGCCTGCTCGTCCTGTACACCGACGGCCTGGTGGAGTCCGCGACCCGCGAGGTCGACCAGGGCATGGCCGACCTCGGACGGCTCCTGCGCACCGCGCACCGCGACGGCACCGCCGCCGACCTCGAAGGGCTCTGCGACCGGCTCACCGCCGAACTCCTCCCCGCCGACCAGCAGGCCGCCGACGACGCCGCGTTCCTCGTCGCCCGGCTGCACGCGCTGCCCGCCGAGCAGATCGCCTCCTGGTGGCTCCCCGACGACCCCCGCGCCGCCGGACAGGCCCGCGGCCACGTCCGCGACCAGCTCACCGCCTGGCACCTCGACGACCTCATCCCGACCACCGAACTCCTCGTCAGCGAACTCGTCGGCAACGTCGTACGGCACGCGCGCGGCCCCGCCCGCCTGCGCCTCCTGCACGGCACCGACCTCGTCTGCGAGGTCTTCGACGGCAGCCTCACCATGCCGCGCATCCGGCGGGCCACCGACACCGACGAGGGCGGCCGGGGACTCCAGCTCGTCTCGGCGCTCGCGCACCGGTGGGGGACCCGGTACACGGCGACCGGCAAGTGCATCTGGACCGAGCAGCCGGTCGACGGCTCGGGAATCCTCCCCGGGTTCGCCGACGCCGACGGGGCGGAGATACTCCCCGGGTTCGCCGACTTCGACGGGGACCTCGACAAGCTGCCCTTCGGCGACGACTGGTGAACCCCCTCAGTACGCTGGCCCCATGCGCATCTCCGTCTCCTCCGACATGGACGAACCCGTCGCCCGCGCCCTCGTCGCCGAACTGCGGGAACGCGGCCACGACGTGACGCAGTACGGCGCGCTGCGGGAGGGCGCCGACCCCCGGTGGGCGGTCTGCTCCGAGGCCGCCGCGCGGGACGTCGCCGAGGGGCGCGCCGACCAGGCCGTCGTCTGCTGCTGGACCGGCACCGGCGCCTCCATCGCCGCGAACAAGGTCCCCGGGGTGCGCGCCGCCCTGTGCACCGACGCGTACACCGCCGACGGCGCCCGCCGCTGGAACGACGCCAACACCCTCGCACTGGGCCTGCGCCTCACCTCCGAGCCGCTCCTCAAGGAGATCCTCGACGCCTGGTTCACGGCCGGGGCCGGCGAGGACGCCGAGGACCGGGAGAACGTCGAACACGTGAACCGGCTCGACGAGCGCTGACCCCAGCGGCGTACCGGCGACAGATCAACGGCGTATTCGGACGACGGCCCGGCCCCCGTCCAGATCGACCGTCGTGCGGTGCGGCGGCGCGCCGTCCTCCTCGTCGTCCCGCAGGACCAGCGACGACTGGCGTTCCTTGAGCTCGTTCTGCTTCCCCGGCGACAGCGCCGCGTGGAGCTGCTCGAAACCCGTCGCCGAGATCTGGCCCTGGCGCGCGGAGTTGCGCCAGGGGAGGAGCCCGGCGCGGCCCGCGCGCAGCAGGAGCTGGTCGGTGAAGGCGACCGCGGTCAGGATGATGACCAGCCCCGGCAGGGTCATGAAGACGACGAATTCCATGGAACCCAGTATGGGACGGCGTGAACCCGGGCATGCGTGTTCCGCCGTAGAACGGGCAGACGGATTCCAGGAGCCCCCACGGTGCGCCGATGCGCCCGAAGAGCCGTACGGCAAGGGGCGGTTGGGGCCGGACAGGGCTCAGGGGTCGCCGTACGGCACCCGGCACAGGGGCGGGGCGCACGGCCGGGGCGTCCGGCGCAAGGGCAGGGGCAGGGCGCCGGGGCGCGTGCGCCCTGGCCCGGTCCGGCACCGGGCGCCTACTGTGGCGCCACAGCCCTGCGGCGCGGGACCGGCGGGGCACCCCGCACGAGCCCCGGAGCCCCGGCAGCCGCCCGACCGGCCGGGCCCGCACCCCGGGCCCGCGCCCCCACGGCCGCCGGCCTACGGGACCCGGGCACCCCGCGCGACAGGCACCACCCGTGACACCGCACGCGCCGAGGCGCCGACCGTCCGACGCCGCGAGCGCGCGTCGAGAGCATCTGGAGGCCGCTGTGTCCCGACCCCGCATCGCCCTGATCGCCGACCCCACGTCGCCCGAAGGCTGCCGGGACTACCTCGCCGAGGCCGTCGAACTGCTCACCGGAACCCCGCCCGTCCGCGTCGACTCACGGCACTTCGCGACCGGCGGCGCGGGCCGCGCCGACCGCGACGACGGCCGGTTACGGCTGCGGGTTCCCGGGGAGGGCCTCGACCTCGTGCCCGACGTCGTGGTCCTCTACGAGATCCCGCCGCACCGACGCGCCGAACTCGCCGGCTTCCAGCGGCTGCTGGAGGAGTGCGACGTCGTCACCCTCGGCACCGGCCCCGACGCCTGGCGCACGGCCACCGAGAAGAACCTGACCGTGGAGCGCTTCCGGCGCGACGGCGTCGCCCAGATGGAGACGGTCGTCCTGTCGCGGCCGACCCGGGACGAAGCCCAAGGCGCCTTCGAGGAGTTGGGCGGCGACACCTGGGCCCGCCCGGTCGTCGGGACCGGCGGCAACGACACCTTCCACGTCAACAGCCTGGAACGGCTCGCCGAGGCCGCCGCCTACTACGCGGGGCAGGACACCGACTGGCTGCTGTCGCGCGACGCGGGGAACGTCACCGCCGACGGCCTGCGCCACCAGTTCCGCGTCTTCGTCCTCGGCTCGCGGATCGTGCACGCCCGTGAGCACCTCCAGCCCGAGGACGACACGCCGTGCAACACCTGCCGGGGCGCGACCCCGGTGCACCTGGGGGCGCACGGACTGCCGCCCCGCCTCGCCGAGCTGGCGATCGCGGCGACCGCCTCGGTGGGACTGCCGTTCGCCGGGGTCGACCTCGCGGTGGAGAACGGCGGCGTCGTCTTCGAGGTCAACGTGCAGCCCGCCTTCGTGGACGGTGAACTCCCGCTGGTCGCCGTCCCGTACATCGAGGCCCACCTCGAAGCCCACGCCCTGGCCACCGGCGCCCGCCACGGCGCGACGCGGGTGCCGCTGGGGCGCGGAGACAGGCTCCCGTCCCGGTGACGTGACATGACGGCCGGAGCACCCGACCGACGTGCTCCGCCCTGACCGTCACCGGGACGGGGTCCAACTGCCCTGACCTGCGGGGGAGTCGGACCGTACGACACAGAGGGAAGCGGCGCGGCCGGGAGTCGGTCCCGGCCGCGCCGCCGTGTTCGGAAGGCGCGCTGTGCTGAATGCCGTCAGTAGGGAAGCGGACGGCCCGACGGCGTCCGCAGGTCCTGCGGCTCCGGTCGGCGGGGTCCACGGGGATGCCTGTTCAACTGGATCCTCTTCACGTCCGCCTCCTCGTCCCCCGCAGCACGGTCCGGCTCGCGTCCCGTGCGCTCGGGCGTGTTGACCTTCTTGGGGCCGGTCATCCCCATCTCCCGGCCGGAATATGCCCGTGGGTCCCCTCGAATGTGTGCAGGTCGGGGCGCACGCTCCGATGAGCCTGCGCCGCCTCTCTTGACGTGTACTTGGCCAAGTGGGTTTATGGGAGCGCTCCCATCTCTTCTGTCCCTAGCCTGAACCTCTTGGCGCTCACTTACTGGAGCCGCAGTGAGAACACCCAGAGCCCTCTTCCGGAAAGTGCTGGCCGCTCTCCTCGGAGCACTCCTGCTCGGCGCGCTGGCACCGGCCGCCGTCCAGGCCGCGGCGCCGCCGCGCGTCAAGGCGACCGGCCTGCACATCAGCAACGGCCGCCTGCTGGAGTCCAACGGGAACGACTTCGTGATGCGCGGCGTCAACCACGCGCACACCTGGTACCCGACCCGCCTCAACCAGTCCCTCGCCGACATCAAGGCGTTCGGCGCCAACACCGTCCGCGTCGTCCTCGCCGACGGCCACCGCTGGACCGCCAACACCGCCTCCGACGTCGCCAACGTCATCGCCCAGTGCAAGGCCAACCGCGTCATCTGCGTCCTGGAGGTCCACGACACCACCGGCTACGGCGAGGAGTCCGCCGCCGGCACCCTCGACCAGGCCGCCGACTACTGGATCGGCCTCAAGAGCGTCCTCGCCGGACAAGAGGACTACATCGCCATCAACATCGGCAACGAGCCCTGGGGCAACACGAACCCGGCCGGCTGGACCGCCCCCACCATCGCCGCGATCCAGAAACTCCGCAACGCCGGCTTCCAGCACCTCCTCATGGTCGACGCCCCCAACTGGGGCCAGGACTGGCAGGGCGTCATGCGCGCCAACGCCCAGTCCGTGTACGCCGCCGACCCCACCGGCAACCTCATCTTCTCCATCCACATGTACAGCGTGTTCGACACGGCGGCCGAGATCACCGACTACCTGAACGCCTTCGTCACCGCCAAACTCCCCTTGCTGATAGGCGAGTTCGGCGGCCCCGCCGACCAGTACGGCGACCCCGACGAGGACACGATGATGGCGACCGCGCAGCAGCTCAAGCTGGGCTACCTGGCCTGGAGCTGGAGCGGCAACACCGACCCGATCCTCGACCTCGCCCTCAACTTCGACGCGAACAACCTCAGTTCGTGGGGGAAGCGGATCTTCAACGGCGCCAACGGCATCGTCAGCACCTCCAAGGAGGCGACCATCTTCGGCGGCGGCGGCCCCGGCGGCGACACCCAGGCGCCGACCGCCCCCGGCACGCCCACCGCGTCGGCGGTGACCGGGAGTTCGGCGACCCTGACCTGGGCCGCGTCCTCCGACAACGTTGGCGTGAGCGCATACGACGTCGTCCGGGTGAGCGGCACCACGGAGACGCCGGCCGCCGCGTCCACCACCAACTCGGCGACCGTGACCGGGCTTTCGCCCTCGACGGCGTACACGTTCGCGGTGTACGCGCGGGACGCCGCCGGGAACCGCTCCACCCGGTCGGGGACCGTGAACGTGACCACGGGCCCGCCCGCCCCCGGCCAGTCCTGCTCCGTCGGCTACCGGGCGGTGGGGGAGTGGCCCGGCGGCTTCCAGGGGGAGATCGTCGTCAAGAACACCGACACGACCGCGATCGGCAACTGGACCCTCGGCTTCTCCTTCGCCGACGGGCAGACCGTCAGCAACATGTGGGGCGGCACGGCCACCCAGTCCGGCGGGGCCGTGACCGTGAAGCCGGTCAGCTACACCGCGAACATCCCGGCGGCGGGCTCGGTGACCGTCGGGTTCATCGCGAGCAAGGGCGCCACGAACAGCGCTCCGGCCACGTTCACGCTCAACGGCACGACCTGCGCGAAGAGTTGACGGACCATCAGCCGGGCCGGGGCGAGCGCGGAACGCCCCGGCCCGTGTGACCGAGTCCGCGACCGGGGCTCGATCCGGGCCCCCTTCGAGGGAGACCCCGGCCCGCCCGGCTCAGAGCCTGCGTCGCGGGCTCTCAGTCCTTCGCGGGCGCCTTCTTGGCCGGGGTCTTCTTCCGGCCCCAGCGCGGGCTGAGCCGGGAGCGTTCCACCTGCTCCAGCGGGTCGTCGGCGGGCGTGTGGTCGCTCCACGACTCGTACCCGGCGAACGGGTCCTCGGCCACCTGCCCGCCCGGGAGGGCGCGGCGCAGGGTCAGCGTGTCGGTGTCGGGGAGCGCCTGGCCGGTGACCGAGGCGGGGAGCATGACGAGGGACGTCGTGCCCGACCGGGCGGCGGACGGCCGCAGCTGGACGCGGACACCGTGGCGGTGGGCGAGCCGGCTCACCACGAAGAGGCCCATGTGCTGGGAGGCGGTCGCGTCGGGGGCCGGGGGGTCGGCGAGCTTGCGGTTGATCGTCGCGAAGTCCTCCGGGCGCAGCCCGATGCCCTGGTCGTGGATCTCGACCATCACCCCGCCGTCCGGGAGCCGGGTCGCCAGCACCCGCACCGGCGCCTTCGGGGACGAGAACGACGTGGCGTTCTCCAGGAGTTCGGCCAGCAGGTGCACCAGGTCGGTGACGGCCGGGCCGTCGATCTCGACGTCCGGGACGCCCGCGAGCTCGATGCGCTCGTAGCTCTCCACCTCGGAGGAGGCCGCCCGCACCACGTCCACCAGCGGCAGCGGCCGGTCCCACAGCTGGCCCGGCGGCTCCCCGCCGAGGACGAGGAGGTTCTCCCCGTTGCGCCGCACCCGGGTGGCGAGGTGGTCGAGGCGGAAGAGGTTCTCCAGCTGCTGCGGGTCGGTCTCGTGGTCCTCCAGCTCGCCGATCAGCGCGAGCTGACGCTCGATCAGGGACTGGTTGCGGCGCGACAGGTTGGTGAAGATGGCGTTCACCTGCCCCCGCAGCCTCGCCTGGACGGCGGCGAGCCGGGCCGCCTCGCTGTGCACGTGGTCGAAGGCGCGGGCGACCTCGCCGATCTCGTCCGTGGAGGTGATCGGGATCGGTGTCACCCGGGGGTCGACGGTGTGCGGGTCGTTCTGCGACAACCTGCCGATCAGCTCGGGGAGTTGACGCTCGGCGATGTCGATCGCGGAGGCGCTCAGGCCGCGCATGGCCCGGCTGGTGAGGCGGGCCATCCACGCCGCGAACAGGAACGCCAGCAGGATCGCCGCCAGCACCACCGCGCCGGTCAGGATCGCGTCGTCGCGCGCGTCGTCCGCGATGGCCCGGGCGTTGGTGAGCGCGCTGTCCACCAGCTGCACCTGGACGCTGCGGTAGGCGTCGAAGCCGAGCGTGGACGACGCGAAGAACGACTCGGCGGTGATGCCCTCCCGCGCCAGTTCCTCGACGGACGCCCCCGAGGAGATCCGCTCGACCATCGTGGCGATCGTCGGCGGCGGCACGTACGTCCGCCCGGCCGCCTTCGCCTCGGCCGCGGCCCGCGCGTTGCGCTCCTGCCCGCGCGCCTGCGCCGTCGCGAGGGCCTGCTGGAGGCGGGTCGTGTCGTCGGGGGTGCCGGCCGCCGCGTACTCGCGCAGCGCGACCTGTTCCAGATAGGCGTACGAGCTGAACGCGGTGAGCTGGACGGCGAGTTCGCCGCGTGCGAGCTTGTCGCGGTCGCCGACGAGGAGGTGGGTGCCGATGGACCGGATCAGCGACTCGGCGGCCTGCGTGAGGGAGATCGCGTACAGGGAACGGCCGAAACTCGACTGGTTGGAGCGGCCGTACCCCAGCTCGTTGGAGATCTCCATCAAGGGGTGCTGGACGGCGTAGTAGCTCTCCTCGGTCCGCACGCCGGTGGTCCGCTCGGTGAACGCGGCGGCCCGTACCTGCGGCAACTGCCGCTCCCCGGCCCGCACGAGAGCGACCCGGCGGATCAACCGGGCTTCCTGTGGCATCCGTTCGACCGCCTCGGCGAACGCCTTCGCGTCCGCGTCGGTCACCCGGCGCGCCTCGGCGACGACCGGAGCGTCCCGCTGCCCGCTCAGCAACGGGACGACGGAGACGTCCCGTTCGTTGATCGCGTCGCTCGCGTACTGGCTCGCCGCGCGCACCAGCTCGGCCACCCGGACCGCGTCGTCGGCGGCCCGCCAGGTCTCCAGCGAGTCCCGCACCCGGACCCCGCCGAGCACCAGGGTCACCAGCACCGGGATCAGCAGCACGGCCCGCAGGCGCCTGGCCACCGGCCAGTTGCGGGTGAGTGACGTCCGCGCGGGCTTCTGCGCGGGCCCTCTCCGGGGCTCGGCCGCCGGGGCGTCGGCTGAGGTGTTCGGCAAGTGCGTCCCATTCGGTTCCGAGCCGTCACGCGTCCGGGCAGGGTGGGGCGGGGCTCGATCTGATCTGGCCAATTCTTAGCATCGAGTGATCGTCGATGTTCATCGTTCGGCCCAAGCCGTCCAAGTTTCACACAACCCGGTCGATCTTCACGACCCGCGTGTCAGGTCACCGCCCCGTCAACCGGAACGCAGCGCTCCCCACGTCGAACGGTCCACCGAGCCCGTCGCCTTGAGCCCCGCCGAGTTCTGGAAACTCCGTACCGCCGCCTCCGTGCCCGCCCCGTAACTGCCGTTCTCGCCGCCGATGTCGTAGCCGCGCGCGACCAGCAGACACTGCGCCTGCTGGACCTTCTTGCCGCTGTCGCCGGGGCCGACGGGGCCGTTGCCCGCGTAGTACGAGCAGCCCGCGGGCCGCGGCTCGGGGTCGGTGGACGGGGACTCGGCGCCCGGGGTGGTACCGGGGTCGACCACCCCGCCGCTCGGGCCCGCCGAGGGCGTCGGACCCGCCGGTACGGTGTCCTCGTCCGCCGAGCCGTCGGGTGTGGGCACGCTGGGGCCGCCGCCCGGGTCGGCGGGGTCCGAGGCCGAGCGGTCGCCGGAGATGGTCTTCGTCCCGCTCGGCTCGCCCGAGCCCGAGACGCCGGCGCTCGGGGCGGTGCCGCCGCTGGTCACGACGCTGTTCTTCGGCGGGGCGGCGGAGGCGGGGGCGCCGGGGCGGGTCAGCACGAACGTACCGGCCGCGACCGCGCACAGGGAGACCCCGGTGGTGGCGATGATGAGCCGCTTGCGCCGACGGCGGCCGGGACCGGGGAGGAGGGGCTTGGAGCCGCCCGAACTCCCGTTGCTTTCCGGGGAGTCGGGCTCGCGGCCTGGCCGCGAGCCGTTCGCCGCCGGCGCCGGTCCGGCCGGCTCCCCCGGCTCCGCCGCCCCGTACGCCAGCGACCCCGGCGTCTGCGCCACCCCGCTGTCCGCGACCGGCGGGATCACGACGGCGTGGGGGGCCGGGCGGCTCAGGGGGCCCGGCGGGGGTGTCGCGCCGAGGGGCGGGCGGTGGCCGCGCGGGCGCAGGTGCGGGACCAGCGCGACCGGCATGTCATGCAACACGTCGTACGCCTGGCGCAGTTCACGCACCCGGGAGCCCAGCGGCTCGGGCCAGCCGGGCGAGGTGACGTGCGGTGCGGCGGACGCGGTGAGCTCGGCCGGGGTGGGGCGCTCGGCGGGGTCCTTGGCGAGGCAGGAGGCGAGCAGCGCGCCGAGGGCGGGGTCGGCGGCCGTCACCTTCGCGAGGACCTCCGCGTCGGGCTCCTCGAACGCCACCCGGTGCATGACGTCCACACCCGTGCCGTCCCCGAACGGCGCCCGGCCCACGGCCGCGTAGATGAGCGTCCCGGCGAGCGAGAACACGTCGGACGCGGTGTCGCAGTGGCCGGTGCGCAGATACTCCGGGGACATGTACGCGGGCGTGCCGACCCGGTTGCCCGTGCCGGTGATCGCGCTGACGTCGACCGCCTTGGCGATGCCGAAGTCTATGACGTGCGTACCCCGGTCGGAGAGCAGCACGTTGGACGGCTTCAGGTCGCGGTGCACGACATGCGCCTCGGCCAGCACGCCGAGCGCCTCGCCGAGTTCGGCGACGAGCCGCCACACGGCGGACGTCGCCAGCGCGCCGTCCTCCCGGACCGCGTCGGCGAGGTCCAGCGACGGCAGGTACTCCGTCGCCATCCACAGCAGTTCGGCCTCGAAGCCGGTGCCCCGTAAGCGCGGCGCGCGGGCGGTGCGGATCCGGTCGTGGACGAGGGCCTCGCGCTCGAACCGGCGGCGGAACCGGGGGTCTTCGGCGTACTCGGGCCTGATCACCTTCACCGCGAACAGCCCGGGGCCGTCGTCCGCCGCACGCCCGAGGTACACCCGGCCCATGCCGCCACTGCCGAGCAGCGCGAGCGTCGCGTACGGGCCGACGCGGTCCGGATCGCCGGGCCGCAGCGGCTGCGCGCCGGTCAGCCGGAGGGCACCGGCCTCGTTGGTCACCGGGCCAGGTGGGACCGGTCGCTGGTCTGACACAGATCAACCCCGAAGTGATGTTCGCCGTACGTCAGTTCGTCTGGGACGGGAGGTACGAGGCTAGCCCAGTACCGGCAGGTGACGCCGGTGATTGCGGCGATCGGATCAGGCCGGGGTCCGGGTCGGGAGCATGGCCCAGACGGTCTTGCCCACAGGCGTGCGTTTCGTCCACCCCCAGTGCTCCGACAGCGCTTCGACGATCCTGAGCCCTCGGCCGTGTTCGAGCAACGGGTCGACGGACGACGGGTACACGGGGACGTCGTCGCTGCGGTCGGTGACAGCGCACATCAGGTGCGTTCGGCGCAGGGTGAGCCGGACCCGTACGTCGCAGGTGTCCGCGTGCGGGAGGGCGTGCAGCACGGCGTTGGCGGCGAGTTCGGTGACGACCGCGACCGCGTCGTCGACGTCGAGGCGGTGCTCCAACTCCCAGTCGTCCAGCGTGCGGTGGGTGAAGTCGCGGGCCTCGGCGAAGCCCTCCCGGCTGCCCGTGAGATCCAGGGTCGCGGACTTCGCGGCGGGGAACGGGGCGCGTGGCGGCACGGCTTCTCCCTGGGACGACGTCAGAACAGGGCTCTGGCACACCGGTTGTCGGCCTGTCTATTATCCACGGTGTCGATGGCCCCGTGCAATTTCACGGGAAATTGCCCTCACCGCCTAGGAGGCAGCCGTGCCGGTGGAGAACGGAGTACGGGCGAGCTCGCTGGACGCCCGCTGGACCAAGAGCCGCCACAGCAACGCGACCGGCAACTGTGTGGAGGCCGCGGCGCTGCCCGGCGGTTCCGTCGCCCTGCGCAACTCCCGCGACCCGGACGGGCCGGCGCTCGTCTACACGCCGGAGGAGATCGCGGCGTTCCTCGCGGGCGTGAAGGACGGGGAGTTCGACCATCTGCTGTGACATGTTCCGGCGGCATGTGCCGCGCGGTCCGGAGATGGGATAATCCGGTCGGGAAAGTGCAGTCTCGTCATGTGCCCGGCCCTGAGGAGTTCAGGATGCCCGCGGAGTCACCACGCGTCTCCCGCCTCGAACCGTATCTGAACCGGCGAGATCCCGCGCCGACCCTGCTGAAGACCCTGGTCGGGCTGCAACTCGCCGGTATCCGGGAGGACTTGGGGCTCGCCCAGGAGGAGGCCGCCCGCGCCGCCGGGTTCAGCCCCGCGAAGCTCTCCCGCATCGAGTCGGGCAAGGGCCGCAAGCCGCCCGCCGAGACCGACGTACAGCTCCTGCTGCGGCTCTACGGCACCGACGAGTACGAGGCGTCGGTCCTGCTCCAACTCCTGCGCAGAGCGGGCGAACCCGGCTGGTGGCAGCGGTACGACAAGCGGCTCATGCCCGAGTGGTTCGACCGGCTCGTCGGCCTCCAGGAGGGCGCCACCGCGATCCGCACCTTCGAGATCCAGTACGTGCCGGGCCTGTTGCAGACCCCCGCGTACGCCCGTGCCGTCGTCGAACGCGGGCTGCCCCGCGCCCCCTCGCGCGAGGTCGAGCGCCGGGTCGACCTGCGCATGCGGCGCGCCCGGCTCCTGCACCGCGCCGACGCCCCCGCGCTGTGGGCGATCGTCGACGAGTCCGTGCTGCTGCGCGTGCTCGGCGGGCGGGACGTGATGCGGGAGGAGCTCACCCACCTCCTGGACATGGCCGGGCGGCCCCACGTCACGCTCCAGGTCGTCCCGCTGGACGGCGCGGTCGCCTCCGCGCCGCCCCTGCCCGTGACCTACCTGCGCTTCGGCGGCGTCGACCTGCCCGACGTCGTCTACCTGGAGCACCTCGCCGGAGCCGTGTTCGTCGAGGCGCAGGAGGAGACCGAGGAGTACCGGGCGTCGCTTGACCGGCTGGCCGACCAGGCGCTCAACCCGCGTGACTCCCTCGAACTGGTGAAGCGGGTGATGGCGGAGCGCTACCCCGGATAGAGCCGGGCCGGGCTCAGCCGGGGATGCGGCCCAGGCCGCCGAACTCGATCCACTCCAGGGTCTGCTGACGCGGCGCGACCTCCGTGTCCGGGCGCCAGGTGGAGACCTCCACCAGGCCCGGCTCCAGGATCTCAAGACCCTCGAACCACGCGGCGACGTCCCGCTCCCGCCGCACCCGGCCCCAGTGCCCCTGCGTCGCCTGGTCCATGAAGTCCGTGACGAACTTCCGCACCTTTGCGTCCTCGCTGACGAGCTGGCACATCACCAGGAAGCTGCCGGGCGCGAGCCGCTCGACGACCCTGCGGACCACGGCCTCGGGGCCGTCCGCCTCGTCGTCCGGGATGCAGTGGAACACCGAGTTGAACAGGACGGCCACCGGCCGCGAGAAGTCGATCAGGCGCTCGGTGTCGGGGTGCGCGAAGATCTCCTCCGTGCGCCGCATGTCCGCGTGGATGACGGCCGTGCGCCCGTCCTCCTCCAGCAGCGCGCGGCCGTGCACGAGGACCATCGGGTCGTTGTCGACGTACACGACGTGCGCCTGCGGGTCGACGCGCTGGGCGACCTGGTGGACGTTGTCCTGCGTCGGCAGGCCCGAGCCGTGGTCCAGGAACTGGCGGACGCCGTACTCCCGCGCGAGCGTGCGGACGACCCGCTGGAGGAAGCGGCGGTTGTTCAGCGCGAGCGCGCGGGTGCTCGGGACGACCTGGTCGAGCTGTTCGCAGGCCGCCCGGTCCGCCGCGTAGTTGTCCTTGCCGCCCAGGTAGTGGTCGTACATCCGGGCCGCGGTGGGCACCGCCGCGTCGATCTCCGTGGACAGTCGTTCACCGGGCCGCATGCGGGTCCCCCCCCAGTCCTGCTCCGCCGGGGCGCGGAGGCGAACTCATCGTAGGGAAGCGGGAATCGGGGGCGCCAGGGGTCCGGGCGGGGTTCGCCCGGGGTGGTGGGGGTGGCCTGGGACGTCACCCGAAAGTGGACTGTTCGTCCAGGCTCTGGATGTGTAGTCTAAGCGGCAGAGGTGAGGGAGGCGGACGATGGGAAGCGGCAGGGACGCCGAGCGGGACGCGATCCTCGCGGCGCTGCGGCCGGTCGTGGACGGGCTGGTGGCGACGTTCGGGCCGGTGTGCGAGGTGGTGCTGCACGACTACCGGCGGCCCGAGCACTCGGTCGTGGCCGTCGCCGGTTCGGTGACCGGGCGCGTGGTGGGGGCCGCGATGAGCGAGATCGGGCTGCGGGTGCTCGCCGGGGGGGACGAGGCGCCGGACGACCTGAACTACGTGACGCGCACGGTCGGGGGGAAGCTGGTGAAGTCGTCCACGATGGTGCTGCGGGACTCGGGGGGCACGGTCTTCGGCGCGCTGTGCGTGAACGTGGACATCACCGAGGTCGCCAAGGTGCAGAACCTGCTCGGCGCGCTCGCCGGACCGGCCGTGCCGGTGGCCCAGACGCCGGTGACGACGTTCGAGCACGACATCGACGCGGTGGTCGACGTCCTGGTCGACACCCACCTTCCCGCCCGCGAGGGCACCTGGTCCGACCTCGACCGCCCGCGCCGCCTTGAGCTGTTCCGCAGCCTCGACGCGCGGGGGGTGTTCGCCGTCCGGCACTCCGTGGAGCAGGTCGCGGCCCGGCTCGGGATCTCCAGGGCCTCGGCGTACAGCTATCTGTCGCAGGCGAGAGCGCAAGAGCGGCACTGACATGCGGGTGAACGACTGGAGAGGTGGACCACCCATGACGACCACAGACCTGCCGATCGACTTCGACGACGTCCGTGAGGCGGCCGTCCGCCTCGAAGGGGTCGCGCACCGCACCCCGGTCCTGCGTTCGCGGACGCTGGACGAACTGGTCGGCGCCGAGGTGTACCTGAAGTGCGAGAACTTCCAGCGGATCGGCGCGTTCAAGTTCCGCGGCGCCTACAACGCGGCGTCCCGGCTGACGCCGGAGCAGTTGGAGCGGGGGCTCGCCGCGTACTCCTCCGGCAACCACGCCCAGGCGGTCGCCCTCGCCGCGCGTGAACTCGGTACGACAGCCGTGATCCTCATGCCGCAGGACGCGCCGCGCTCCAAGGTCGAGGCGACGGCCGGGTACGGCGCCGAGATCGTCACGTACGACCGGTACACGGGCGACCGCGAGGCCATCAGCGAGGCCCTCGCCGCCGAGCGTGGCCTGACCCTGATCCCGCCCTACAACCACCCCCACGTGATGGCGGGACAGGGCACGGCCGCGCTCGAACTTCTCGAAGAGGTCGGCGAACTGGACGCCCTGCTCGTGCCGGTCGGCGGTGGCGGACTGATCGCCGGGTGCGCGACGGCGGCGAAGGCGCTCGCGCCGGACATCCGCGTGATCGGCGTGGAACCCGAGGCCGGGGACGACACGAAGCGCTCCCTCGACGCCGGTCACCGCGTCAGCGTCCCGATCCCCCGCACGATCGCCGACGGACAGGCCCTGGACACGCCGGGGGAGCTGACGTTCGCGGTGATCCAGCGGCTGGTGGACGCCGTGGAACTCGTCTCGGACGACGAGATCAGGACGGCGATGCGGTTCGCGTTCGAACGCCTGAAGATCGTGGTCGAGCCGAGCGGGGCGACGCCGCTGGCAGCGCTCCTCGCGGGGAAGGCCGAGGGGGTGTCCGGGAAGGTCGGGCTGATCGTGTCGGGCGGGAACGTGGACGCGGAGAGGTTCGCGGGGCTGTGCGGGGGAGGGGCGTGAGGCGGGGGAGGCGGGGGAGGTGAGCGGGGATGGGCATCGGCAGCCCCGTTCCCCCGAATGGCGGCCCCCACTGGACAGGCGGACCATGAAGACGTAAGGCCGGAAGCGGTGTCGGGGGCCGGGCCCGGTCGTGATGTTGGTGTGGCCGGAAGGGAGGAGCGTCATGCTGGAGACGAAGACGCTCGACAAGCCCGACGAACGGCGCGATTTCCCGCGCGGTCACCTCGAAGCCGTCCACCTCACGGGGCTCGACTTCGCCGTGGCGACGTTCGAGCCGGGCTGGCGCTGGTCCGAGTCGGTGGCACCCCTCGCGGGCACGGACAGCTGCGAGATCCACCACAACGGTTACGTCGTCCAGGGACGCATGCGCATCCGGATGGACGACGGCGGCGAGGGCGAGGTCGGCCCCGGTGACGTGTTCGTCTGCTCGCCCGGGCACGACGCGTGGGTGGTGGGCGACGAACAGGTCATCGTGTACGACTTCGCCGGGTCGATGGCGAAGGAGTACGCGAAGGCGGACTAGCGGGCTCACGCCCCGCCACCTGGCGGGGATGGTTCCGCCGGTCAGGGGGTAGGGCCGGGCGGCCGTGGGCGGCGAGACTGGTGGTGGCCGGGGCGTTCCCCGGGCCGCAGCCGCCTGTCCCATGGAGGCTGTACCTGGCAGTGGAGCCGGTCACCGCACCCGCGGCGACGGGCTCCATTGCGTTTCGGGGCTTATATTCCTTTTCCAGCCGTTATGAGTCGTTGTGCGCCGGAGAGAGATTTGTTGTCTGCACGCTCGATCGCGAGGCGGTCGCCCGCCATCCGCCTCGGAGTCCTCGCTGTCGGAGCCACTGTCGTGTTCTCCTCTCTCGCGGGCTGCGAGAGTGCGAAGTCGACCCCGGCAGCCGGCGAGAGGAAGCCGGCCCCGGCAGCCGCCGGAAAGCCACTGCCGACCACCGAGAAGCAGACGGCCGGCATGGTGCCCGGTGCCGCACTGGTGGAACCGCCCGACCTCAACGAGGCAACCCCCGAGGACCAGACGGTCGAGCTGACCACGGTGGAGAAAGAGGTGACGATCTCGGGCAAGAAGGTGCTCGCGGAGACCTACAACGGGAGTCTCGTCGGGCCGACCCTTCACGTGGTTCCCGGTCAGCGCCTCACCCTGAAACTGACCAACAGACTCGGCACGTCGACCAACCTGCACTTCCACGGGCTGCACCTGTCTCCGGGAGGGCACGCGGACAACATCACGCTGTCCGTCGAGCCCGGTCGGACGCTCACCTACGATCTCGACATCCCCAAGGACCAGCCGCTCGGGACGTACTGGTACCACGACCACGACATGTGCCCCAAGGACGGCCACTCGATGCCGGGGATGACGATGCCCGACGCCCCGAAGAACTCTCGCTGCGACGGAACCGAGAGCCAGGTCGGGGCAGGTCTGTCGGGAACCATCATCGTCGGGGACAGCCGCGAGTCGTTGCCGTCGGACTACCGCCGGGTCACCGCTCACACTCTGGCCCTCAAGGACGCACAGATCAGCTCGACCGGCTCGATCGTCTACCCGGACGGGGTCCTCGAACCCGCGTCACCGACGACTCGCCTGGTCAACGGCCAGTACCGGCCGACGCTGACCATGCGAGCCGGTGAGACCCAGTTGTGGCGCCTCGCCAATGTGGGGTACGCCATCGACTACGACCTCCAACTCGACGGCGGTACCTTCACCGTCGTCAACCAGGACGGGAATCCTTCCGCGACACCGGCTCGGGTGAAACACCTCCTGATCCCGCCCGGCGGACGCTTCGACGTCCTGGTGACCGCGGGAGCCCCCGGATCGACCTGGCTCAGGACTCTCGCCTATTCGACCGGGTCGGACGGCGACGACTACCCCGACACCACCCTCATGAAGGTCGACGTCCGGCCAGGAGACGCGGACGCGGAGCCGGCTGCCGCCGGGGCACCGCCGGGCGCGGCCACCTCGCCGCAGCTCACCGGGCCGCTCACCGGAGCCCTTCCCGACCTGTCCGGAGAGTCCGTCGCCCGGTCCCGCAGCCTGGTCCTGAGCGACGACGGCGGCAACAACTTCTACATCAACGGCAAGCTGTACGACATGAAGCCGACGTTCACGCAACCGGCCACGCTCGGCACGGTCGAGGAATGGACGCTCACCAACACGGCCAACCAGAATCACCCGTTCCATCTCCACACCGTCCCGTTTCAAGTCCTCAGCGTGAACGGCGTCGCCCAGCCTCCCGCCGACTTCAGGGACGAGGTGATCGTCCCCCACTCGGTCAACGGGAAAGCCGGAAAAGTGGTGATCCGGATGCGCTTCACGGACTTCACCGGGCAATGGATGTTCCACTGCCACGTCACCGGACACGAGGACAACGGAATGATGGGCTCCCTGACCGTCGTCGCCGCCGACGGCCAGGGATAAGCGGCTCAGGCGCCGGCCGGAGGCGTTTCTTCGGCCCGGCGTTCGCGCATCTCCAGGACCAGGCCCTGCACGACAACGGCGCACAGGCCGCCCGCGATCAGCAGCTCGACCCAGAAGAAGGACGCGTAGTCGAGCAGCGAACCCGCGGGCGGGCTGCCGGGCGCGGCGTTGCGCATACCCACCAGGGCGAACAGGGTGGCGGCCATCCAGCTCAGGGCGGGCCACACCAGGCCACGCCGCCGGCTCACGATGATCCAGGCCGCCGAGGCCACCGCGAGCCCGAGCAGCCACATCGCGACCATCATGAACCACGCCAGGATGAACGACCCGCGCGAGCGCACGAACCGGACCTCTGCCTGCACCACGCCGCCGAACTGCTCGGCCTCGGCCGGACGGAGCAGGAAGAAGGGATCGGCCTCCTCCACCGACAGCGTCACGGGCACCTCGCGCCCGCCCACGGCGGCGCTGAAGAAGACCTCGGCGGAGTAGCGGTCGAAGGGGTAGTCGGAGATCGTCCCGCCGGAGAGGACGACGGACACCTCCTGTGCCGAGGTGGGCCGCCCGGCGGGGAAGGCCAGCCGGTCACGGGCCAGCCCCGACGTCGTCAGCTCAAGGTCACGGGCGGGCACACCGGTCGTGGGGTCGCCGTAGATACCGGAAGGGGCGACGGCCACTCTCAGGGTGGCGCGCTGGTCGGCGGCGTCCACCTTCTGGACGGTGACCTGAATGTCGACGCGGTCGACGGACCCGGCCTCACCGACCAGCAGGTCCCGGCTCCGGGCGTGGCGTTCGTTGAGATAGAGCAGGAAGCCGCTCGCGCAGACCGCCAGCACGAGGACGAAGGCGAACACCGCGAGCAGACCGCTGCGGCGCAGGTGGGGGTCGGTGGGGACAAGGCGCATGGGACGGACTCACAGGCAGAAGGGGCGTGACGGCTTCCATCACAGCGCCCGCGCACCGGCGCACCCCGTACCGGCGGCCTCGACAGGGCCGGACGCCAGCGGATCGGCCCAATCCCCCCGCCCGGACGGGGAACAGCACGAGGTCAGACCGGGAGCAGCCGGCTTACGAGATCGCCGAGCTGGCGGGCGGTGCGGCACTCGTGCATCGCGACCAGCCCGGCGTACTCGAGGGCCGCCGAGTCCCCGGTGCCCCACAGCGACCGGGGCTCGGGGTTCAGCCAGTGCACGCGCCGCGCGCGGCCGGTGATCTCGCGGACCGCCGCGAGGTTCGGGTCGCTCATGTTGGTGCGGGCGTCGCCGAGGACGAAGACGGTGGCGCGCGGGGTCAGCGTGAGGCCGTACCGCTCGGCGAACTCGCCCAGCGCGGTGCCGTAGTCGCTGCTGCCGTGCCAGCGCGTGAGGTCGGCCTCCGCGCGGATCACCGCACCGAGCCCCGCCGGGTCGGCGGCGCCGTGCCGCAGGAGGCCGGTCACCTCGTCGATCCGGTTGACGAACGCGAAGACGCGGACCTTCGAGAACTGGTCGTGGAGGGCCTGCACGAGCAGCATCGTGAAGTCGGAGAACCCGGACACGGACCCCGACACGTCGCAGAGCAGGACCAGTTCGGGCCGCACGGGCCGCCGCCGGCGCAGCACCGGACGGACGGGCACCCCGCCCGTCGACAGGGAGGCCCGCAGCGTGCGCCGCAGATCGATCGTCCCCCGCGCGGCACGCCGCCGCCGCGCCGCCAGCCGCGTCGCGAGCTTGCGCGCCAACGGCTGCACCGTACGCCGCAGTTCGGCAAGCCGGTCGCGCCCGGCGTACAGGAAGTCCACCCGGTCGGCGGTCGGCGCCACCGCGCGCCGCGCGATCATCTCCCGGCCGCGCCGCTCGGCCACCCGGCGCCGCGCCTCGGCGGCCACCAGTGCCCGGAACTCCTCGATGCGCGCCCGGAGTTCGTCTTCGAGGAGCCGGTCCGCGAACCCCGTACCGGCACCCCGCGAGCGCACGTCGTCGCGGACCCGCGCCAACAGGGTCTGGGGACGCAGCCGTTCGAGGGTCTGGTGCGCCGACCACCCGTCCGACCCCGGCGAACTCCCGTACCCGCCCAGGGCGTCGACCGCCTCGACGGCCAACTGCCCCAGCGCCGCGCCGTCGTTGTCCGCGAGAGCCTCCGCGAGCCGCTCCCGCAGCGACTCCCGGTCGCCCGGCGCCTGCCCCGGCGCCCCCACGGAGCGCGGGAAGTACAGGTCGAAGACGGAGTCGAACACCGCGCGTTGCCCCGCCGTGTGCAGCAGGGTCGCCGCGAGCCCTTCGCGCAGCACCTCGCGGTCGTCGAACCCGAGCACGGCGAGTGCCTCGGCCGCGTCGACGGTCTCGCCGGTCCCCACCGACACCCCGTGCTCGCGCAGCACGCCGACGAACCCGGCGAGGCGGGCCGCGACGTCGTTCACACCGCGTCCAGGTCGAGCTTGGCGGCGGCCTTCAGGATGTCGTCCTGGTGCTTGAGGACGACCCCGAGGGTCTCGCGCACGACGGTCTCGTCCAGCGTGTCCGCGCCGAGCGCGAGCAGGGTGCGCGCCCAGTCGACGGTCTCCGCGACCGAGGGCGCCTTGCGCAGGTCCATCGCCCGCAGCGCCCCCACGACCCGCACCACGGACGCGGCCAGCGCCTCCTCCACGCCGGGCACCTTCAGCCGGACGATCCGCCGCTCCAGCTCCTCCTCCGGGAACCCGATGTGCAGGAACAGGCAGCGCCGCCGCAGCGCCTCGGACAGCTCACGGCTGGCGTTGGAGGTGAGGACGACGAACGGCCGGTGCGTCGCGGTGACCGTGCCCAACTCCGGGACGGTGACCTGGAAGTCGCTGAGCACCTCCAGGAGCAGCCCCTCCACCTCGACGTCCGCCTTGTCGGTCTCGTCGATCAGCAGCACCTTGCGCGCGTCCCCGCGGATCGCCGTCAGCAGGGGCCGGGGGAGGAGGAACTCCTCGCTGAAGATGTCGGTACACGCCTCGTCCCACGTCTCGTCACGCCCCGCGCTGATCCGCAGCAACTGCTTGGCGTGGTTCCACTCGTACAGCGCGCGGGACTCGTCGATGCCCTCGTAGCACTGGAGCCGGACCAGTTCGGCGCCGCCCACCGCCGCGACCGCCTTCGCCAGCTCCGTCTTCCCGACCCCGGCCGGGCCCTCGACGAGCAGCGGCTTGCCGAGGCGGTCGGCGAGGAAGACGGTCGTGGCGATCGCCGGGGAGGCGAGGTACCCGGCCCCGGCGAGGCGGGCGGAGACGTCGTCGACGGACGTGAACAAGGGGGCCTCCGGCAGGAGAGGCGGCACGGACGCTCCTATCTAAGCGCTTGTTCACCAACGTTGTCACTGCTTACCAGGATCACTTCCAGCGTCCGGGGCCCGTGCACACCCTCGACCCGGTCCAGCTCAATGTCACTCGTCGCCGACGGACCCGAGATCCAGGTCAACGGCCGCAAGGGGTCCAGCCGTTCGAGCGCCTGCGGTACGGACGACACGACCTGATCCGGCACGCGGACGACGCAGATGTGGTGGTCGGGGATGAGGGTGATCCGGCGTCGTCCCTGGCCAGGACTGCCGTCCAGGACGATCGTGCCGGTCTCGGCGATGGCGAGAGCGCAGCCGGTGATCACGCTCTCGATCTTGTCGAGGTAGGCAGGCGTGTTGGCGGCGCGATCGTGGATGCGTACCGGGTCGGCGGAGGCCAGCCAGTGCGCAGGCAGGCCGGGAGGCACCAGGACATGTTCGGAACCCCGCGCGGCGAGCAGTCGCATGATCAGATCGTCGAGTTCCTGCTCCTCCGTCCGGTGCACGATCGCCCGATAATCCGCCAGATTCTCCGCCAGCAACTCGACACACTCCGCCGGACTCAGCCCCCCGTGCTCCCGCAGATACCCCCGCTCCACCGGCGCATCGTCACGCGGCACATCGGCGAGAGCGCGCCGCACCCGCCCCAACACCCGTTCCCTGCTGCTCACTTCGCGCCCCCTCGGGTCCGCTGCCACCAGTCACGGAACGGCTCGACGGGCACCGTCGGCAGATCCCGCGTCCCGCTCCACGCCTTACCGGGCCCGGGCAGCGTCCGCGGATGGAACCGCCGGCTCCGCGAGGCGGCCCGCTGCCCCGCCCGCAGCGCGCCCGCCCGCCCGAACGCCCACCCCGCCGCCCGCATCGCGGCCCGCTCGGCGGCATGACCCTTCGCGGGCTTCAGCACGACCCGGTTCCCCTCCCGCACGACGGGCCCGCCCTGCACGACCCGCTCCCGCAGATGCACCAGCACCTCGGGAATGTCGATCGCGACCGGGCACACCTCGTAACACGCCCCGCACAGCGACGACGCGTACGGCAGCGAGGCGTCGATCTCGCTTCCCGTGCCCCGGAGTTGAGGGCTGAGGATCGCCCCGATCGGCCCCGGGTACACCGACCCGTACGCGTGCCCACCGGCCCGCTCGTACACCGGGCACACGTTCAGGCACGCCGAGCAGCGAATGCACCGCAGCGCCTGCCGCCCGACCTCGTCGGCGAGGGTGTCGCTGCGCCCGTTGTCCAGCAGGACCAGGTGGAAGACGCGCGGCCCGTCGCCGTCCGTCGTACCGGTCCACATCGAGGTGTACGGGTTCATCCGCTCGGCCGTCGAGGAGCGCGGCAGGGTCTGGAGGAAGACCTCCAGGTCCTGCCAGGTCGGCACGATCTTCTCGATGCCGACGACCGAGATCAGCGTCTCGGGGAGGGTCAGGCACATCCGCCCGTTGCCCTCGGACTCGACGACGACGAGGGTGCCGGTGTCGGCGACCATGAAGTTCGCGCCGGAGACGCCGACCTTGGCGCGCAGGAACTTCTCCCGCAGGTGCAGCCGGGCAGCCTCGGCGAGTTCGGCGGGCGTGTCGGTGAGGCCCTCGGGGGCGGGGCGGCCCCACTCGCTCATCTCGGTGCGGAAGATGTCCCGGATCTCACCCCGGTTGCGGTGGATCGCCGGGACGAGGATGTGCGAGGGCCGGTCCTTGCCCAACTGGACGATCAGCTCGGCGAGATCGGTCTCGTACGCGTGGATGCCCGCCGCTTCGAGTGCCTCGTTGAGGCCGATCTCCTGCGTGGCCATCGACTTGACCTTGACGACCTCAGTCTCGCCGGTCTCCTTCACGAGTCGGGTGACGATCGCGTTCGCCTCGTCGGCGTCGGCTGCCCAGTGCACGACACCCCCCGCAGCCGTGACCGACTCCTCCAACTGGACGAGATACCGGTCGAGTTGGCGCAGCGTGTGGTCCTTGATCCGCTTGCCCGCCTCGCGCAGCTCCGCCCAGTCCGACACCTCGGCGACGGCCTTGGCGCGCTTGGCGCGGATCGTGTGCGTGGCGTGGCGCAGGTTCCCGCGCAGGGTCGCGTTGCCGACGGCCTCCTTCGCGGCCACCGGGAACGCCGGCATCCCTACGAACGTTCCACTCATACGGCGGGTTCCTCCTCCGTGCTCGCCAGGATCTCCGCGATGTGCACCGGCCGCATGCCGGTCCTGAGCCGGGCCATCGTCCCCCCGATGTGCATCAGACACGAGTTGTCGGCGGCGCACAGCACCTCCGCGCCGGTCGACGCGGCGTTGCGGACCTTGTCCGCGCCCATCGCCGCCGAGACGTCGGAGTTCTTCACGGCGAAGGTCCCTCCGAACCCGCAGCACTCCTCCGCGCCCGGCAGCTCCACCAGCTCAAGTCCCTTGACGGCCTTGAGGAGTTGGTACGGCCGCCCGCCGAGCCCGAGGCTGCGCAGCCCGTGACAGGTCGGGTGGTAGGTCACCGTGTGCGGGTAGTACGCCCCCACATCCGTCACTCCCAGCACGTCCACCAGGAACTCCGTCAGCTCGTACGTCTTCGGCACGACCGGCGCGAGCACCGTGGCCAGCGAGTCCCCCCGGCCCTCCGCCCGCGCCCGCTCGCCCATTCGGGGATACAGCTCCCGCACCATCGCGCCGCATGATCCGGACGGCGTGACGATCGCGTCGTACCCCCCGAAGACATCGGAGAACTTCCGGGCCAGCGGTTCCGCCTGGTGCCGGTACCCGGTGTTGTAGTGGGCCTGCCCGCAGCACGTCTGCGCCATCGGGAAGTCCACGTCGACGCCCAGCCTGGTCAGGAGCTTCACCACGGCCCGGCCGGTGTCCGGATACAGCGTGTCGTTGACACAGGTCAGGAACAGAGCGACACGCATCGCGGCTCCTCGGGGTCAGTCATCGGATGAGTGCAGGGTAGTCGGAGACGGGGCGAGAAGGGAGAAGGCGGGGAGAAAGGGGGCGGAGGGGTGGGGTGCGGTCCCGGGGATGCGCACCCCACCCGGTCTGCGGGAGCGGCCCCTCACCGCCCCCCGAGCCGCTCCTGTGCCTCCCGCCACCGGTCCGTGCCCCCCTGGGGCTCGTACCGGGTCAGCGGCAGGCTCTGGACCAGCAGGCGCCGCATGTCGGTCCGGTCGCCGACCAGCCCGTGCGCCCGCGCCTGCACCAGCACGTTCCCGAGCGCGGCGGCCTCGGTCGGCCCCGCGACGACCGGCAACCCGCAGGCGTCGGCGGTGAGTTGGCACAGCAGCGCGTTGCGCGTCCCGCCCCCGACGATGTGGACGACGTCGACGGGGTGATCGGCGAGCCGCTGGGCGTCCTCGACCGCCCGGCGATGAGCGAGGGCGAGGGAGTCGAGGATGCACCGGGTGATCCCACCCCGTGACTCCGGGACCGGCTGGCCCGACGCCCGGCACGCCTCGGCGATCCGCTCCGGCATCCGCCCCGGCGCGAGGAACGCCGCGTCCCCCGCGTCCACCACCGACCGCAGCGCCGGCGCTGCGGCGGCCTCCCGCAGGAGGAGCCCCAGGTCCGGCTCGCCCCACGCCCGTACGCACTCCTGGAGCAGCCAGAGCCCCATGATGTTGCGCAGGTAGCGGACCGTGCCGTCGATCCCCAGCTCGTTGGTGAAGTTCGCGGCCCGGCTCTCCTCCGTGAGGACCGGCGCGTCCAGTTCGAGACCGGCCAGCGACCAGGTCCCCGTGCTGATGTACGCGAACCGCTCGCTCCCCGCGGGTACGGCGGCCACCGCTGAGGCGGTGTCGTGCGAGGCGACGGCCGTCACCGGGACGGGGCCGGCGAGCCCGGTCTCCTCCAGGACGGCGGGCAGCAACTCCCCGGCACGGTCGCCGGGTTGCCGCAGCGGCGCGAACAACCCCAGGTCGATCCCGACGCGTTCGGCGACCTCGGCCGACCAGTCGCGCGTCCGGGGATCGATCAGCTGGGTCGTCGAGGCGTTGGTGAGCTCGGTGCCCTGCTCGCCGGTCAGCCAGTACGTCAGCAGATCCGGGATCAGCAACAGGCGTTCAGCTTGGGCGAGTTGAGCGGACCCCTGTGATGCCGCGAGCTGGTACAGCGTGTTGAAGGGCGCGTACTGCAACCCGGTCGCCGCGTACAGCTCGGCCGCCGGGACCGACGCCCACACCTTCTCCGCGACCCCCTCCGTGCGGGAGTCCCGGTAGTGCACGGGGTTGCCGAGGAGCACCCCGTCGGCGTCCAGCAGCCCGTAGTCCACGGCCCAGCTGTCGATGCCGACGGAGTCGACCTGACCGGCCGCCTTCAGCCCGTCCAACACGCCGCCGTACAGGGCGAGTACGTCCCACCGCAGCCCCTCCGGAAGCCGCACCGGCCGGTTGGTGAACCGGTGCACCTCCGTCAGCTCCAGCGAGTCGGGGCTCACGCGGCCGGCCATCACGCGTCCACTGGACGCGCCCAGGTCGACGGCCGCGTAAGCCTTCTGACGCCCGCTCACCGCAGGAACGCGGCGGCCACACCCGCGTCGACCGGCACATGCAGCCCCGTGGTGTGCGTCAACTCCCCGCCCGTCAGCGCGAACACGGCGTTGGCGACGTGCTCGGGCAGCACCTCGCGCTTGAGGATGGTGCGCTGCGCGTAGAACTCGCCGAGTTTCTCCTCCTCGATCCCGTAGGTCGCCGCCCGCTGGGCACCCCAGCCCCCGGCGAAGATCCCGGACCCGCGCACGACCCCGTCCGGGTTGACCCCGTTGACCCGGATCCCGTGCTCGCCCAACTCGGCTGCCAGCAGCCGTACTTGGTGGGCCTGGTCGGCCTTGGTCGCGGAGTACGCGATGTTGTTCGGACCGGCGAAGACGGAGTTCTTCGAGGCGATGTAGACGATGTCCCCGCCGATGCCCTGCGCGGTCATCACCCGCGCCGCCTCCCGCGACACCAGGAACGACCCGCGCGCCATGATGTCGTGCTGGAGGTCCCAGTCCTTCGCCGACGTCTCCAGCAGCGGCTTGGAGATGGAGATGCCGGCGTTGTTCACGACCAGGTCCACACCGCCGAACGCGAGCACGGCCGCCTTGAACGCCTCGGCGATCTGCTCCTCGGACGTCACGTCGACCGTGACCGCGACGGCCTTGTCCGAGCCGCCCAACTCCTCGGCCACAGCAGCCGCGTTCCCGGCGTTGAGGTCCGCGACGACGACACACGCCCCCTCGGCCACCAGCCGCTGCGCGATCGCCTTCCCGATTCCGCTCCCGGCACCCGTCACGAGCGCCACGCGCGTCGCCAGCGCCTTGGGCTTCGGCATCCGCTGGAGCTTGGCCTCCTCCAGCGCCCAGTACTCGATGCGGAACTTCTCCGACTCCTCGATCGGCGCGTACGACGAGACCGCCTCGGCCCCGCGCATCACGTTGATCGCGTTGACGTAGAACTCCCCGGCGACCCGCGCCGTCTGCTTGTCCTTCCCGAAGGAGAACATCCCGACGCCCGGGACCAGCACGATCGCCGGGTCGGCGCCGCGCAGGGCGGGCGAGTCCGCGTCGGCGTGCCGCGCGTAGTAGGCGGCGTACTCCTCGCGGTACTCGGCGTGCAACTCCGTCAGCCGCGCCACCGCGTCCTCCAGCGGGGCGGCCGGCGGCAGGTCGAGGACGAGCGGGCGGACCTTCGTGCGCAGGAAGTGGTCCGGGCAGGAGGTGCCCAGCGCGGCCAGCCGGGGGTGCTCGGCGCGCGCGAGGAACTCCAGCACCGGCGCCGCGTCGGTGAAGTGTCCGACCTGCGGCTTGTCCCGCGACGCGAGCGCACGGACGTACGGCGCGAGCGCGGCGGCCCGCTCCCGGCGCTCGGCGTCCGGCAGCGCCTCGTACCCGTCGATCACCGCACCGAACGGCTCGGCCTTGCCCTTTTCCGCGAGGAACTTCTCGGCGGTCCGGATGATGTGCAGCGAGTTGCGCTCGCACTCCTCGGCGGTGTCGCCCCACGCGGTGATCCCGTGCCCGCCCAGGATCACGCCGATGGCCTGCGGGTTGGCCTCCTTGATGGCCGCGATGTCCAGGCCGAGCTGGAACCCGGGCCGCCGCCAGGGCACCCACGCGACCGTGTCCCCGAAACACTCGGCGGTCAGCTTCTCCCCGTCGGCCGCGCAGGCGAGCGCGATCCCGGAGTCGGGGTGGAGGTGGTCGACGTGCGCGGCGTCGACGAGCCCGTGCATGGCGGTGTCGATGGAAGGAGCGGCGCCGCCCTTGCCGTGCAGGCAGTAGTCGAACGCGGCGACCATCTCGTCCTCGCGCTCGACGCCGGGGTACACGTCGACGAGCGAGCGCAGCCGGTCGAGCCGCAGCACGGCGAGCCCGGCCTCGGTCAGCGTCCCGAGGTCGCCCCCGGACCCCTTGACCCACATCAGCGGCACATCGGTCCCGGTCACAGGATCGACGGCGTCGCCCTTCGCGGACGCATTCCCGCCGGCGTAGTTGGTGTTACGAGGATCGGCACCGAGCCGACGCGACCGAGCGATGAGGGCAGCGGCCTCGGGATGAACGCTCACGGATCTTTCCTTAGCTTTCTGGGGAGAAGGGGACTGTTTCTTCTGCTGGTGCCGGAGGCTCAGGCTCCCCACCCGGCCTGCTGCCCACCCACACGCTCCGCCACGATCTTCTCGGCCCAACCGGACCGGCCGTACGCGGCGATGGGGTCGCCGTCCAGCCCCATCTCCTCACGCACCTCCCGCAGCAACGGACGCACATCCGTGTTGAACGCGTCCATCAGCACCGCGTTCGCCGCCAGGACGTCCCCGGCGACCTGCGCCGCGCCCAGCGCCTCCCGGTCGACCAGCAGCGCCTTGGCCGTCGCCTCCTGCACGTTCATCACCGACCGGATGATCGCCGGAATCTTCGCTTCGAGGTTGTGGCACTGGTCGAGCATGAACGCGACGTCCGAGGTGAACCCCCCACCCCGCGAGACCTCGTACATGATCCGGAACAGCTGGAACGGGTCGGCGGCCCCCACCATCAGGTCGTCGTCCGCGTAGAACCGCGAGTTGAAGTCGAACCCCCCGAGCTTCCCCTCCCGCAGCAGCAGCGCGACGATGAACTCGATGTTGGTCCCCGGCGCGTGATGCCCCGTGTCGACGACGACCTGAGCCTTCGGCCCGAGCTTGAGGCAGTGGGCGTAGGCGGTTCCCCAGTCCGGTACGTCGGTCGTGTAGAACGCCGGCTCGAAGAACTTGTACTCCAGCAGCATCCGCTGATCGTCACCGAGCCGCGCGTACACCTCCGCCAGCGCCTCGCCCAGCCGCTCCTGCCGGGCAACGATGTCGTCCTGCCCCGGATAGTTCGTCCCGTCGGCGAACCACAGCTTCAGGTCCCGCGACCCGGTCGCGTCCATGATGTCGACGCACTCGACGAGATGGGCCACGGCCTTGCGGCGCACAGCGGCGTCCGCGTGGCAGACGCTGCCGAGCTTGAAGTCGTCGTCCTGAAACGTGTTGGAGTTGATGGCGCCCAGCTTCAGGCCCCGCTCCTCGGCATGTTTCGCAAGTGCCGAGTAGTCCTCGACCTTGTCCCACGGAATGTGCAGGGCGACGGTGGGGGCCACGCCGGTGAACGCGTGGACCTGCGCGGCGTCGTCCAGCTTCTCCCAGGGCGTGCGCGGGACCCCCTGCTGGGCGAACACCTTGAAGCGGGTGCCCGAGTTCCCGTACGCCCACGACGGCGTCTCGACGGCCTGGTTCTTCAGTGCGGCCTTCACCGCGGCGAGATCGGTCACTTCGGGCTCCAGAGGCAGGCGCGGATGAAACGATTCAGAAGGGGAAGCTATGAGCACGCCGGGGGAGTGTCAACCCCTCCGGCCGGGCGGGTTCTCCGTGACCGTCGCGTGACCTTCGGCTATCGAAATTTTTTCGAGGCGGACCCATTGACGTGACATGCCCGTGGTGCCTACGGTCCCGGCAATCCAGTTGAAACCTTTCACGACGTCGTGGGGCCTCACCGCCGGCGTCGTCGTCGAGGAGTCCCCATGACCCACCCGTCCGACCCGGGACCCGCCCCGGTGCTGGCGCTCAAGGACGTCGCCAAGTCCTTCGGCGCCGTCCGCGCCCTGCGCGGCGTCTCCCTGGAGCTGTTCCCCGGCGAGGTGCACGCGCTCGCCGGGGAGAACGGCGCGGGCAAGTCGACGCTGATCAAGACGCTCGCCGGGGTGCACAGGCCGGATACCGGCCAGGTGCTGCTGGACGGCGCACCGGTCGCCTTCCACGGCCCCGGTGACGCCCGCGACGCCGGTATCGCCGTGATCTACCAGGAGCCCACGCTCTTCCCCGACCTGTCGATCGCCGAGAACATCTTCATGGGCCGCCAGCCGCGCCGCGCCCTCGGCCGCATCGACCACAAGGCCACCCACGAGGCCACCGCCGCCCTGATGACCCGCCTGGGCGTCGCCCTGGACCCCGACCGCCCGGCGCGCGGCCTGTCCATCGCCGACCAGCAGATCGTCGAGATCGCCAAGGCGCTCTCCT
Organism: Streptomyces niveiscabiei; assembly: GCF_033794345.1. Taxonomy (NCBI): domain Bacteria; kingdom Bacillati; phylum Actinomycetota; class Actinomycetes; order Kitasatosporales; family Streptomycetaceae; genus Streptomyces; species Streptomyces niveiscabiei. Next base: position 157,301 of record NZ_JARAYJ010000008.1, read on the forward strand.
TCGACGCCCGGGTCCTGATCATGGACGAGCCGACCGCCGCCCTCACCGGCAGCGAGGTCGCCCGCCTCTTCGGCGTCGTCCGCACCCTGCGCGAACAGGGCGCGGCGGTCCTGTTCATCTCGCACCGGCTGGAGGAGATCTTCGAGATCTGCCAGCGGGTGACGACGCTGCGCGACGGCGCCTGGATCGCCAGCGAGCCCATCGACGGCATGACCGAGGACGACCTGGTGCGCCGCATGGTCGGCCGCGACCTGGACGAGCTGTACCCGAAGCAGGACGTCACCCCCGGCGCCGTCGCCCTGAGCGTGCGCCGCCTGACCCGCGAGGGCGTCTTCACCGACGTCTCCTTCGACGTACGGCGCGGCGAGATCGTCGGCCTCGCCGGGCTCGTCGGCGCCGGCCGCACCGAGGTCGCGCGGGCCGTGTTCGGCATCGACCGCTGGGACGGCGGCGAGGTCGTCGTCGACGGCCGCCCCCTCACCAACGGCGCCCCCTCCGTCGCGATGGCCGCAGGTCTCGCCCTGGTCCCCGAGGACCGCCGCGCCCAGGGCCTCGTGATGGACATGTCCATCGAGCGCAACATCGGCCTCACCGGACTGCGGACGACCGTGAAGGCCGGCCTCATGGACCGGGGCGCCGAGCGCAGCCGCTCCCTCGACTGGGCCGTCAAGCTCCAGGTCAAGTACGCCCGCCTGGCCGACACCGTCAACACTCTTTCGGGTGGAAACCAGCAGAAGGTCGTCCTCGCGAAATGGCTGGCCACCGGCCCGCAGGTGCTGATCGTCGACGAACCCACCCGGGGCATCGACGTCGGTACGAAGGCCGAGGTGCACCGCCTGCTGAGTGAACTCGCGGCCGACGGCGTCGCCGTCCTGATGATCTCCTCCGACCTGCCCGAGATCCTCGGTATGGCCGACCGCGTCCTCGTCATGCACGAGGGCCGGATCACCGCCGAGATCTCCCGTTCCGACGCCACCGAGGAAACCGTGATGGCCGCAGCCACCGGGAGGGCCGCATGAGCGCCCTGCCCGTCGAGGTGCCGAAGTCCTCCGGGACCCGGCTCGTCGACCGTGTCTTCAAGATGCGCGAACTCGCCATCCTGGTCGTCTTCCTGGCGATGATCGCCATCACCCAGGCAGGCAACAGCGAGTTCCTCTCCGAGCAGGGCATCAAGGACCTGCTGCTGAACGCGACGATCCTGGTCCTGGTCGCCACCGGCCAGTCGCTGGTCGTCATCACGAGGAACGTCGACCTGTCCGTCGGCTCCACCCTCGGCATCAGCGCCTTCGCCGCCGGCACCTACCTGCACGGCGGCGGCAACCCGGTGATCGCGGTCGTCCTCGCCGTCCTGCTCGGCATCGGGTTCGGGCTCCTCAACGGGCTGCTCGTCAGCCTCGGCCAGGTCCCCGCGCTCGTCGTCACCCTCGGCACCCTCTACATCATCCGGGGCATCGACTCGATCTGGGTCGGCTCCCGCCAGATCACCGCCGCCGACCTGCCCGGCTCCTTCGTCGACTTCGGCTCCGGCGGCATCTCCGCCGTCCCCTACCTCGCGCTCATCGCGCTGGCCGTGCTCGTCGCGACCGCCTACTACCTCAAGCACTTCGGCAGCGGACGCGAACTGTACGCGCTCGGCTCCAACCCCGAGGCCGCGCGGCTCGCCGGGATCCCGGTCCGCAAGCGGATCCTCGCCGCGTACACGTTCTGCGGGGCCCTCGCCGGGCTCGCCGGCGCGCTGTACCTGGCCCGGTTCGGGAACGTCGACTCCGGGACCGGCAACGGCTACGAACTCACCGTCGTCAGCGCCGTCGTCGTCGGCGGGGTCGTCTTCACCGGCGGCTCCGGGAGCGTGTACGGCGCGGCCCTCGGCGCGCTGCTGCTGACGTCCGTCAACAGCGTGCTGCCCGCGCTCGGCGTCAGCTCCGTGTGGGTCCTCGCCATCAACGGGGTCCTGCTGCTGCTCGCCATCGCCGTGGACCGGGTCGTCGCGGTGCGGGTCGCCGCCTCGCTGAAGAAGAAGGCGGGGGCCGCGCGGATCGCCGCGAACGGCAACGGCGTACAGAAGACCGTCGTAGAGAAGAAGGGTGATCCCCGTGCCTGAGTCCCTGACCAGGGCCGTCCGTTGGGACACCGTCGTCGGTGGCCTGCTGGTCGTCCTGCTGCTGCTCTCCTTCACCACCGTGGACGGGTTCGGCAACGCGCTCAACCTGTCGTTCCTGCTGGGGAACACGCTGCCGATCGCGCTCATCGCGCTGCCGATGACGATGCTCGTCGTCTCCGGCGAGATCGACCTGTCCGTCGCCTCGACCGCCGGGCTCTCCGGGGCCGTCATGGGGCGGCTGTGGAACGAGGGCATGACGATCGAGACGATCATTCCCATCTGCCTCGTCCTCGGTGTGGTGTGCGGGCTGATCAACGGGCTGCTCGTCACCCGGCTCGGCCTGCCCTCCCTCGCCGTCACCATCGGGACGCTCGCCGCGTATCGCGGTATCGCGCAGATCGTCCTCGGGTCCGACGCGGTCACCGACTTCCCGTCCCAGTACCTCGACTTCGCGGCCGGGCGGGTCGGCGACAGCTTCCTGCCGCAGGCGTTCCTGCCGTTCGTCGTGCTGCTGGCCATCGCCGTCGTCGTCCTGCACGCCACCCCGTTCGGGCGGTCCGTGTTCGCGATCGGCGCCAGCGAGGAGGCCGCGCGGTTCGCGGGCATCCGCGTCAAGCGGGGCAAGCTGATCCTGTTCGTCGTCACCGGGCTCATGGCCTCGCTGACCGGGATCTTCTGGGCGCTGCACTACGCCAGCGCCCGCTACGACAACGCCACCGGCCTCGAACTCTCCGTCATCGCCGCCGTGCTGCTCGGCGGCATCGACTTCGACGGGGGCAAGGGGACCCTGGGGGGCGCCATCGCCGGGGTGTTCCTGCTCGGCACCGCGCAGAACGTCATGAGCCTCCAGGACGTCTCCGCACAGTCGCAGATCGTCGTCACCGGCGTCCTGCTGGTCATCTCGGTGCTCGGCCCGAGGGTCGCCCGCCAGATCTCCGTCGCGAGGGCGGGCAGACAAGCCGCCTCGACACCGACGTCGTAACTCCGCTCTCGTAAAGGAAACCCGCCATGCGCAAGACCACCCTCCGCCGCACCTGCGTCGCCCTCGCCGCCGTCTCCTCCCTCGCCCTGACCGCCACCGCGTGCGGCGGGACCACCAAGGAGGACGTGAAGACCGAGAACAGCGGCGCCGCGAACACCGGTGGCAAGGCCGATCCGAACGCCGCGACCAAGAAGGGGCTGACCGTCGGCTTCCTGCCGAAGCAGGTCAACAACCCGTACTTCACGAGCGCCGACAAGGGCGGCGAGACCGCGCTGAAGGAACTCGGCTCCAGCTACAAGGAGGTCGGCCCGTCCAGCGCCACCGACACCTCCGGCCAGGTGAGTTACGTCAACACGCTCACCCAGCAGCAGGTCGACGCGATCGCCGTCTCCGCGCAGGACCCCGGCGCGCTGTGCCCGGCGCTGAAGACCGCCATGGGCAACGGCATCAAGGTCGTCACCTACGACTCGGACACCAACCCCGAGTGCCGCAACGCGTTCATCTCGCAGGCCAGCGGCGAGGACCTCGGCCGTACCGAGGTGCAGCTCCTCGCCGAACAGATCGGCTACAAGGGCGAGATCGCGATCCTGTCGGCCGCGCAGACCGCGACCAACCAGAACGCGTGGATCGACTTCATGAAGCAGGAGCTGAAGGACCCGAAGTACAAGGACATGAAGCTCGTCAAGATCGCCTACGGCAACGACGACGCGCAGCAGTCCTTCCAGCAGACCCAGGGCCTCCTCCAGGAGTACCCGAACCTGAAGGGGATCATCTCCCCGACGACCGTCGGCATCAAGGCCGCCGCCCAGTACCTCTCCGGCTCCAAGTACAAGGGCAAGGTCAAGCTCACCGGCCTCGGCACCCCCAACGACATGCGCAACTACGTCAAGAACGGCACCGTCGAGGCGTTCGAGCTGTGGGACCCGGCGAAGCTCGGCGACCTCGCGGCGCGTACGGCTGTGGCGCTGTCCTCGGGGCAGATCACCGGCAAGGAGGGCGAGACCTTCAAGGCGGGGTCGACGACGTACACGATCGGCGCGAACGGCGTGATCACGCTGGGCAAGCCGACGGTGTTCGACGCGAAGAACATCGACCAGTTCAACTTCTGATCAACCGTCAGTTCTCTTACATTCAGGGGGCGTTGATGCAGCGTGTCTGCTTTCTGCTGAAGGTCCGCGCGGACCGGCTCGACGAGTACCGCGAGCGCCACGCCGAGGTGTGGCCGGAGATGCTGGAGGCGCTCAGCGCCACCGGCTGGCGCAACTACTCGCTGTTCCTGCGCGAGGACGGCCTCCTGGTGGGCTACCTGGAGACCGACGACTTCGCCGCCGCGCAGGCCGGCATGGAGGCCACCGACGTCAACGCCCGCTGGCAGGCCGAGATGGCGCCGTTCTTCGAGTCGCTGGACGGCGCCCGCCCGGACGAGGCCATGAAACCGCTCACCGAGGTCTTCCACCTCGCCTGAACCCCGTTCTCCCCAGGGGACCCCCGCTTTCAGGAGCCGCTCATGAAAAGACGTACCGTCCTCACGACAGCGATACTTGCCGCCGTGAGCACGCCAGGCATAGCAGGAACCGCGCGAGCGGCCGACCCCGGCCCCTCCGTCGCCCTCCGCCAGAACACCCGACTCGACGCCCAGGCCGTCTTCTTCGTCTCCTACGACGGCCTGGTCAACAACAACTCGTTCCAGAAGAACGGCCTGTTGACCTACAAGGGCTACCAGTACGCCGTCTGGTACACGGCCACCCGCAACGCGGTCGTCGCCCGCCGCGCCCTGAACTCCTCGGCCTGGTCCACGGTCACGCTCTCCCACCAGCTCAAGGCGAACGACTCCCACAACGTCATCTCCATGGGCGTCTCCAAGGTCGACGGCCGCCTCCACCTCAACATGGACTCCCACAGCGACGGCTTCTTCTACGTCAAGTCGGTCGCCGGGCTCATGGACAACCCCGGTACCACGGCGTGGACTTCGGCCGCGTTCGGCGCCGTGCAGACCACCCTGGACGGGCTGGCGCTGACGACCCAGTTCACCTACCCGCAGTTCATCGCCACGCCCGAAGGGAAGTTGCAGCTCAGCTACCGGGTCGCGATCTCCGGCAACGGCCGCAACGCCCTTGCCGAGTACGACGGTTCGCGCTGGACGGCGCTCGGGGAGTGGTCCAGCTCGACGGGGACGTACACGAGCGAGCACGGCTCCTCGACGGCCCGCAACATGTACCTGCACGGCATCGACTACGACAAGAACGGCCGCCTGCACTCCTTCTTCACCTGGCGGGAGCAGAACGGCGCGGTCATGTGCTCCTCGGGCGGCATCACCAACCACGACACCGGCTACGTCTACTCCGACGACCGGGGCCGCACCTGGCGCAACAACGCGGGCACCGTCGTCGGCACCACCGGCGGCTCCGACAAGGTCGCCGTCACCGACAGCGGGCTCGTGGTCGACGCCCTCAACCCCGACCACTCCCTGATGAACCAGGAGAGCCAGACCACCGACGCCTCCGGCCTGCCGCACGCGATCATCTCCTACGTCCCCGGCCGCTTCGGCCAGTGCACGACGAACTACGTGAACGACCGCACCGCCAACGGACGCGCCTTCCACCTGCGCAAGAACGCTTCCGGCGCCTGGCAGAAGACCGAGATCCCGGTCCCGCTGAACTCCAGCCAGCGCACCAAGCTGCTCCTGGACAAGTACGGCAACGCCTACGCGATCTTCCCCTTCGGCCGGATCGCCGCCGCCTCCAAGTCCTCCGGCTACACCGACTGGACGGTCCTGTACGACGGCTCCGGACTCAACGCCTTCGGCGAGGTCGTCATCGACGAGTCACGGGTCGCCGCCGACAACGTCCTGTCCTTCATGTACCAGGAGAAGTCCAGCGGTACGACGCCGTCGGCGCTGCACGTCGTCGACTTCGCGCTGCCCGCCTGACCCGCCAGGGGTACGGCCGGGACGGTACTGTGAGGTTCCGCCCGCCGTACCCCGCTCACCTGGAGGTATCCGTCCGATGGCCCAGTCGGTGGGGATCAAGGACGTGGCCCGCGCCGCCGGAGTCTCCGTCGGCACGGTCTCCAACGTCATCAACCGCCCGGACACGGTCGCGACCGAGACCCGGGCGCGCGTTCTGTCCGCGATCGACCGTCTCGGGTACGTGCGCAGCGAGTCCGCGCGCCAGCTGCGCGCCGGGCGCAGCCGGATCATGGGGCTCCTCGTCCTCGACATGGGCAACCCCTTCTTCGTCGACGTCGCCCGGGGAGCCGAGCGCGCCGCCCGCAACGCCGGGCTCGGCGTGATGGTCTGCAACAGCGCCGAGAGCGTCTCCGAAGAGGCCGACTACCTCTCCCTCTTCGCCGAACAGCGGGTGCGGGGCGTCCTGTTCACGCCCGCCGACGCGACCGGGCGCAACATAGCGTCGTTCCGCCGGCACGGCATCCCCTTCGTCCTCGTCGACCGCGTCTCGGACGGTACGACCGAGTGCTCGGTCTCCGTCGACGACGTCGCCGGCGGCGCCCTCGCCGTACGCCACCTCATCGACGCGGGCCACCGCTCCATCGCGTACGTCAGCGGCCCGCCCGGCTTCAACCAGGTCCGCGACCGCCGGACCGGCGCGCTCCAGGCGCTCGCCGAGGCGGGGCTCGGCCCCGAACGGCTCCGCGAGCTGCCGACCGAGCGCCTCGACGTCGCCGCCGGGCGCGACGCGGGCGCCCGGCTGCTGGGCCTCGCGGACCGGCCGACGGCGGTGTTCTGCGCGAACGACCTGCTGGCGCTGGGTGTCCTCCAGGCCATGTACGCCGCCGGTGTGAACGTCCCGGACGACCTCGCGATCGTCGGGTACGACGACATCGAGTTCGCGGCGGCAGCCGCGGTGCCGCTGACGTCCGTGCGCCAACCGGCCGTCACGATGGGGGCGTTGGCGGCGGAACTGCTGCTGGAGGAGACGGACGAGGAGACCCCGAAGCGGGCGCACGAGCACCGCGGGGTGGTGCTCCAGCCGGAGCTGGTGGTGCGGAGGTCGAGTCTGTCGGCGCGGTGAGTGATCATGGGGGCTGTCCGCCTTCACCCCGGGAGCAGCCGTGACCGACCCGCACTACCGCCAGCCCGGCGTCGTCCTCACCGACCACCGCTTCACCGTCCCCCTCGACCACGCCGACCCGCACGGGGAGACGATCTCCCTGTACGCCCGTGAGGTCGTCGCCAGTGAGAAGGCGGGCCAGGAGCTGCCGTGGCTGCTGTACCTCCAGGGCGGGCCGGGGTTCGGGGCTGACCGCAGCGTCGGGCGCCCCGGGTGGCTGGCGAGGGCGCTCAGGGAGTACCGGGTGCTGATGCTGGACCAGCGGGGGACCGGGCACTCGACACCGGCGACCCGGCAGACACTGCCCTTGCGCGGAGGTCCCGCCGAGCAGGCCGCGTACCTCACCCGCTTCCGTGCCGACTCCATCGTCCGTGACTGCGAACTGATCCGCCGCGAGCTGACCGGCGACGCCCCCTGGACCGTCCTCGGCCAGAGCTACGGCGGGTTCTGCACGGTCACGTACCTGTCGTTCGCCCCCGAGGGCCTCGCCGCCGCCGTCATCACCGGCGGCCTCCCGTCCCTCGACGCCCACGCGGACGACGTGTACCGCGCGGCCTACCCGCGCATGGAACTCAAGGTCACCGCGCACTACGCCCGCTACCCGCAGGACGCGGAGCGAGCCCGCCGTATCGCCGAGTACCTGGCGGACAACCCGCTGACCCTGCCGAACGGCGGCCTCCTCACGGTCGACGGCTTCCGCACCCTCGGCATCCTCCTGGGCGGCGGCGAAGGCAGCCACCACCTCCACCACCTCCTGGAACACGCGTTCGTCCCGACGCTCGCGGGCCGGACCCTCTCCGACGAGTTCCGGGAGAACCTCCAGAACCACCTGTCGTACGCGAAGAACCCCCTCTACGCGCTGGTCCACGAGTCGATCTACGGCCAGGACGACCGGCCGACGGCATGGTCGGCGGACCGGGTACGCGCCGAATTCCCGCAGTTCACCGGCACGGACCCGTTCCTGTTCACGGGCGAGACCATCCACCCGTGGATGTTCGACACCGACCCGGCCCTGCGTCCCCTGAAGGAGACGGCGGACCTCCTGGCGGCCCGCACCGACTGGACCCCGCTGTACGACAAGGCCCGCCTGGCGGCGAACGAGGTCCCGGTGGCGGCGGCGGTCTACCACGACGACCTGTACGTCCACACCGCGCACTCGCTGGAGACGGCCGGGGCGATCAAGGGCCTGCGGACGTGGGTGACCGACGAGTTCGAGCACGACGGGATCAGAGCGGGAGGCACGCGGGTACTGGACCGACTGCTCGCGCTGACGCGGGACGAGGCGTGATCGTCCCGGGGAGCGGGGGGAGCAGGCGCATGACCACCCCGTCGCACCCCGCGCCCGACACCCTGGCGGCCCGCTTCGAGGAGCAGCGCCCCCACCTCAGGTCGGTCGCCTACCGCATGCTCGGCTCGCTGAGCGAGGCGGAGGACGCCGTCCAGGAGACCTGGCTGAGACTGTCCCGCCAGGACCCGGCGGAGATCCGCAGCCTGCCGGCCTGGCTGACGACGGTGACGGGCCGCATCTGCCTGGACCTGCTGAACGCGCGGACGTCCCGAGGGGAGCAGCCGATCGACGAGGCGTCCGTCCCGGACCCGGTGATCACGCCGCTCGTGAGCCCCGAGACGGAAGCCGTGCACGCGGACTCGGTCGGCCTGGCGATGCTGATCGTCCTGGACACCCTGGACCCGGCGGAGCGGCTCGCGTTCGTGCTGCACGACATGTTCGCGGTGCCCTTCGACGACATCGCGGAGATCGTGGAGCGCACCCCGGCGACGACGCGCCAGCTCGCGAGCCGGGCCCGCCGCAAGGTGCGGGGCGCCACCCCGGCCGCGCCGCCGGACCGGGCACGCCAGCACCGGGTCGTGGAGGCGTTCATGACGGCCGCCCGGACCGGCGACTTCGACGCCCTGCTCGCGGTCCTGGACCCGGACGTCGTCCTGCGCGCCGACTCCGGCGCCCTGGTGCGCGGCCGGGCCGCCTCGAAGCTGGTCCGGGGCGCCGCGCGGGTCGCCGAACAGGCGCTGCTGTTCCGCGAGTTCGCCCCGTTCGGCCGGTTCGCCCTGGTCGGCGGCGACGTCGGGGTCGTCAGCGTGGTGGAGGGGACGGTCCGTTCGGTCATGGGCGTCACGGTCGTGGACGACCGGATCGTGGGCCTGCACATCCTGGCCGACCCGCGCCGCCTCGCCCGGCTCGACGTACCGGAGGGCATCGTCCGCTGACCGGTTCGCGGGACAAGTACGCAGGTCAGTAGGGTGGCGGGATGGAAGAGACGAAGCCCGCGCCCACTGACCTGCGCGGCGACTGCGATAGCTGTTTCGGGCTGTGCTGTGTGGCGCTGCCCTTCGCGCGCTCGGCGGACTTCGCCTTCGACAAGCCCGCCGGCACCCCCTGCCGCAACCTCCTCGCGGACCACACCTGCTCCATCCACGACCAGCTGCGGCAGCGGGGCTTCAACGGCTGCACGGTGTACGACTGCCTCGGCGCCGGCCAGAAGGTCTCCCAGGTCGTCTTCGAGGGCCGCGACGGGGGCCGCCGTATGCACGAAGTCTTCCCGGTCGTACGGCAGTTGCACGAACTCCTGGCCTACCTCACCGAGGCCCTCGCGCTGCCCGCCGCGCGTCCCGCGCACGCCGGGCTGCGCGAGGCGCTGTCCCGGACGGACGCGCTGACCCGGGGGACGCCGGACGAACTGCTCGCGCTGGACGTCGCCGCTCACCGGCAGTCCGTGGCCCGACTGCTGGCCGAGGCGAGCGAGTTGGCGCGGGCCGGGGTGCCGGGGAAGAAGAAGCGGCGGCGGGGCGCCGACCTCATGGGGGCCCGGCTGAGGGGCGCCGATCTGCGCGGAGCCGATCTGCGGGGCGCCTACCTGATCGCCGCCGACCTCACCGGCGCGGATCTGCGGGGTGCGGACCTGATCGGGGCGGATCTGCGGGACGCCGACCTCAGCGACGCGGACCTGCGCGGGGCGCTGTTCCTGCTCCAGCCGCAGGTCGACGCGGCGCGGGGGAGCGCGGGGACGCGGCTGCCGGGGTCAGTCGGCAGGCCGGTGCACTGGACAGCCGGGGGGTGAGGCGGGGGCGGGGTCCGGAGCGGCGGTGCCTGTGGGGGTGGTGCCTGTGGGGCAAGGGTCCGAGAGGTCGGGGTGCGCGGGGCCGGTGTTCGTGGGTTCTACGGGGGGCGCGGTCGCTGTGCGGTCCTCAACGGCCTTGCCGGGGGCGGGTGTTCGGCGTTCGAGGCCCAGGCGCAGGCCCTCCGGCATCAGCGTCAGGCGTTCCGTCACCTGGAGCCGGTACGCGGGGTCGGCCCTCAACTCGTAGCGGCGCAGCAGGAGTCCGAGGACGAGTGTCGCCTCGTGCAGCGCGAACTGCCGGCCGATGCAGGCGCGGGCGCCCGTACCCCACGGCTTGAAGGTGTGCGCGGGCCGCGCGCGGACCTGTGCCGCGTCGAAGCGGTCCGGGTCGAACCGCTCGGCGTCCGGGCCCCACGCCTCGGGGTCGCGGTGCAGCAGCGAGATCAGGACCAGCACCCAGGCGCCGCGCCGCATCGGGTGCTCCCCGGCGAGCACGGTGTCCTCCAGCGCCTCCCGCGAGAACGCGGGCGCCGTCGGCCACAGCCGCAGCGTCTCGTCCAACACCCGCCGTACGTACCGGAGTTTGGCGACCTGCTCGTACCCCGGCAGCTCTCTGTCGCCCCACACCCGGTCCACCTCCGCGCGGGCGCGGGCGGCGACCTCGGGGTGCAGGGAGAGGTAGTGCAGGGCGAAGGAGAGCGCCCCCGACGTCGTCTCGTGCCCGGCGACCAGGAAGGTGATCACCTGTCGGCGCACGTTCTCGGCGGACAGCCGCTCGCCCGTCTCCGGGTGGGCCGTCTCCAGCATCCGGTCGAGCAGGTCGCCGTCCCCGCCGCCGCTCGCCTTCCGGGCGCGCACGAGGTCGTCGACGGTGTCGTTGAGGAACGCGATGTCGGCCTCGTTGCGTTTGGCCGCGCGCCTCAACAGGGCGGGAAACGGCAGGCCGTTGAGGCGCTGCGCGTAGCTGAGCGTGCCGACCATCGCGGTGACGAAGGGGTGCGGGCGGGTCCGTTCGAAGGAGCCGAAGTCGTGGCCGAAGCCGGTGCGGGAGATCGTCTCCAGGGTCAGCTTCGTCATGTCCCCGGGGACGTCCACGGTGGTCCCGTCCGCCGCCGCACGGTCCCAGCCCGCGGTGAGGCGGGCCGCCACCTCCAGCATCATCGGGTGGTACGCGGCCATCGCCTCCCGGCTGAACCCGGGTGCCAGCACGTCATGCGCGAGCTGCCAGTTGGGCTCGTGGTTGTGCGCCGTGAACAGGCCGTCCCCGGCGATCGGGCGGAGGTTCGCGATGCCGAGGCCGACATGCTTGGCGAACCGCGACTCGTCCGCGAGGTCGGCCGCCAGCCGTGCGCCGCCGACGAACACGAACTCCTTGCCGAACGCCTTGCGGCGGAAGATCGGGCCGAGTTCGGTGCCGAAGCGCAGCGTGTCCTGGAGGGGGGTGCTGCGGTTCACGCCGCGTACGTCGCCGAGCAGCGGCAGGCGGCCTTTCGGGTGCGGTATCCGGTGCAGTTCGGGCCAGCCCTGCGCGGCGTCGCGGAAGCCCTTGGGCAGGCCGGTGCCGGTGCCTGTCGTCGTCCCCGTCATGACGCGATCTCCCTTGATCCTGCGGCACGTTGAGCGTGTTGTACGTGGGTTCAATAGCGCGTTTCAGTCTGATCCGCCTACTGAACCGGCGTCAAGTAAAGTGCGCGTATGACCGCCGAACAGGGGGAGCGCGTCCGGCGCCGGCTCAGTGCCGAGGAGCGTCGCGAGCAGTTGTTGTCGGTCGGCGCCCAGCTGTTCTCCGAGAGCCCGTACGACGAGGTGTGGATCGAGCAGGTCGCCGAGATCGCCGGGGTCTCGCGCGGGCTGCTCTACCACTACTTCCCGACGAAACGGGACTTCTTCGCGGCGGTCGTCGAGCGCGAGAGCGTGCGGATGCTGCGGCTGACGGCCGCGGTCCCCGGAGTGCCGGCCCGTGAACAGCTCTCCGCCGGGCTCGACGTCTTCCTCGGCTACGTCGAGTCCCACGCGCACAGCTTCCGTGCCTTCCACCGCGCCGACGCGGCCGGTGACCAGGCAGTGCGGCGCGTCTATCAGCGGGCGCTCGCCGCGCAGGAGCGGCAGATCCTCGCCGCGCTCGCCGCCGACCCCGAGTTCGGGCCGCTCTTCGGGGAACGCCCCGAGGTGCGGCTCGCGGTGCGGGGGTGGCTCGCGTTCATGACGTCCGTGTCCCTGGAGTGGCTGCGCGGGGGTGAGTTGTCGCGGGCGCAGGTGCGGGATCTGTGTGCGCGGGCGTTGTTGGGGGTGCTGGTGTGAGCTGTGCTGCTGGGTGAAGCGGTGTGGGGTGGGTGGTTGGCGTGGACCGGTGGTTGGCGTGCGCCCCGATCTTCGGTAAGTTAGGTGAGGCTTACCTAAGGAGGTCTTTGGATGGGTGACAACCCGAGCTGGACTGCCGCGCCTTCCGCGGCTGAGCGCGCCCGGTCGATCCTCGCGACCGCCTGGTCCTGCGGGGTCACCGCGGACGGCGGACGCGAGGAGTTCATCGGCGCCCACACCGTCACCGACGACGGCCGTGTACTGCTCTCCGTCCCCGACGACAGCGCCCTCGTCACCGCCGCGATCTGCGCGCCGCGCGGCGAGCCCTCCTCGGTCCTGGAGTTCGCCGACGTCGCCCCCGTCCCCGTCCGGGGCCGCATCCGCTCCCGCCTCTGGCTCGCCGGCTGGTTCACCCCCGAGGACGGGGTCCTCGGCTTCCACGCCACGCGCATCGTACTCAAGCAGCCCACGGGCGCGGTCGTGGTGGACCGCGACGAGTTCGCCACCGCCACGCCGGACCCCCTCGCCGGCGCCGAGGCCCAACTCCTCACGCACCTCGCGGACTCCCACCCCGACGCGGTCGAACGCCTCACGCGGCTCGTCGGCCGGGACAGCCTCCACGGCGCCGTCCGCGTCCACCCTCTCGCCGTGGACCGGCACGGGCTGACGCTGCGCATCGAGCGGGCCCGTACGCATGGCGATGTGCGGCTCGCGTTCCATGCTCCGGCCGACGATGTGTCCCAACTGACCGAGCGGATGCATGCGTTGCTGATGCAGGCGAGCGCGGCGTCCTGCGGGCGGGCGTTGCAGAGGCAGAGGGAGGAGGGGTGAGGGCGCTTTGCGGCGGGGGCGGCTGAGGGGGAGGGGGCGTGGTGCCGGTGCCGGTGCCGGTTCCTGTGTCGAGGAGCGGGGGCGATGTGAGTTGCTGAGGAGAGCGGGGCTCGTGGTGGCGGTTGCTGATGAGCGCGCGGTTCGTGGTGCCGGTTGTCGAGGGGACGTGGGGTTCGTGGTGGCGGCTGCTCAGGGGCGCGGGGTTCGTCGTGCCGGTTGAGTGGTCCGGGGGCCTCGGGCGGGCGGGGTGGGTCAGAGGGGCAGTGCGCAGACCGGCGTCGGTGAGGCGTACGGTGCGCCGGTCGGGGTGAGGGTGCCGGTCGTCGGGTTCACGTGGAAGACGGTGACCGCGTCGGAGCGCTGGTTCGAGGCGAACAGCAGGGTGCCGTCGGGGGAGAGGGAGACGTGGCGGGGGAAGTCGCCGCCCACCTCGACCGTGTCCAGCAGGCGCAGCCTCGCGCCGTCCGCCTCCACGCCGTACCTGGCCAGCGTGTTGTCACCCCGGTTCGCGAGATACACGTACGCCCCGTCCGGCGTCACCACAGGCTGGGACGGGTAGGTGGGCCGCGTCTTCGATCCCGTCGACTGCGGCTCCCCGATCGTCAGGCGCCCCGACTCCGCGTCGTACGCGCACACGGCGATGGTGTCGTCCAACTCGTTGGCCAGGTACGCGTACCGGCCCCCGGGGTGGAACACCAGATGCCGGGGGCCCGCTCCCGAACGGGTCTGCGCGCGGGAGACCTCGGTGAGCTTCCCCGCAGTGGCGTCGAGCCGGTACGTGTAGACCGTGTCGGTGCCCAGATCCACCGCCAGCACATGCCGTCCGTCCGGCGTGGTCACGATCTGATGCGCGTGCGGCCCTTGCTGACCGGGCCCCGGCGCGGGCGAGTCGTGCGTCACGGACTGGGTGCGTTCCCCCAGCTCACCACCGCTCCCGATCGGGTGCACGGCCACGCTCCCCGACCCGTAATCCGCGCTCAGCAGCCACTTCCCACTGGGATGCACCGACAGATGACAGGGGTGCCGCCCCCCTGTCCCCCGACTCCCCAACACCTGCCCGTCCGCGATCCGCACGGCGGTCACCGCGCCCCGCTCCTGCTCGTTCACCGCGTACAGGGTCCGCCCGTCCGGATGCACGGCCAGGAACGAGGGGTCCGGCACCCCGGTCACCGTCCTGCCGGACGCGATCTCCCCGGTCACCGGGTGATACGACGCGAACCGAATCCCCTCCCCGCCACCCTCCTGGGACGTATAGGTACCGACGTAAAGAGGCCGAGGCCCATCACCCACAGAACTGGGCGCCCCACTCGGAACGGCCCCCACCCCGGCCCCACCCACCCCAGACCCACCTGCTGCTCCGGACCCACCCGCCCCGGAATCCCTCGCCGCGCTCTCCGCCACAGCCTCCCGCCCCTCACCGGCACACCCCACAACCCCGCCTCCGACCACAGCCCCCAACACCCCGGCGAACCGCCGCCTGCTCCACCCGCCACCCATCCCGCACCTCACATCCTCGCCACCACTGCCGTCAGCCACCATGACCCGCCGAACCCCGAGGACGCAAAACGGAAGCCCCAGCAAGGACCGTTTCCCGCCGCCCGTTTCCCGCTGCCCGCTGCCCGCTGCCCGCCGCGCGCTGCCTGCTGCCTGTTTCTTGCCGCCCTCCGCGCGTGCCCGTTTCCTGCCGCCTGCCGCCTGCCGCCTGCCGCGCGTTGCCCGTGCCTACCGCTCGCTGCCCGTGCCTGCTGCCCGCCGCCCGCATGGCACCCGGGCCCGTCGCCCGCCGTGAGCTGCCTGCGCTAGCCGCCCCCGCCTGTCGTCGGCCACCAGTGGCGCCCTCCCCTCAGCCGCTCCCCGCTCCGGCGCTGGCCCTCACCACTCCCCGTCCTCCACCACCTTCCCCCGCGCATCCTTCAACGGCGTCACCTGCCCCGCCCCCGGCTCCTGCCACGCTTCCAGGTCGTCGCCGATCCAGTCGCCCACCGGCTTCACCCCGCCCAGTGTTCCGGTCGGTGTCAGGTCCTCCGCGGTCTCGTCGTAGTAGTCGAACCACGGCAACCCGGCCTGCGTGTATGCCGCGCGGTCGACCGGGGACGGCGGGGGAGCCTCGCCGGTGATGCGCTGCCATTCCGGGGGAGTGACGAGGTGGACGAAGAGGCGGGCCGCCGGGGTGGGGGACCAGTCCGTGAGGGGGCGGTCGTCGCGGTAGACCTCCTGCCGCATGGAACCGCCGACACCGAGCCCCATCGCCGCACCCGCACGAGGCGCGGCGGCCATCGCGCGCATCGGACTCGCGGCGGGGCCCTCCGCGAGGAAACCGGTCGGTCCGAGCCGCTTCGTGTGCCGGCGCTGCGCCTCGCGCCAGACCCGGAGCCGCTCCTCGGTCAGCGTGAACGACTGGAGCTGGACCCCGCCCCAGGTCTCCTCGCCGGTGACCTGCCCCTCGACCGTCGCCCCGAGCCCCAGCGGAACGGCGACGAACTGGCGGACGGTGCCCTTCCCGGAATTGATGCCGTCGAGCCAGGGCTGGCGGGGAAGGACCACGTAGTTCTGGGGGTCCCGGGAGAGGCGGTCGCTCCACGGCTCGCCCGAGACCGCGCACACCTTCCCCGCCCCGACCTGGAGCGCGGCCGGTTCCTTCGTCCCCGTGAAGTTCAGCCACATCGCCTCGCGCAGGTACATCGGCAGCATCACCCCGCCCCGGGCGAGCCAGTGCGCGGGCGCCGTGTCGGGATAGTCGGCGATCCGCCGCACCGGAAAGTCCCCGAGCCCCGGAGGCAGCGGATGCGTCCCCGTCTCCGGCAGCCGCAGCGTCCGCATGAACTGCACGGCCACCCCACCGGGCATCCGCACGACATCCCCGTCGATCCGAACCGTCGCCTCCGCCATGACCCCGCTCCTTCCGCCGTCTCCTGCCCGAGCCGTCCCCAGTTGCCCGTTGAACGCCCGGCCCTCCCCACCCAGTTCCCCACCCTCACTCGATCACCCGTTCGGGTCAACCCTCGCCTGAACTCCGCCCTGAACTCCGCCCCGCCCCCACCTCGAACGCTTCCGCCCCACCCCCGAACACCCCGCATTCCAGCTACCCCCACCCCACAACGGTGGCCAGCGGGATGTCCCCCCGCCCCCGTACCGAGCCACGCTGTGATCATGATCCGCACGCACTTAACAACCCCCGCAACCGCCGCCACCCTCCTCACCCTCACCCTCGCCCTCACCGCAACCCCCGCCACCGCGACGCCCGCCCCTACCCCCGCTCCGGTCCTCACCGCCCTGAACCACTCCGCCCACCCCCTCCGCACCCCCGAACCCGGCGGCGACACCCGAGACCTCCGCCCCCTCGACCAGGCCATCGGCGATGCCGAGGTCGTCGGCCTGGGCGAAGCCACCCACGGCTCGCACGACTTCTTCGCCCTCAAAGCCCGAGTCTTCCGCCACCTCGTCGAGGAACAGGGCTTCCGCACCTTCGCCCTGGAAACCCCCTGGAGCACCGGCCGCCGCCTGGACGCGTACGTCGTTCACGGCAAGGGCACCCCGGAGCAGATCTTCAAGGAGGAGTTCCAGCGCGACTACCGCTGGTGGAACAACACCGACTACCTGGCCCTGGTCAAGTGGATGCGGACGTACAACATCCACCACCCCCACGACCCCGTACGCTTCCTCGGCGACGACATCGCCTGGACGGGCCCCGAGGTGTACGACGAGGTCGAGCGGTACGTCGCCGAACACCGCCCGGAGCTGAGCGCGAGGCTCGCCGAGCTGTACGCGGGCCTGCGCCCGACCCGGCAGACGGGCGCATACATCGAGGAGTACCTCGCCACCCCGTACGAGGTCCGCGAGGAGCGCGCGGAACGGACCGCCCAGGCGCTGAAGCTGATCAAGGAGAAACCGTCCGGCGCCGGATACGCGATGGCCGTCCAGAACGCCACGGCCATCGACCGCACGGCGGGCCAGTACGCGTTCGAGTTCGAGCGGGGCCGACCGCAGATCGCGGCCGGGATGCGCTACCGCGACGAGGCGATGGCCGCGAACGTCGCCTGGTGGGCCGCGCACACCGGAACCAAGGTCCTCCTGTCGGCGCACGACGATCACATCGGGTACGTACCGGTGGACCCGGACAGCTACCCGAAGATGCAGGGCGCGTTCCTGAGGGACCGCCTCGGGGACGGCTACGTCAGCGTCGGCGTGACGTTCGGACACGGCTCGTTCATGGCCACGGACGCCGCCGAGACGGCCGTCAGGCGGTGGACGGTCGGCCCGCCGGAGCCCGGCAGCAACGAGGCCACCCTCGACCGCGTCCGGTACCGGAACTACGTCCTGGACCTGCGCACCGTACGCGCGCCCGCGCGGGAGTGGCTCCGCACGGCACGCCCCACGCGCAGGATCGGCACGGCCTACCCGGGCGAGGGCCCCTCGGACGTCGCCCTCGCCCGCGCGCACGACGTGCTGATCCACCTCCACCGCGTGACGGCGGCCCGCCTGCGCGCGCAGTGAGTCAGACGGCGAGCTTGTCGAGGAACCCCGCCAGCAGCCCCGTCGTACGGGCGACCTGCTCCTCCACCGTCAGGCTCTCCTCGAAGCGGCTGCCCGAGTCGGGGACCTTGCGGCCCCGGACGTACAGCGAACAGGCGAGGTCCGTGCACATGTAGACGCCGACGGAGTTGCCCTCGCGGCCCGCCGCGCCGGCCTTGCGCGCGGTCATCAGGGAGACGCCGCCGCCCCGGTGGGTCGTGAGGCACAGGGAGCACATGCTGCGGTGCAGGAAGCCGCGCTGGGACGACGGGAAGCGCAGGGTCACGCCGACGAGGCGGCCCCCGTGTTCGGCGACCAGGTAGCTGCGGTCGGGCGCCCCGGGGTCGCGCCAGCCGAGGAAGTCGAGGTCGTCCCAGGGGCGTACGTCCAGGTCGCGCGGGATCGCGAGCCGCTTGGCCTCACCTTTTGAACAGTTCACGAAGGAGCTGCGGATCTCGTTCTCGGTGAGCGCGCGCACGGTTAGCCTCCAGGGAGTTCGAATCTCGAACCTAGTGGTCCTAGGTTCGGGGCTAGAGTAAGCAGCTGTCGTCAGGAGGTTCCAGTGGATTTCGCGTCCCCGCGCGTGCGTGCCGCCATCGCCCATGTCTCCACCCGCGCGTACGGGCCCGCCATTCCGCCAAACCTGCGGATCACCCTGAATTTCCACCCCGACCGCACGACACGCGGGGAACCGATTCTGCGGGCCCTCTCCCGGGACGGCGCGTACCACTCCCAGTTCGTCACCGGCTCCAGCAACGGCGGCCTCACCGCGCACCCCGGGGGCGACCGCTGGCGCTGGGAGAGCCGGATCTTCGGCGGCGCCTACGACGACGCCACCCCGCACGAACGGCCCGTCTACGGCGCGCTCGACTTCCGCCGCCAGGTCGTCGGCGCGGCCCCGCGCTTCGGCTCCTCCCACTTCCGCCTCACCGCCGACACGCTCGCCCGCGCGACGTTCTGCTATCCCGACAGCGCCGCCGAGCCAACCGATTTCGGCGTCGCCGCGTCCTCCTCATTGATCGCCCTCGCCGAAGCCGACGAACAGGACGCGCTCAACGACTACATCGAGACCCAGGTGCACGGCGGAGTCGACCTCGCGCGGGACGTCGAGGCGGTCGTCCTGGACGCCTGCTACCGGGGTACGCAGGTGGAGGACGACGCCCGTCTCCTCCCGTGCCCCGTCGAATGGCACCCCGGCTACCGCCTCACCGTCGCGGAACTCCACGCCCACGCGGACTACCGGGGCGCCGAGTACACCGCCCTGGGCGAGGAGATCGCGGCCGACGGCCACATCACCCCACGGGTGATCGGCGACGCCGCCCGCACCGGCCGGTACGAACTCCAGGACCTCAAGATGATCTGGCACACCCTGGCCCGCTTCGGGGCACCGGAGGGGGCGGGAACGGCACGAGCGCAAACGCCGACGGACGAAGCGGAACCGGCGCGCGCGGCGACTCCCGGCGCCTGAGACGGCGCACCTCCTGCCCGGGCCCTGCTCGCTCGACCTCGGTGCCTCGACCCCGGCGCCCCGATTCCGCACGCCCGAGACCCAGCCCAGCCCCCTCCTACAGCCCAGCCCCTCCTAAGCCCCCGCCCCTTCCTAGACCCCCCTCCCCTCCGGCGGCCACACCCCCACCGTCAGTACCCCCTCCGCATACGCCCGAGCCACCAGCTCCGTACGGTTCGCCGCCCCCCACCGCGCCGACAGCCGCCGCAGGTGGTAGCTCACCCCGTCCGGTGTCAGCCCTGTCTCCCGCGCCGCGCGTGCGGTGGTCGCGCCTCCGGCGAGCAGCGCGAGGATGCGGGCCTCGACGGGGGTCACGGCGTCGGAGGGGGCCGGGCGCGCGGGCGTCTCCTCGGTGAGGACCCGCAGCATGACCAGCAGCGCCGGGGTCATGCCGACGCCGTCGCTGACGGGGTCGGCGGTGAGTTCGCCGTGCCGGACCCGGCCGCCGGGCGTGTCCCACCGGACGGAGACCTGGTAGCGGGAGCGGTGCCGCAGCCGCAGCGCCTGGGCGATGCGTTCGACCTGTTCCGCCTCGACGGGCCGGAACAGGTCGAGTACGTCCAGCCCCTTCAGCCGCCCAGGCGGGGACCCGCACTCGGCGGCCATCGCCGGATTCGCGAGCAGCACGGCGCCGTACACGTCGCACACGGCGACCGGGACGGACACCCGGTCGAACAGGGTGAGCGCGCGGTTGCGCCAGACGACGGCCTCGTCGGCGCCGGGTTCTCGCATGTGACCGCCCCTATCGGCCGGCGTGGACGGGGTGGACGGCCTGCCACGCGAGCCGGGTGTCGGCGGCCTCGCCGATGCGGGTCAGACTCTCGTCCAGGGTGAGGAAGACCTCCCAGACCGGGCGCCCGGACGCGCGGGAGAGTTCGGCGACGACGAGGTCCTCCAGGTCGGTGACGCGCTTGTTCTTCCAGATCTTGTCGGCGAGGCTCACGAGGAGGTCCTCGGCGTCGGCCTCGGGGGACTGCCAGGACGCGTGCGTGCCCGCGAACCGGGCGAGCGGGGCGGGCACTCGACGCGCCAGCAGCAACTCCCGCCCAGCCTCCTCGTGTCGGGCCCCGGGCCCGGACAGCTCGGCGGGGTGCAGGGCCTTGCCGATGTCGTGCGTCGCGGCCCCGAACAGCACCGCCTCCCGGTCCACGGCGAGCCCGAACCCGGCGACGGCGTCGAGGAGTTGGGCCGCGACGTCGTGCACCAGCCGCAGATGGGCGACCAGCCGCGGCGGCGCCGACACGGCCGTCAGCAGCTCGACGGCCCGCGCGGGCAGCGGACGCAGCGGCGGATCGGTGGTCTCGTCGAGCGCGATCACGGAGACAGACATCCGATCAGCCTAGCCGTGAGCCCCGAACACGCTTAGCACAAGGGCTATTGCGAATTCTTGACTGCACGATCGTGTAGTCCTCCCGCCCGGCCCGCCCCCGCCCGTGGACAACGCTGGACGACATACCCGCCGTCCAGAGAGAGGCAGCCGAGCGCCATGTCCCCCACCGCGCCGCATCCGCAGCCCACGTCCGTCCCCGTCGCCGACATCAGCGCCACCGGACCCGGCCACACGCCGGTCCAGCAGGTGATGGGCCTGATGCGGGAGCAAGGGCCGCTCCTGGTACGGCGGTTGCACGGCCGGGACACGCTGTTCGTCGCGGACCTGGACCTGGTGAGCGACCTCGCGGACGAGACCAGGTTCGCCAAACATGTCGGCCCCGCCCTGGAGAACGTACGGGAGTTCGCCGCCGACGGCCTGTTCACCGCGTACAACGACGAGCCCAACTGGGCGAAGGCGCACGACATTCTGATGCCCGCGTTCGCGCTCGGCTCGATGCGCACCTACCACCCGGTGATGCTGAAGGTGGCCCGCCGCCTGATCGACGCGTGGGACCGCGCGGCCGGCGCCGGACAGCCGGTGAACGTGCCGGACGACATGACCCGGATGACCCTCGACACCATCGGACTCGCCGGATTCGCCTACGACTTCGGCTCCTTCGAGCGCGCGCAGCCGCACCCCTTCGTCGAGTCGATGGTCCGCTGCCTGGAGTGGAGCATGACCCGCCTCGCCCGCGTCCCCGGCACGGACCACTCGGCGGCCGACCAGGCGTTCCGCGACGACGCGGCCTACCTCGCGCAGGTCGTGGACGACGTCATCGCCGCCCGCACCGGCACCGACCAGTCGGCCGCCACCGACCTCCTCGGCCTCATGCTGAGCGCCACCCACCCGGCGGACGGCACGACCCTCGACCACGCCAACATCCGCAACCAGGTCATCACGTTCCTCATCGCCGGACACGAAACCACCTCAGGGGCCCTGTCGTTCGCCCTCTACTACCTCGCCAAGCACCCCGAGGTCCTGAACCTCGTCCGCCGCGAGACCGACGCGCTGTGGGGAGACCAGACGGACCCCGAGCCGACGTACGACGAGGTCGGCCGGCTCACCTACACGCGCCAAGTCCTCAACGAGGCCCTGCGGTTGTGGCCCACGGCCGCTGTGTTCGGCCGGCACGCCCTGGAGGACACGCTCCTCGGCGGACGCGTCCCGCTGCGCGCCGGACAGGCCGTGACCGTCCTCACGCCGATGCTGCACCGGCAGCCCGCATGGGGCGACAACCCCGACCTGTTCGACCCGGAACGCTTCACCCCCGAGGCGGAGGCGGCCCGCTCGCCGCACGCCTTCAAACCGTTCGGGACCGGCGAACGCGCCTGCATCGGACGGCAGTTCGCGCTCCACGAGGCGACGATGCTCCTGGCGATGCTCGTCCACCGCTACCGCCTCCACGACCACGCCGGCTACCGGCTCACCGTCAAGGAGACCCTCACCCTCAAGCCCGACGGCTTCACCCTCACCCTCACCCCGCGCACGCCCGCCGACCGAACCCACGCCCCCCTCCCGGGAGTTGCGCCCACCGAACCGGCGAGCACCGACACCGCGACCCTCCCGGCCCGCGTCCTCCCCGGCACCTCCGCGCTCTTCCTGCACGGCAGCAACTACGGCACCTGCCGCGACTTCGCCGCCCAACTCGCCGACGAGGCGGGCGACATCGGGTGCACGACACAGACGGCGCCCCTCGACGCGTACGCCGGCGGCCTGCCCACCGACCGCCCCGTCGTCATCGCCGCCGCCTCCTACAACGGCCGCCCCACCGACGACGCCACCGCCTTCGCCGCCTGGCTGGAGGAGGACCACGACCTCACCGGCGTCACCTACGCCGTCCTCGGCGTCGGCGACCGCAACTGGGCCGCCACCTACCAGCACGTCCCGACCCGGATCGACGAGCGCCTCGCCGAACTCGGCGCGACCCGCCTCACCGACCGCACGGCGGCCGACGCCTCCGGCGATCTCACCGGCGCCGTACGGGAGTTCACCCGCACCCTGCGCACCGCGCTCCTGGAGCGGTACGGCGACCCCGAGGCGACCCCGGCGGACATGGAGGCCCCGGAGAACGCCTACACCGTCCGCGTCCTGACCGGCACCCCCCTCGACGCCCTCGCCGAACGCCACGGCCTGGTCCCGATGACGGTCACCGAGGCGCACGACCTCACCGACCCCGACCACCCGCGCCGCAAGTGCTTCCTGCGCGTCGCCCTCCCCGAGGGCACCACGTACCGCACGGCCGACCACCTCACCGTCCTCCCCGCCAACTCCCCTGCCCTGGTGGACCGTACGCTCACCGCGCTCGGCCTCGACCCGGACACCCTCCTCGACGTCCGCCCCACCCGCCGCGCCGGACTCACCGTCGACCGCCCGGTGACGGCACGTCAACTTCTCGCCCACTACGTCGAGTTGCAGGACCGCCCGACCGCCGCCCAGCGCGCCGCGCTCGCCGCGGCCAACCCCTGCCCGCCCGAACGCGCCGCCCTCGTCGCCCTCACCGACGACGACCCGCGCACCCTGACCGAGCTGATCGAGGCCGGCCCGGCGCTGCGCGGAGCCCTCGACTGGGCCCAACTCCTCGATCTGCTCACCCCGTTGCGCCTGCGCCACTACTCCATCTCCTCCTCACCCGCCAACGACCCCGGCCACGTCGACCTGATGGTCTCCCTCCTCGACGCCCCCGCCCGCTCGGGCAACGGCCGCTACCGGGGCACCGGTTCGGGCCACCTCGCCGGCCTCGCCCCCGGCGACACCGTGTACGCCCGCATCCAGCCCTGCCGCGAAGCCTTCCGCATCGACCACACCACGCCCGTGATCATGATCGCCGCCGGTACAGGCCTCGCCCCCTTCCGGGGCGCGATCGCCGACCGTGTCAACGCGACCGGACAACTCCCGCCCGCCCTCTGTTACTTCGGCTGCGCCGCCCCCGACGCCGACTACCTGCACGCCGAGGAACTGACCGCCGCCGACACCGCCGGAGCCGTCTCGATCCGGCCCGCCTTCAGCGCCGGACCCGACGGCCGGTACGTCCAGCACCGGATCGCCGCCGAAGGCGATGAGGTCTGGAACCTGCTCACCGAAGGCGCCCGCGTCCACGTCTGCGGCGACGGCTCGCGCATGGCACCCGCGGTGCGCGACGCGTTCCGTACGCTGTACCGGGACCACACGCCCGACGCCGACGGCGCCGCGGCCGAGACCTGGCTGAACGAGCTGATGGCGAACGGGCGTTACGTCGAGGACGTGTACGCCGCGAACTGACCGGAAGGACACGGGAGATGACGACGGACTCCTGGGAACGGGCCCGGCGCGTCCTGAAGGACGCGGCCCGACACCTCGTCGCCGTCACCCCCTTGAGCGGCGGCACCTACAACGCCGTCGAGGAACTCCGCCTCGACGACGGCACCCGGTACGTCCTCAAGGTCGCCCCACCCGACCAGGGCCTCCGCCACGAGAAGCGACTCCTCGTGGCGGAGGCCCGGTTCTACGAGGGCGCGGCCCGGGCCGGCGTACCCGCCCCGAAGGTCGTGGCCCAGGGCGACGGCTACCTCCTGATGACCGCCGTACCCGGCGAACAGTGGTCCGAGCCCGCCCAACACGCCGCCCTGCGCGCCGAGTTGGCCGGACTCGTCGCCCGCCTCCACCGGATCACCGGACCGGCGTACGGCTATCCCTCCGGCGCCCTCGGCCCGCTCGCCCCCGACTGGCGTACCGCGTTCACCGGCATGCTCGACGCGGTCCTCGCCGACGCCGACGACTACGCGGCCGAACTCCCGCTCGCGACAGGCGAGATCAGGGAGATCGTCCGCACGGCGTACGGCGCGCTGGACGACGTCACGACCCCCTGCCTCATCCACTTCGACCTGTGGCCCGGCAACATCCTCATCGACCCCGCCGTCCCCCGCGTCACCGGACTCATCGACGGGGAACGCATGTTCTGGGGTGATCCGCTGGCCGACTTCGTCTCCCTCGCCCTGCTCGCGGACATCCGGGAGGACGAGAATTTCCTGACGGCATATCAAAAAGCCGGAGGAGAGGCGGAGTTCGACGACTCCGCCCAGCAGCGGTACGCCCTCTACCGCACCTATCTCTACCTGATCATGCTGACGGAACAGGTCCCGAGGAAGGCCGGCGAGGGGCACCGGCAGTGGGCGCGGGAGACCGTGGCGCCCCAACTGCTGGGCGCGCTACGGGAGATCGAGGCGCTGACCCCCTAGACCCGAGCGGAGTCAGCGCCTCCCCAGGTCAGCCCGCGAACGCGTTCACGCCCGTCCGCTCCGCCGACAGCGCCCACAGCCGCTCCGCCTGCTCCGCGTCCCGCGCCCACGGCGCGACACCGGCGGTCACCGACCCGGACGCGATGTCCTCGGCGGACACCTCCTCGGACACCTCGCAGTCCTCCAGATACACCCCGCCCAGGCCGTCGAGCCGCGTCGACGTCGCCGCCCACACCTGCGTCGCCGCGCCCTGCTCGGGCGTCTTGAACGCCTCCGGCATCAGCAGCTCGCCGTTCTCGTCGATCCAGCCGCGCTCGATCATCTCCTCCTTCGCCAGATGGCGCTGGAGGGGCGTGAGGATGCCGCCCGGGTGCAGGGAGAACGCCCGCACGCCCGACGCGCGGCCCAGCTTGTCGAGGTGGAGGGCGAACAGGGCGTTCGCCGTCTTCGCCTGGCCGTACGCCTGCCACTTGTCGTAGCCCTGCCGCCAGTCGACGTCGTCCCAGCGGACGCCGGAGAAGTGGTGGCCGCGCGAGGAGACGGACACGACGCGGGCGCCGCCCGGCTCGATCGCCGGCCACAGCCGGTTGACCAGCGCGAAGTGACCGAGGTGGTTGGTGGCGAACTGGGTCTCCCAGCCGGGACCCACGCGCGTCTCGGGGCAGGCCATGATCCCGGCGCTGTTGATCACATGGTCGAGGGTGCGCCCGGAGGCGAGGAAGCGGTCCGCGAACGCCCGCACGCTCTCCAGATCACCGAGATCCAGCTCGTCGACCTCTACCCCGGCGATCCCCCGAACCGCCTCGCGGGCCACATCCGCCCGCCGCGCCGGTACGACCACCCGCGCGCCCGCCCTCGCCAGCGCGCGCGTCGTCTCCAGCCCGAGGCCCGAGTAGCCCCCGGTCACCAGGGCCAGCGTGCCCGTGAGGTCACGGTCCGCGAGAACGTCGTCAGCGGTGCTGCGCGCACCGAAACCCGAACCGATCTTGACTTGAGGAGTGTCGCTGTTGCTCAGGTTGCTCATGCCGACGACCGTACGAATTGAAGTGCTCTCGAAGTCAAACGCGGCCACCCACCCACTCCATCAGCCGTTCGTACGACCACGTCGTCACCACCCGCTCCGCCGGGACCCCGCACTCCTCCGCCCGCGCGCACCCCAGCACCTGCCAGTCCAGCTGCCCCGGCGCGTGCGCGTCCGTGTCGACCGAGAACAGCACCCCCGCGTCCACGGCCTGCCGCAGCAGCCGCCGGGGAGGGTCCAGGCGTTCCGGGCGGCTGTTGATCTCCACCGCCGTCCCCGATTCCGCGCACGCCGCGAACACCGCCGCCGCGTCGAACTCCGACTCCGGGCGCTGTTTCCCCTGTTCTCCCGCGATCAGGCGGCCCGTGCAGTGGCCCAGGATGTCCGCGTGCGGGTCGCGTACGGCGGCCACCATGCGGCGGGTCATCGAGCGGGCGTCCATCCGCAGCTTGGAGTGCACCGACACGACGACCACGTCCAGGCGGGCCAGCAGCTCCGGGTCCTGGTCGAGGGAGCCGTCGTCGAGGATGTCGCACTCGATGCCGGTGAGCAGGCGGAACGGGGCCCACGTCGCGTTCAGCTCCGCGACCAGGTCGAGCTGCTCGCGCAGGCGGTCCGCCGTGAGACCCCGGGCCACCGTCAGGCGCGGCGAGTGGTCCGTCAGCACCGCCCACTCGTGGCCCAGCGCCGCCGCCGTACGGGCCATCTCCTCGATCGGGCTGCCGCCGTCCGACCAGTCCGAGTGCAGATGGCAGTCCCCCTTCAGCAGGGCCCGCAGGCGCGCGCCGCCCTCCGGGGGCGGGGGCTGCTCGGCCGCCACGCGCTCCAGATACGCCGGGGTACGGCCGGCCAGGGCCTCCCGCACCACCTGCGCCGTCTTCGGGCCGACCCCCTTGAGCGACTCCAGCGTCCCCGCCGCCGCCCGGTCCGCGACCTCCGCCTCCGGCAGCGCCGACAGCACACGGGCCGCCGTACGGAACGCCTTCACGCGGTACGGCGGGGCGAGGGACCGCTCCAGCAGGAACGCGATCCGCTCCAGGGCCTCTACGGGGAGCATGTCACCAGGGTTGCCCAGGAACGGGGGGTCCGCTCGCCGGGGCCGGGGCCGGGGCCGGGGCCGGGGGGCGGCTTGTAGGGCGCGGGGCCGTCCGTCTCGCCGGGTAGCGGTCGGCCTGAGTCGTCTTACCCTCGATTACATGACCGAGATAGCGAGCCCCTACATCTCCCACCCGCGGGTCATGGTGCTCGGGGTCCAGCCGGGCACACCCCCATTCCGCATCATGGAGATCGACGGCCGGGTCGTCGGCTCCGCCCACGCCGTCACCGAGGTCCTCGCCACCGCGGCCCTCTACGGCATCACCATCCACGACCTCGACGACCCCGACGCGATCCGCTGGGTCGGCGGCGACCGCTACACCTGGCGGCCACGGCTCTAGCCGCGCCGCGCGTGCACCCCGCGCCCCAGGCGGCGGCCCAGGAGCAGGTAGCCGATGAGGGCGCCCGTCGTGTTGAGGATGACGTCGTCGATGTCGAAGGCGCGGCCGGTGACCAGGGCGCCCTGGGCGAACTCGACCGCGAGCATCACGAGGGACGTCAGGAGCAGCACCTTGAGGATGCCGCGCGCCTTCGGGGCGACCACGGGGACGAGGATGCCGAACGGGACCCCCAGCAGGATGTTCCCGCCGATCTGCCGCACCGCGTCCCGCAGCGCGGGCTGGTCCAGGTACGCCTTGAGGGAGTGGCCGGGGCGGAGGTTCGTGTGGATCAGGGGCACCGAGGCGGGGGACGGTTCGAGGGTGAGGCGGGCGAGGATCGCGCCGAACCCGACGAGCACGGCGAAGCCGACGGCCATCGCGGGAACGCGGAGGTAGAGGGGGAGGGGACGAGGGCCGGCGGGGGAGTCCTTGGGGGTGCGTTTCTTGCTCTTG
The DNA here is from genome assembly GCF_033794345.1 of Streptomyces niveiscabiei. Lineage (NCBI taxonomy): Bacteria > Bacillati > Actinomycetota > Actinomycetes > Kitasatosporales > Streptomycetaceae > Streptomyces > Streptomyces niveiscabiei. Next base: position 185,214 of record NZ_JARAYJ010000008.1, read on the forward strand.
GCAGTTGCGGGGGCCGCTGGTTTCGCTGTTTTCGCCGGTTTCTTCGAGGTCCGGATCCGTACGGCCGTCAGCCGCTTCGTGAACGCCTTCACTCCTCCTGGGGCGGGCTGCGGTTTCGCGGGGGTGGGCGCGGACTTGGCCTTCGCGGTACGCGGACGTGAGGCTGCACGGGCCATCTGCGGTCCTCCAGGCTTCAACTTCCCAGCGTCCTAAGGCTGTTACCCAGGAAACGCCCGGGGATGCCGGTCCTCGCACCCCGGGCGCCACCCGGTCAGGCGACGTAGGAGACGGTGACCTCCTTGAAGCCGAGGGACCGCAGCAGGCCCTTGAGCATGCCCGTCGTGTTGGTCTCCGCCCGCGCCGTCAGCTCGCTCTGCCGCGCGGCCTCGCCGATGTGCCGCACGGCGAGCTTCTGCACCGCCTGCTCGCTGTTCGGGTTGCCCGAGAAGAAGTCGCCGAGCCGGTCCAGCAGGCCGCGCTGCTTGGACACGGCGTACGAACGGTCCGGGTCGAGCGCCGGTGTCGCGAGCCGCGCGTGCGGCAGGCGGAGCGTCGCCGTCGTACGGTCCTCGTCGACCGTCACGTCCTTGTCGCCCACCTTTCCGAGGTCCACGTACGCGTCCACCGTGCCCGCCCCCACGTACAGGGTCCGGGAACCGCGGATCGAGTCCGGCAGGAACTTCGCGTCCTTCTCCAGGTCCACGACGACCTGGAAGTTGCCCGACGCGCCCTCGTAGCGGCTCATGTCCTGGATCGACTGGAGGAGCGCCGGGCCCGTGCGGTCCTGTGTCTCCGTGCCGAAGAAATCGCGCAGTCCCGGCAGGAGGCTCAGCCGGATGCCCGCGAACATGACGGCCAGCACCACTACGACCGAGGTGAGCACCTTCGCCCATGCCGGCATGCGCTGCGGCAGCCGCTTCGGGGGAGTCGTGACGGTGTCGGGGGGAGTCGTCGTCATGGCGGTCTCCTTCCTGCGGTCCCCGCTGTCGCGGGGTCCCCGTACTGGTGTTCCCGCCATACGGATTCCCGCCGAACGCCTCTCCGCACCGCCTTGTCGACAAGCTGTGACAGGAGAGGCGGCTACCTGGGAGGTAATCGCGGAGGGAACTGCGGGGCGGCAACAATCCGTCGGGCAGGGCGAGTTCACGCCACCCACGTCCCTGTGTCCCGAGTTCGCGCAGAGAGGCCCCGCCATGAACCCCGACACCCGTACCTCGGTCCTCCGGCTCCTCCAGGTCATCGGCGAGGGCGATCCCGACCGCATCGCCTCCCGCTACGCCGAGCACGTCGACTGGAAGCTCGACTGGCCCGCCGGGGAGCACGGGCGGACGGCCACGCCCTGGATCCGGCGCCGCTCCACCCGCGCCGAAGTCGCCGCGCACTACCGGGAGGTGGCCGCACATCATGTCGCCGAGGAGGTCGACACCCGCGTCGAGCGTGTCCTCGTCGACGGCGCCGACGCGGTCGTCCTCGGGGAGATCCGGCAGACCGCGCGGGCGACCGGGCGGGCGTACCGGGCTCGGTTCGCCCTTCATCTGACGCTGGCGGACGGGGTGGTGACTCGGCATCACGTGTACGAGGACAGTCTCGCCGTGGCCCAGGCGTTCGACGGGGCGGGATGAGCGCCGGGACGATACGGGAGGCCCGCCGAGGTCGGGGGCGTGTGTCCTGGCCGCCCGGCCTCACCAAGCCGTGGTCGAACGCGAACACCACCGCGTGCACCCGGTCCCTCAGCCCCGGCTTCTCCAGGACCCGGCCCACATGCGTCTTCACCGTCTCCTCCCCGATGTGCAGCCTGGCCGCGATCTCCGCGTTCGACAGTCCCCGGCCCAGCAGGAGCAGTACGCCGTGCGCCCGCTCCGTCAGTCTCGCCAGCCTCCTCGCCGTCTCCGGCGACGGCTCCAACGGCGTGGCCCTCGCGAACTCCGCGAGCAGACGCCGGGTGACTGACGGGCCCAGCAGTGCCTCGCCGGCCGCGAACACGTACTCGTCCAACTCGAAGGTCGTCAGGATCAACACCTTGGGCGCACTGTCGTCTTCGGCCCCGATCGCCCGCGTCGCGGCGACCCCGTCCAACACCGGCATCCGTACATCCATCAGCACGACGTCCGGCTTCGCCGTCCCGGCCGGCCGGACCGCCTCCTCGCCGTCCCGCGCCTCACCCACGACCACGAGATCCGCCTGCGTCTCCACCATCATCCGCAGGCCGGCACGCATGAGGTCTTCATCGTCGGCCAGAAGTACACGGATCACTGGATGCCTTGCTCGGAAGGGGAGTTGGGGGTATCCCGCGGGGGTGAGGGCGGAGGGAGCCGGGGAGAGGGCTCGTCGAGGAGGGGCCTGCCTTCGCGACCGGCGTCGAGGCGGGGCCTGTCCTCGCGATCGGCGTCGAGTTCTACGGGGTGTCCCCGCGCGGGCGGTGCAGGGGCGGTGCGCTGGGACTCCGTCGGCACCGGAACCACAGCCATCATCCGCCCACCCCGACCCCCCTCCACCACCCCTGCCTCCACCGACACCGCGCCCCGCCGCACGCGCACCCCGGCCGAGACCGGCATCCCGGCTCAGCTCAGGGCCTGCACGGCGGCCCAGGAACCCCGGGCGACGGCCCCGACGGGATGCACGGTCGCCCGGCAGGTCGCGGACCTGGAGGCCGTACGGAAGAAGATCGGCGCGGAGAAGGTCGTCCTGATGGGCGCGACCCTCGCCGCCGAGTACCTGGCCGAGCACCCCGGGCACGTCGAGCGGATGGTGCCGACGTCGCCGGGAGTGCTGTGGGCACCGGCGTGGAAGGACCGCGACGAGGGGGCATCTGGGACCGGCTGACGCCGGAACCGCAGGCCCGTATCGACGAGTTGGAGGCGAACCCCCGCCTGATGGCGTGGTCGCTGATGGCGGCCCACCCCCCGGCTTCTACGCCAACCAGCCCACGACGGCTGACCAGTCGACGGTCCCGGACCCCCGCCCCGCCCTGCGCCGGACGGCCGTCCCCGTGCTCGTCGTCCGGGGCGACTGCGACTACAAGAACCCGGGCATCGCCCGCGAGTACGACGAGGTGCTCCCCGGCGCGACCCTCCTGACGGTCGAGGACGCGGGCCACCTCGTGGACATGGAGAAACCGCACGAGTACCGGCAGGCGGTGACGGAGTTCCTGACGGACCGAAGCCGCCGCGGCGGGCCGCCGCCGGACCCTCCCGACCCGGGCTTCCCGACGTCCCCGGCCCGCCCACGAGTTCCGCCCGCACCAACAGCCCTCACCAGTCGCCCTCTCCAATCGCCCCTCGAACACCCCTACCATGAGAGCCCCCGACATGATCATCAGAGCCCCTTAGGAGCCGATCGTGCGAGACATAGCCGTCTTCTCCGGCAGCGCCCACCCCGAACTCGCCGCGGAAGTCTGCGCCCACCTCGGTGTTCCCCTGCGCCCGACCCAGGTCAGCAGGTTCGCGAACGACTGCCTGGAGGTGCAGCTCCAGGCCAACTGCCGGGAACGGGACGTGTTCCTGGTGCAGCCGCTCGTCAAACCGGTTCAAGAACACCTCGTGGAGCTGCTGTTGATGTGCGACGCGGCGCGGGGCGCGTCGGCGCGGCGCATCACCGTCGTGCTGCCGCACTACTCGTACGCCCGCTCGGACAAGAAGGACGCGCCCCGTATCTCGATGGGCGGCCGGATGGTCGCGGACCTGATGGTGTCGGCCGGAGCGAGCAGGGTCCTGGCGATGACGCTGCACTCCCCGCAGGTGCACGGCTTCTTCTCGGTCCCGGTCGACCACCTGCACGCGCTGCGCGAACTGGCCGCGCACTTCCGCCAGTACGACCTGGCCCGCACGACGGTGGTCTCCCCGGACCTCGGCAACGCGAAGGAGGCGGCGGCGTTCGCGCGGCTGATCGGCGCGCAGGTCGCGGCGGGCGCGAAGCAGCGGTTCGCGGACGACCGGGTCAGCATCAGCGCGGTGATCGGCGAGGTGACGGGACGGGACGTCATCGTGCTGGACGACGAGATCGCGAAGGGCAGCACGGTCCTGGAACTCCTGGAGAAACTGCGGGAGTTGAAGCCGAGGTCGATCAGGGTGGCCTGTACGCACGGCCTGTTCGCGTCCGGCGCCCTGAAGCGGCTGAGCGAGCAGCCGGACGTGCTGGAGATCGTGTGCACGAACACCGTGCCGGTCCCGGAGGAGGAGCACACGGACAAGCTGCGCGTCCTGTCGATCGCCCCCGCGCTCGCCGAGGCCGTGCGCCGTATTCACAACGGCGAGTCCGTCAGCGCCCTGTTCGACGCGCCCGGGAGCGAATAGACAGGAGGCAGGCGCCTGTTGACGCCGGGCGCCCTTCAGGGACAGGAGGCCCGCAGTGGCGAAGGCACGGTTCGAACGGACCAAACCGCACGTCAACATCGGCACCATCGGCCACATCGACCACGGCAAGACGACGCTGACCGCGGCGATCACGAAGGTGCTGCACGACCGGTTTCCCGACCTGAACCCGTTCACGCCGTTCGACCAGATCGACAAGGCGCCGGAGGAGCGCCAGCGCGGGATCACGATCTCGATCGCGCACGTCGAGTACCAGACCGAGGCCCGGCACTACGCGCACGTGGACTGCCCGGGCCACGCCGACTACATCAAGAACATGATCACGGGTGCCGCGCAGATGGACGGCGCGATCCTGGTCGTCGCGGCGACCGACGGGCCGATGCCGCAGACCAAGGAACACGTGCTGCTGGCGCGGCAGGTGGGCGTGCCGTACATCGTCGTCGCGCTGAACAAGACGGACATGGTGGACGACGAGGAGATCCTGGAACTCGTCGAACTGGAGGTCCGCGAGCTGCTCACGGAGTACGAGTTCCCGGGGGACGACCTTCCGGTCGTCCGGGTGTCGGCGCTGCGGGCGCTGGAGGGCGACCCCGAGTGGTCGCGGTCGGTGCTGGAACTGCTGGACGCGGTCGACACGGCCGTACCGCAGCCGCAGCGGGACGTGGACCGGCCGTTCCTGATGCCGATCGAGGACGTGTTCACGATCACCGGGCGCGGGACGGTCGTCACCGGGCGGATCGAGCGCGGGACGCTCCGGGTGAACACCGAGGTCGAGATCATCGGCATCCACGAGCAGAAGACGCGGACGACGGTGACGGGCATCGAGATGTTCCGCAAGCTCCTCGACGAGGGCTGGGCGGGGGAGAACGTGGGGCTGCTGCTGCGCGGCGTCAAGCGGGAGGACGTCGAGCGCGGGCAGGTCGTCATCAAGCCGGGCTCGGTGATGCCGCACACGCGGTTCGAGGCGCAGGCGTACATCCTGTCGAAGGACGAGGGCGGGCGGCACACGCCGTTCTTCGACAACTACCGGCCGCAGTTCTACTTCCGGACGACGGACGTCACGGGGGTGGTGACGCTGCCCGACGGGACCGAGATGGTCATGCCGGGCGACAACACCGGCATGCTCGTCCAGCTCATCCAGCCCATCGCGATGGAGGAGGGGCTGAAGTTCGCCATCCGCGAGGGCGGGCGGACGGTGGGCGCGGGGCAGGTGACAAAAATCCTCAAGTAGCCGGAGATCCTCAAGCAGCCGGAACAGTACCGGAGTTCATAAGGTCTCCCCGGGCTTCCCGAGGGCGGTTTCCACGCTCGGCGCGGGCGGCAGGAGCTTCGACAGGCCCGTCGCCCGCAGCACCCGCAGGGTCAGCGGGTGGACGCAGACCAGGCGCAACTCCCCGTCGCGCTCCAGGGCCCGGGCGCGGGCGCGGTAGAGCAGGCGCAGCCCCGAGCAGTCGAAGAACTCGACCGGGGTGAGGTCGATGAGCACGCGCGGGGCCTGCCCCGCCACGCGGTCGTCGATGTGCGGCAGGATCTCCATCGCCGCGACGATGTCGATCTCGCCGTGGAACTCCAGCACGACGTACCCCTGTTCCTCACGTATGCGCAGGTGAGGGGTGTCGACCAGGGGTTCCTGCGGCACCATGGCATTGCCTCCAGCACGGGCCGGCGGATGGGACGAGACGGACGCTGGGGAGCGCTCGGCGGAGCCTGCCTCAGCAAGTTACCCCCGATGGAGTGAATTTCAGCATGTTCGATTGACATATGTCTTCGAAAAAGGACCGATCGTAGTCGGCCAGTTCGCGACGGAGCGCGGAAGCCCGGCCCGGAGCCCTACGACAGTGCCTGCCACGCCCGCGTGAGCGACTGCCGGAACTGGTCCGTCTGGCGCTCCGTCAGGGCGTTGACCATGCGGTCCTCCAGCTCGCGCACCTGCTCCGCGTGCAGCGCGAGCAACTCCCGCCCCGCGTCCGTCAGCAGGATCCTCAGCTCCCGCCTGCTGGCCGGATTCGGCTCCCGGCGCAGCAGCCCCCGGCTCTCCAGGGACCGCACCAGATCGGCGGTCGACTGCGCCGTCACGAACGAGTCCCGCGCCAACTGGGCGGCGGACAGGCCGTCGTGGCGCTCCAGGACCGTCAGCGCCGTGTATTGCAGGGCGGTGATGCCCGACGGCCTCACCAGCTCGTCCAGCCGCGAACGGACGGCGAGTTCGAGCTGCTTGACCATGTAGAGGAGGGAGGGGGGTGCGCTTCCGGCCATGGGTCGAGCGTAAACCATTGACAGGAAACCTGTCTGTAAAGAGACTGCGAACCACCAGGAATCCTGTCGGTTGACGACGCGGCGACGGCGCCGCAGACCCGAGGAGTGGCGATGACCGCCTTCCAGATCGACCCCGGGCAGCTCTTCATCGGGGGCCAGTGGCGGGAATCCGCCGACGGAGCGCGCACCGAGGTGATCGACCCGTCCAGGGGCCGCACGCTCACCACGGTCGCCGAGGCCGCACCCGCCGACGTCGACGCCGCCGTGCGCGCCGCCCGCGAGGCGTACGAGACCGGCCCCTGGTCCCGGTTCACCGGCCGCGAACGGGGCCGCGTCCTGCTGCGCGTCGCCGAGCTGATCCGCCAGGAGACCGATCGGATAGCCGAGTTGGAGAGCCTCGACGTCGGCAAGCCCATCACGCTGGCCCGCGCCGTCGACGTCACCAACGCCGCCAACGACTACGAGTACTACGCGGCCCTCGCCTTCCAGCTCGACGGCGCCACCCGCGAGACCCAGCAGGGCACCCACGCCTACACCAGACGCGGCCCGCTCGGCGTCGTCGCCGCGATCACGCCGTTCAACTTCCCGCTGATCCTGGCCGGTTCGAAACTCGCGCCCGCACTCGCCGCCGGAAACACGGTCGTTCACAAACCGGCCGACGAAACCCCCCTCAGCGCCCTGTACATGGCGGGCCTCCTCCAGCGCGCGGGCGTCCCCGACGGCGTCGTCAACGTCGTCACCGGCACCGGGCCCGTCGCCGGGGAAGCCCTCCTGCGCCACCCCGGCATCGACAAGGTCGCCTTCACCGGCTCCACGGACATCGGCCGGCACGCCGCCGCTCTCGCCGGGCAGGCGCTGAAACCGGTCACCGTCGAACTGGGCGGAAACGCGCCCCACCTGGTCTTCGAGGACGCCGACCTGGAGAAGGCCGTCGGCGCGATCATCAAGGGATTCGTCTTCAACACCGGCCAGTTCTGCATGGGCGGCCCCCGCCTCCTGGTCGCCCGCTCGGTCTGCGCGACGCTGCTGAACATCCTCGCCGAGGCGGTCCCCGGCATCCCGGTCGGCGATCCGCGCGACCCGGCGACCGTCGTCGGCCCGCTGGCGGGGGAGCGGCATCTGCGCAAGGTCGAGGAGTACGTCGACCTCGCCCGCAAGGACGGCGGCCGGATCGTCTGCGGCGGCGAACGCCTCGACCTGGACGGCGGCTACTACTACCAGCCGACCGTCATCGCTGACCTCCCCAACGACTCGCGGGTCGTCCAGGAGGAGGTCTTCGGCCCCGTCCTCACCGTCCAGCCCTTCGACGACGAGGACGAGGCGGTCGCCCTCGCCAACTCCACGCCCTACGGCCTGGCTTCGGGCATCCAGACCGGCAGCCTGGCCCGCGCCCACCGCGTCGCCGACCGCCTCCAGGCGGGCATCGTCTGGATCAACGACTGGGCGATGCTGGACCCCGCGGTGCCGTTCGGGGGAGTGAAGGACTCGGGATTCGGCAGGGAGTACGGGCCGGAGGCGCTGGCGGGGTACCTGAAGACGAAGTCGGTGGTCGTGTCGCTGGACTGACGGGGTCGGCCCCGTAGAGCAATCCGCCCTCGAAACCCAGGAGTTCAGCCATGCCCCGCACCACCAGGGCCGCCGTCGTCGAGACGGGCGGCGCCCCCTTCACCTTCACGGACGTCACCCTCGACGACCCCGGCCCCCGCGAGGCCGTCGTCCGCATGGTCGCCGCCGGCCTCTGCCACACCGACCTCGGCGTCGCCTCCGGCGGCCTGCCGTTCCCCCTCCCCGGCGTCCTCGGCCACGAAGGCGCCGGGATCGTCGAAGCCGTCGGCGCCTCCGTCACCTCCGTCGCGCCCGGCGACCACGTCGTCCTCTCCTTCACGTCCTGCGGTGCCTGCCGCAACTGCAACGGCGGCCACCCCGCCTACTGCGCGGACTGGCTCCCGCTGAACCTCCTCGGGGGCCGCCGGGCCGACGGCAGCGCCACCATCACCCGCGACGGCGAGGCCCTCGGCGGCCACTTCTTCGGCCAGTCCTCCTTCGCCGAACGGGCGTTGGTGGACGAGCGCAGCCTCGTCAAGGTCGACCCGGAGGTGCCGCTCGCCTCGATCGCCCCGCTGGGCTGCGGAGTCCAGACCGGGGTCGGCGCGGTCTGGAACGTCCTGAAGCCGGAGCCGGGCAGCACGGTCGTCGTCCTCGGCGCCGGCGCGGTGGGCCTCTCGGCGGTGATGGCCGCCGCGCTCTCCCCGGCCACCGAGGTCGTCGCCGTCGACCGGGTGCCCGAACGGCTCGACCTGGCACGCGAGTTGGGCGCGACCCGCACCCTCACCGACGTACACGGACTCCACCAGGGCGCCGACGGTGTCGTGGAGACGACCGGCAGTACGGCCGTCCTGCGCGCCGGGGTGGACGCGCTCGCCGCGCGCGGCACGCTCGTCGTCGTGGGGGCCCCGCCCTTCGGGACCGAAGTCGCCCTGGACGTCAACGGGTTGCTCACCGGCAAGCGGGTCGTCGGCCTCACGCTGGGGGACAGCGAGACGCAGAGCCTGGTCCCGACGCTGGTCGGCCTGGTCAAGTCGGGGCGGCTGCCGCTGGCGAAGCTGATCGGGACGTACGGATTCGAGGACATCGGGCAGGCGGTGAAGGACATGACCGAGGGCCGGACCGTCAAACCCGTCCTGCTGTTCTGACCCGACCCGGCGGGCAGTTCACCGGCTGGCGTGCAGCGCGACCAGCAACTGCCACACCTGGTCGGCTATCTGGCGAGGTGTCCCCGCCAGCAGCCCGTGCAGCCAGTCCCCCAGCACCCCCGCGAAGGTCGCCGCCACCGCCGACGCCACCAGCGCGGCGTCGGCGGCCCCCGCCCGCTCCCGCTCGCGCAGGCTGTACGCGCGCAGGTCCCGGTGCAGCACCAGCCCCAGCGGCCCGCCCCCGCCGGGCGTCAACAGCCGCCGGTACAGGGCGAGATGGGGGGTGAGGGAGGCGAAGAACTCCGGCAGCGCGGCCGGCGCGCGCACCGGATCGGGCCGCCCCTGCCAGGCGTGCAGCGCCTCGACCGCCTCCCGTACGACGTCCGCGCACGCGTCGACCGCGAGGTCTTCGAGGTCGGTGTAGTGGACGTAGAACGTGGCCCGCCCGGTACCGGCCCGCCGGACCAGCGCGGCCACGCTCACCTCCTCCAGCGGACGCTCCGCGCACTCCGCGAGCAGCGCCGAGCGCAGCCTCGCCCGGGTGCGGGCGGCCCGCGGGTCCTCGGGCGCGGCGCGGGTCACTGCGCGATCAGCACGGCGGCCAGGGCGATGGCGCCGGGCACGGCCTGCGCGAACAGGATGCGCCGGTTCGCGGTCGCCGCGCCGTACACCCCCGCGACGATCACGCAGGACAGGAAGAAGACCTGCGCGCGGAAGCCGGTCGGGTCGTCCGCGATCAGGCCCCAGACCAGGCCCGCCGCGAGGAAGCCGTTGTAGAGGCCCTGGTTGGCGGCGAGCTTCGCGGTGGCCGCCGCGAACTGCGGGTCGAAGCCGTGGAAGCGGCGGCCCGGCGGCTTCTGCCACAGGAACATCTCCAGCACCAGGATGTACGCGTGCAGCAGGGCGATCAGCGCCACCAGTACGTTCGCGACCGTTTCCATGTTCTTTCTCGACTCCCTCGGCTCAGAACTTCATGGACACCTGTCCACTATAGCTGGACAGGTGTCCATGAAGTCGCATCCGGGCACGGGAAAGCCCCGCCGCGACGGGGGAGCGCGGCGGGGCCCGTAGACCGCGTTCCCGGCAGGCGGGGATTCACACCTGCCGGGCCATGGATTTCTACGCCAGCGGCTCCAGCACGAAGACGGGGATCTCCCGGTCCGTCTTCTTCTGGTACTCCGCGTACGGCGGGTAGGCGGCGACCGCACGCTCCCACCACGCGGCCTTCTCCTCGCCGGTGACCTCGCGGGCCGTCATGTCCTGCTTGACCGGCCCGTCCTGGAGCTCGACATGCGGATCGGACGTGACGTTGTGGTACCAGACCGGGTGCGTCGGGGCGCCGCCCTGTGAGGCGACCAGCGCGTACCGGCCCTCGTGCTCCACACGCATCAGCGGCGTCTTGCGGATCTTGCCGCTCTTCGCACCCCGGGTCGTCACCACGATCACCGGCAGCCCGGTGTCCAGCAGCGTCGTCCCCTCGGTCCCGCCGGACTTCTCGTACAGCTCCACCTGCTCCCGCACCCACTGCGTCGGGCTGGGCTCGTACTCGCCTTCGAGCGGCATGGCAACCATCCTCTTCTCAAGTCGTACGACGTACTCACGCGTCATGAACAACACGCGTCTCCTGCGAACCCATCCTCACAGGCCACGCCGGTCGCCGCACCGCCCGGAGGGCAGACTTCCGGCCAGATCGCCGCCCGCGCCCATCTGGCCGAACACCACGTCGCCGCTTAGATGCTTGAGGCATCTAATGGGGAGCGGTACGTCGGAACCGACTTTCTGCGAGGTCTCCATGACCCGACCGGCCCCCGTCGCCTTCCCCCAGGACCGCACCTGCCCCTACCAGCCCCCCACCGCCTACGACGCGCTCCGCGCCGACCGCCCCCTCACCCGCGCCACCCTCTACGACGGCACCACCACCTGGCTCGTCACCGGCCACGCCCTCGCCCGCACCCTCCTCGCCGACCCCCGTCTCTCCTCCGACCGCACCCGCCCCGGCTTCCCCGGCACCAACCCCCGCACCAAGGCGCTGAGCGACCGCCCGATCCCGATCCTCGGCGTCGACGACCCCAAGCACCGCAGCCAACGCCGCATGCTCCTCGCCGACTTCACCCTCCGCCGCGCCGAGGCACTGCGCCCCGCGATCCAGCGGATCGTGGACGACCGCATCGACGCCCTCCTCGCCCAGGGACCGCCCGCCGACCTCGTCTCCCTGTTCGCGCTGCCCGTCCCCTCGATGGTGATCTGCGCCCTGCTCGGCGTCCCCTACGCCGACCACGAGTTCTTCGAGGAACAGTCCGGACGCCTCCTGCGCAGCCGCGACGAGGCCGAGGCGCGCGACGCCCGCGACCGCCTGCGCACCTATCTGGGCGACCTCGTCGACCGCAAACACGGGCGACCCGGCGACGGCGTCCTCGACATGCTCGTCCACAGGCACCTCCAGGAGGGCGAACTCGACCGGCACGACGTCCTCGACATGGCGTTCATCCTCCTCGTCGCCGGCCACGAGACCACCGCCAACATGATCTCGCTCGGCACCTACACCCTCCTCGGCCACCCCGAACGCCTCGCCGAACTCCGCGCGAAACCCGACCTGTTGCCGGACGCCGTCGAGGAACTGATGCGGCTGCTGTCCATCGTCGACGGCCTGCTGCGCATCGCGTGCGAGGACATCGACGTCGACGGCACGACGATCAGGGCCGGCGAAGGCGTCGTCTTCGCCACCTCCGTCGTCAACCGCGACGCCACCGCCTACGACGACCCCGACGCCCTCGACTTCCACCGGCCCGCCCGCCACCACGTCTCCTTCGGCTTCGGCATCCACCAGTGCCTCGGCCAGAACCTCGCCCGCGCCGAACTGGAGATCGCCCTGCACGCCCTCCTCACCCGGCTCCCCGGCCTGCGCCTGGCGGTCCCCGCCGACACGATCCCCTTCAAGGCCGGCGACACGATCCAGGGGATGCTGGAACTCCCCGTGACCTGGTAGGAGGCTCCGGACATGCACATCGACATCGACACGGACGTCTGCATCGGCGCCGGACAGTGCGCCCTCACCGCCCCCAAGGTCTTCACCCAGGACGACGACGGCTTCTCGGCCCTGGTCGACGACCACGCGGACCACCTCGACGACCCCCTGATCCGCGAGGCGGCCCGCGCCTGCCCGGTCTCCGCGATCACCGTGAACTAGGAGCACACCCCACGGCCGGGCCCTCCAGCATGCCTCCCGTGTAGAGGGCCTGGCCGCGCGGCATCCAGTACCCCAGCTTCGAGACGACCGCCGTGCAACTGTCCCCGACGGCGGCTTCGACGACCACCGTGGACGGATTGCCGGGCTGGAGGTCGGTCAGCGCGCAGTCCAGGGCGTACGCGGTGCGCGTCCGCTCCGGGTAGCGGCCGACCAGGGGATTCACGCAGCGCGGGTCGTCCGTGGTGAGCGTCGTCCCCGCCACGCCGATCACCCCGAACCGCCCGCTGCCGTCGCCGAGTTCGCTGTCCCGGGAGACCGTGTACGTCAGGGTCGTCACCGCGTTCGGGGCGAGCGTCCGCCGGTCCACCTCGATCCGGTGCGTCGGCTTCGGGGCGGGCGCGGTGAAGGTGAGCCTCGCGCGGACGGTCCCCGAGAGATCGACCCCGGCCGGCGCGGAACGGACCGTGACCGTCGCCGTCACGTCGTAGGTGCCGGGCCCGGGGTACGGGGTCGAGCCGGGCAGCGTTCCCGAGGCGACCGGCACGCCGTCCCGGGTGGCGGTCCAGGTGCCGGAGGTGAGACAGACGGGGCGGACGCCGGGGCGGCGACAGGTGGCGGGAGCGGAGACCGCCATGACCGGGGTGCCGGTGCCCGCGCACAGAGCGACCCGGGCGAACCGCCCGCCGGGCCCGCGCAGGGAACCGGCGGGGGAGCAGAGGGTGGCGGGGGGTTCGGGAGCACGGGAGACCCCGTACGCCGCTGGTGCCGTCCTGGCCTCGTACGCCGTCGGCGCCGTACGTGTCTGCGGGCCCTGCCCCCAGGCCGCCGCGCCCCACATGCCCGGCACCAGCAACGCCCCCGCCGCCAGCACCCAGAACCCCGTCCGCCGTACCCGCACCGCAGCCTCCCGTACCTCGCGGGACCGGCCCGGTGCCGGTCGCCGGACCGAGGATGCGCACGCCCCTTGGGCCCCGCGCCGCTCCCACGCCGGGCCGTCACCTGAAATGCCTTGCGAAGCGGCGACGAGGCCGACGTACGCTCCCCTCTGTCACCCCTTCCGACGGCAGGAGCAGCAACGATGCAGTACGTGAAGCTCGGTTCGACCGGCCTGGACGTCTCCCGGATCTGTCTCGGCTGCATGACGTACGGCCTCCCGGACCGCGGCACGCACGAGTGGACCCTCGGCGAGGAGGCGTCCCGCCCGCTGATCCGGCAGGCCCTGGACGCCGGGATCAATTTCTTCGACACCGCGAACGTCTACTCCGACGGCACCAGCGAGGAGATCGTCGGCAAGGCCCTCGCCGACTTCGCGGTCCGCGACGAGATCGTCCTCGCCACGAAGGTGCACGGCCGGATGCGCCCGGGGCCCAACGGCGGCGGCCTCTCCCGCAAGGCGATCCTCACGGAGATCGACCACAGCCTGTCCCGCCTCGGCACCGACTACGTCGACCTGTACCAGATCCACCGCTTCGACCCGCACACCCCGGTCGAGGAGACGATGGAGGCGCTGCACGACGTGGTGAAGGCGGGCAAGGCCCGCTACATCGGGGCGAGTTCGATGTACGCGTGGCAGTTCGCGAAGATGCAGTACGCGGCCGAGCGGAACGGCTGGACACGCTTCGTGTCGATGCAGAACCACTACAACCTGATCTACCGCGAGGAGGAGCGCGAGATGCTCCCGCTCTGCGCCGACCAGGGCGTGGGCGTCATCCCGTGGAGCCCGCTCGCCCGGGGCCGCCTCACCCGTGACTGGGACGCCGCGACCGAGCGCAGTGCCAGCGACTCCTTCGGCGCCACCCTCTACCAGGACGGCGACCGCGCGATCGTCGAGGCGGTGACCCGGATCGCCGAGGCGCGTGGCGTCCCCCGCGCCCAGGTCGCCCTCGCCTGGCTCCTCCACCAGGACACGGTCACCGCCCCGATCGTCGGCGCGTCCAAACCGAAGCACCTGGAGGACGCCGTGGCCGCCGTCGAACTGGAGCTGACCGACAAGGAGTTGGCGGAGCTGGGGTACCCCTACAGCCCGCACCCCATCGCCGGTCACTGAGCTAGTGGGGCCCTTGCGCCGCGAACTCCGTGCCGCAGGGGCCCGCCCCCTCGCTCTCCGCCAGGACCACCCGCTCCCCGTTCATCTCGATCGTCCGGTAGTACGCCCCGATCCGCTCGGTCGAGCGGCCCACGTAGTGCCCGATGAACGACCGCCGGAACCGCCCGGCGGTCCGGTTCGGCTGCGACCCGTGCACCAGGCTGCCGTTGAAGAACAGGACGTCACCGGGCGCCATGTCGACGGGTACGGCGGACAGGCCGGGCGGCGGCGCGACGTACTCGCGCGCGAACGACACGGACTCGTCGGCCTCCTCGGGGCAGAACAGGTCCAACAGGTGGGTGCCGGGGACGACTTCGAGCCCGCCGTTGTCCCGGTCGATGTCGTCGCAGGCGACCCACGCGGCGACGCACGTCCCCGGCTCGACCCGCAGATAGAAGTTGTCCTGGTGCAGCGCCTGCCCCCGCGCGCCCGGCGGCTTGAAGTAGAACATGCTCTGCGCCGCGAGCACCTCCTCGCCGAGCAACTCCTCCAGCACGCCCCGCAGTCGGGCGTCCAGCAGCATCTCCCGGGCGACCTCGCTGATCTCGTGCGGCTGCATCACCCGCGGATACGCGTCCAGCGGATCGTCCCCGGCGCGCGGCCGGAAGTGCCCCGGCACCTCCCGCCCCGCCGCCTGCAACGCCGCGAACTCCGCACGGACGCGCTCGACCTCGTCGTAGGAGAAGAGACCCCGCACGACCGCGTAGCCGTCCTGCTGGAACCGGTCCAGAATGCCTGTGACTGTCATGGCACAGGAAACTAGGCCGGAGAACGCCGGAGGAGGATGCCCGTGTGTGCTGAAGGGTTGACCGAGACTGCCGCGGACCCGTCGCCGCCGCCGGGGCTCGTGGTGGTCGGGCGGTTCGACCAGGCGGCGGGGTACGCGGTCAACCGGCCCTCAGGGTCGGACAGTTGGCTGATCCTGTGGACCACCGGGGGCGCGGGCCTGGTCGGCCAGGGCCGCACCGAACTCCCCGTGGTCGCCGGTGACTTCGTCCTGCTCGCCCCCGGCGTCCCCCAGCGCTACGCCGTCCGGCCCGGCGCCCCCGCCTGGCGGTTCTGGTGGGCCCACTGCCAGGTGAGACCGTCCTGGCTGCCCTGGATCCGGCCGTACGACGCCGGCGACGGCGTCCATACGACGGGACCCGTGCCCGAAGTGCTGCGCGGGCGCGTCGAGTCGGCGTTCCGGCGGATGCTGGACGACGCCCGCTGGACCGGCGGGGAACCGGTCAGGCCGGCCGAGGAGGTGGCCGTCGCGCACAGCGCCGTCGCACGTGAACTCGCCCTGTGCGCACTGGAGGAGGCGGTTCTGCTGGCCGCCGCCCCGCCGAGTCCCGTACCGCCGGGCGCCGATGAGCGGATCCGGCGGGCACAGACCCTGATCGCCGCCGACCCCGGGGCCCCGCACACCGTCGCCTCGCTCGCCGAGGCCGTCGCCCTGTCGCCGTCCCGGTTCGCGCACCTGTTCACCGAGCAGCTCGGGATGTCACCGATGCGGGCCCTGCGGGAGGTCCGGCTGCGGCATGCGGCACGGCTGCTGGAGAGCACCGGGCTGACGGCCGAACGGGTCGCGGCGGCTTCGGGGTTCGCGAGCGCGTTCCACTTCAGCCGGGCGTTCAGGGGGCGGTACGGGGTACCGCCGGGGGAGTACCGGGCGGGGCGGCGGTGAGGGGGTTTGGCCGGGCGCGGGCCTCTCGCGAGTGCCGGTTCCTCAGGGGCGTACCCCGCTGCTGAAGCCCGTCCAGCGCAGGTCCGGCGGCAGGTGGCCCATGTCGTTGAAGAGGACGACCGCCGGGGGCAGGCCGTCCCGGTACTGGATCGTCGTCAGCGCGGTGTTTCCGCAGTTCAGGCCGATCCAGCGGGCGGGCGGCGCGTCGAGGGCGTGCCGCAGGAGCCAGGCGACCTGGAAGGCGTGGGTGACGAGCACCTCGTGGGTCTCCCGCTCGGCGGGGCGCGCGAACCTCGCGGTCAGCGCGTCCGCCAGCCGCCTCCCCTCGGCCGCCTCCTCGCCGCCGAACCCGTCGAAGAAACCCGCGTATGCGGGCGGCATGTCCTCGGGGACGTACGGCACATGGTCGGTCAGCTCGGGCGCCTCCCGCACGGGGGCGTCCGGCAGGTGGGTGCCGAGGATCCGCGCGGAGCGTTCCGCGCGGGGCAGCGGCGAGTGCCAGACCGCGTCGACCGGCAGCGCGGACAGCCGCCGGCCGAGCGACTCGACCTGGCGGTCGCCGGTCGCGGTGAGGTGCCCGAAGGCGTCGGCCTCGCCGTGCCGGACGACGTGGAGGTGGCGGGTGGGCATGTCAGAGGACTCCTAGCGTGCGGTGGGCGTCTTCGAGGCGCTGGACGTCGTCGCGGGGGGTGTGGTTCCCGGAGACGTCGTCGGCCCAGGCGAGGAGGCGGTGTACGTGGGGGCCGGGGGCGCCGGCGAGGACGCGGGGGGTGCCGAGGGCGACCTCGCCCGTGGTGCCGTCGATGGTGACGAGGGTGCCTTCGGGGAGGGCGGAGCCCCGCGCCCCGACCACCGCCGGTTTGTTCAACGCCCGTGCCACGACCGCCGCGTGGCTCGCCGGGCCGCCCCGCGCCGTGACGATCCCGGCCGCCGCCGCGATGCCGCGCAGGTCGTTCGGGGAGGTCTCGGGGCGGACCAGGACGACGGGGGAGTCCCGGGCCATGCGCAGCGCCGACTCCGTCGTCGTCGCGACCCGGCCGACCGCCACGCCGGGACACGCGCCGACCCCCCGGGCCACGACGTCCCTGGGCCCGGCGACGCGGGGCGTACGGACGTGGGCGAGGCTCCGGACCCGGCGCAGCGCCTCGCGCCGGCCGATGACGTCCGCCTCGGCCAGCTCCACCGCCGTACGGACCGCCGCCGCGTTCGTAAACCGGCCCGGCCGGACCTGGAGCAGCCACAACTCGCCGGACTGGAAGGTGAACTCGGTGTAGCAGGCGTCCCGGTAGCGGCCCTCGACGCGGCGCAGGGCGTCGAGCAGCTCCGCCCACAACGCCGGTTCCCGGTCGGCGAGTTCACGCAGCGGGCGGGTCGGCCGCGTACCGGACACGACGTCCTCGCCCTGCGCGCGGAACAGGACGTCGCCGTACGGGGTGTTCTCGCCGGTGTTGGGGTCGCGGCTGAAGGCGACGCCGGTTCCGCTGCGGGGGTCGCGGTTGCCGAAGACCATGGCCTGGACGACGACCGCTGTGCCGAGGTCGTGGGGGACGGCGTGGAGGGTGCGGTAGGTGTGGGCGCGGGGGGAGCGCCAGGAGGCGAGGACGGCTTCCACGGCCAGGGCGAGCTGAGCCGGGGCGTCGTCCGGTACGGGGACCGGCGTGGCCGCCGCGAAGCTCGCGAGGAAGCGGGCCCGGGAGTCCCGCGCGAACTCCTCGTCACCGGTCTCGGCGGCAAGGCCCGCCGTCGCTGCGGTCGTCAGGCCCAGGCCGAGCACCGTGTCCATCATCCCCGGCATCGACACCCCCGCCCCCGACCGCACGGACACCGCGAGCGGCCTGCCCAGGCCGCCGAAGACGCGGCCGGTGGCGCGTTCGAGCCCGGCGATCCCCTCGGCCAGCTCCTCGCGGAGCCCCTCCGGGAGCCGCTT
Organism: Streptomyces niveiscabiei; assembly: GCF_033794345.1. Classification (NCBI taxonomy): domain Bacteria; kingdom Bacillati; phylum Actinomycetota; class Actinomycetes; order Kitasatosporales; family Streptomycetaceae; genus Streptomyces; species Streptomyces niveiscabiei. The sequence goes on from NZ_JARAYJ010000008.1 coordinate 203,342, forward strand.
CTCGCGGAGGAAGGCCCGGCATGCCCGCGCCGACACGACGAACGCGGGCGGCACCCGCAGCCCGAGCCGGTGCAACAGCGCCAGCCCGAGCGCCTTGCCGCCCAACTCCTCGCTGTCCCCGGCGAGTTCGGCCGACACCGGGTACACCCACCTCATCGCGGCAGCCCCAGCGTGACGAGCAGATCCTCGTGCAGCTCCGCCCAGACCGTGTGGTACGACGCCGTACTGTCCGTCACGAACTCCCGCTCACCGCCCACCGCCCGCTCCAGCGCCCCGGCCAGCCGGACCCGGTAGCGGCCGAACCGGGGGAGCGCGGCGGCGAGTTCGTCACCGACCGGGGCGAACCGCCGGTCCAGGTCGGTGAATCGGTCGAGGACTCTCGCGTCGTACGCCGGGTCGCTGTGGTCGTTGACGCTGAACGAGCCGTCCACCGGCCGCAGTTGCCATGCCGTGCACAGGTCGAGCAGCTCGGGGTTGAGGACCAGGAACCGCTGGAACGCCGCCCGCAGCGAGTCCCGGGCGCCGGACGCGTCGAGTTCGGCGGTGATCCGCCGGAGGTTCTCCGCGCGCCCCGCGTCCGTGAGGCTCCAGGCGTCGTACGAGCGCGTCACGAAACCCTCGACACCGAGGTCGATGAGCGAGGACTCGACGTCCGGTTCGGCGAGGCCGGTGAAGGCGCCGATACGGGTGGGGCTCGCGGCACCTGCGCAGCGCAGGGCGTGCAGGACGGGGAGGGGCATGGGCGGCCTCGTGGATGTCGGGTGCCGTGGATGTTCGGCGTCTTGGATGGTTTGCGTCTTGGATGGTGCGAGTTTTCGGATGACGTCAACATCTGGATGGTCTCGATATCATGGCACAGTCCGAACCGAAGGGGACACCATGGCGAGACTCACCCGCGTCGAGCAGCAGCACCGCACCCGCGCCGCCGTACTCACCGCCGCCCGCGCCGAGTTCACCGAGCACGGCTACACCGACGCCAAGATCGACCGCATCGCGGAACGCGCCGACCTCACGCGGGGCGCGGTGTACTCCAACTTCGCGGGGAAGCGCGCGCTGTACCTGGCGGTGCTGGCGGCCGACGCGGAGGCGGCCCGGTCGGCTGCCCAACCTCCCCTGAAAACGCCGGAGTCGGCGGGCGAGGCGCTGGGCGCGTTCGCCCGCGTCTGGCTGGAGCGCCTCCCCCTGGCCGGTGACACCCCGGCGAGCGGCCACCTCCAGCTCCGCTCCCTGTCGGGGGTCGTCGACACGGCCCCGATGCGGGCGGCGCTGGCGGAACTCCTGCGCCTGGAGGCGCTGTTGCTGGCGCTGTGCTTGAACGCGGAGAGACCGCCGGTACGGGTGGCGGACCTCGCGCTGACGCTGCTGCACGGGGCGGCGGGGCTGGCGGAGAACGCGCCGGGCGCGGGGGACCCCTTCGACGTGGCGCGGGCGGCGGAACACCTGGCGGAGCTGCCGCTGACCGCCGACGGACCGGCACCGCACCTGGCGTTCACGGCCCCGGCGCGAGAGACACGGGAAGCCTGGACGCCGCCCGCCGGTCCGCGGGACGAGATCACCGGCCGACCGGTCGATCTGCGGGACGACGGAGTGGTGGTCGTACTGGGCGCCGCGCGGCTGGGGGCGGTGAGGGAAGCGCCGAGGGAGGGGACGACGTTCGTCGTGGTGACCGCGGACCCCGCGGAGACCGGCCGCTTGGTCCGACTACGGATCACGGACCTCGTAGCGTGCCTGCGCCGCGTGTTCGCCCCCACGGACCTGCCGCGCATCCGGATCGTCCTGGACGAGGAGGAAACGATCGCGAGAGCGATCGGCGGCGCGGCGGTCGACGACCGCACGGAGACCGCCGTACGCATTCACCACGGCCTCATCACCCGTCGAGCGGAGGGACACGGCGCGGGACACGCGGCGAGCGTCTGACGCCCTACCCCGGCACCCGCAGGCTCACCTCGAACCCACCCTCCTCCGTGGGCCCCGCGGCAAACGTCCCGCCCAGCAACTCCGCCCGCTCACCCAACCCGATCAGCCCCTGACGCGCCCCCGGCAACGGCAAGGACGCCCGCGTCGCAGGTGTGTTCCGTACCGTCACCCCGAACCCCGACGCGTCGTGCCACAGGCGGACCGTCGCCCGGGCCCCCGGCGCGTGCTTGCGCACATTGGTCAGCGCCTCCTGCACGGTCCGGTACACGGCCCGCTGAGCCGTCGTACTCACCTGCACCGGCAACTCCCCGGCCAACTCCGTCTCGATCCCGCTCCCGGAGACCAGCCGCTGAAGATCCGTGAGCGTCGGCTGAGGCGTCAACTCGGTGGCCCGCCCCCCGGACGCCCGCAACAACGTGACCATGTGCCGGAGTTCATCGAGCGTGTCGACACTGAGCGACCGGATGGCCCGCACCCCCTCCCGGAACTCGGGATCCTTCGCGGCGACCTGGAGCGCCCCGGCCTGCACGGCGATGAGACTCACCTGATGCGAGACGACGTCGTGCATCTCACGCGCCAACTGGGCCCGCTCCCGCGCCAGTACGGCCTGGGAGTGCAGCAACCTCTCGTGTTCCCGGGCCTCCTCGATCTCGACGAGCCGCCGGGCGAGATCGCGCCGGGCCTGGAGGAGCTGCCCGAGCAGGACGGGCGCGGCGGCGGTGGCGAGCGTGTAGAAGAAGTAGACGACGGTCCACGTACGGTCGTGCTGGGACAGCCCGTCGAACGGCCACGGCAGGGCGGACGCGACGGCGAACAGCAGCGCGCACGCCCCGAGCAGCCGCCGGTCCCGCGACCGCTCGGAGAGGGTGAACAGGGCGGCGAACGGCGCGAACACGATGTCCTGCATGGTGGTCGCCGGGATCGTCAGCAGGAACACGGCCAGCGGGAACCGCCGCCGCAGCACCAGCCCCGCACAGGCGACCGAGGCCGCCACCAGGGTGAACGTGCCGCCGTCCTCCAGGTTGATCAACACGTCCGCGACGGCGATGACGACGACCAGCGCGTCGAGAGCACGTTCGGACGGCCGCCACTTCATCGCCCCGACCCGCCGTCCCCCGAGTCCAGCAGCCCCGCCCGCTGGGCGAGCAGCGCGGCCTGCACGCGGCTGCCGACGCGCAGCTTCGTGAGGATCGCGCTCACGTGATCCTTGACGGTCCCGGCGCTGAGATGGATCCGCGCCCCGATCTCCGCGTTGGACAGCCCCTCCGCGACCAGCACGAGCACCTCACGCTCCCGCTCGCTGAGCCGCCCGACACGCCCCGTCTCCTCATCGTCGGTGGCCGAGGCGGGCCGGCCCCGCCACACCGCGTGCGAGGCCTTCGGCGACATCACGACGCCGCCCGCCGCGAGCGTCCGCACGAGCTGCGCCAGCTGGTCCGGCTCGGTGTCCTTCAGCAGGAACCCGGCCGCGCCGGACTTGAGGGCGGTCACGACGTATTCGTCCGCGTCGAACGTCGTCAGCATCGCCACCACCGGCGGCTCGGGCAGCGCCCGCACCTGGCCGAGCACGGTCAGGCCGTCCACGTCCGGCATCCGGATGTCCAGCAGCACCACGTCGGGCCGCTCGCGCCGGACCGTGGCCACGGCCTCCGCGCCGGTCGCCGTCGCGACGACCTCGATGTCCTCGGCCGCGTTGAGGATGAGCCGGAAACCGGACCGCACCAGGGCCTCGTCGTCCACCACCATGACACGGATCACGTGCGTCCCGCCTCGTCGTCCTGAGTTGTGATCGGCACCTGTCGTCTGCGCCGTCACATCCGACCGTAGAGGGCGAAACCCCTCGTGGCAGAGGGTACGGGGCACAGTCCCGCCGGTCGGGGGGAGGGGACCAGCCGCCCGGGGGGTACGGCGGGACGCCCCCGGTCGGCGGGGGCGGACCCCCCGACCGGCGGGGGGTGCCCGGACGAGTGCCGGATACCTGGGCGGCTCCCCGCCGACCAGCCTGGACGCATGACCCAGAACGCAGACCGGACGACGCTCACGGACCGCGCCGCCGACCCGGCCCCCGGGCGCTCTGAGGAGCCCGCGCGGCCTGCCCCCCGGGCTCTGGGGCGCCTGATCGGCGTCGACCTCGCGCGCGGCCTCGCCGTCTTCGGCATGTACGCCGCCCACGTCGGCCCCGACCCCGCGCAGGGCGGCTTCGTCGGGCACGTGATGGAGCTGGCGCACGGCCGGGCCTCCGCGCTCTTCGCCTTCCTCGCCGGGTTCTCGGTCATGCTGATCACCGGCCGCCGCACCCCGAAGACCGGCCGCGCGGGCCGTCAGGCGGTCGCGAAGGTCGTGATCCGGGCGGCGATCCTGCTCGTCCTGGGCACGCTGCTGACGATGAGCGGCACCCCCGTCGAGGTCATCCTCGCCTTCTACGGCCTGTACTTCCTCCTCGTCCTCCCGCTGTACCGGCTGCGCGCCCTGCCCCTCGCGGTCATCGCGGCGGCGAGCGCCCTGGTCCTGCCGCAGGTCCTCTACGTCGTCCAGCACTTCCTGGCGAACCACGAGCCCGGCGGCCTGTGGACCTGGCCGGCCGAGACCGGCGGCGTCGTCTCCCTCCTGTTCTCCGGCAGCTACCCGGCCCTGACCTGGATCCCGTTCGTCATCGCCGGGATGGCCGTGGCCCGCCTCGACCTGGCCGCGGCCGTCGTCCGCACCCGCCTCGCCGTCACCGGCGCCGCGCTCGCCGTCCTCGGCTACGGCGGCTCCTGGCTCGCCCTGCACCTCGTGCCCGGCGCGCTGACGCGGCTGGCGGAGAGCGGCTTCGGCGGCTGGGGCAAGGGCGGCGCGGGCCTGGACGGAGCGGACGTGGGCGGCGCGGGCCTGGGCGGGGGCGGCTCGGCGGCGTCCGCCTGGTGGTCGGACACCTGGGGCTACCCGACCGGCGACACCCCCTACGGCCTGCTCGTCGCCTCCCCGCACAGCGAGACGACCCTGTCCGTCCTCGGCAACACCGGAGTCGCGCTCCTCGTCCTGATCGGCTGCCTCGCCGCCGTCGACGCCTTCCCCCGCTTCCACCGGCTCGTCAAGCCCGTCATCGCCGTCGGCTCGATGTCCCTGACCGCGTACCTCTTCCACATCGCCGGCATCCACGTCCTTGGCATCGAGGAACTGCCCGGCTCGCCGCTGCACGTCCTGCTCGGGTTCATCGTCGCCGTCACCGTGTTCGCCGCCGTGTGGGCCCGGTACTTCCGGCGCGGGCCCCTGGAGTGGCTGCTCGGCAAGGCCACGAAGCCCGCCGAACTCGTCCGCTGACCCCCGCCCCCACGACCTTCCCGGAGTCCGCTCATGCTGTTCAACCCCCTGAACAGGGCCAAGGAACCGACCCCGCTGCGCGGCACCCTCGTCGCCGCGGTCCTCGCGACGACCGTCGCCGCCGTCGGCCTCGCCTTCGGCGCCGCCACCCGCTCCGAGGCCCGGCCCTCCGACGAGGAGACCAAGACCCTCGACCAGCTGTACGCCGCCGCGAAGGCCGAGGGCGGCAGGCTCGTCGTCTACGCGGGCGGCGACTGGAAGGACCAGCAGGACGACACGAAGAAGGCGTTCGAGCGGCGCTTCCCCGGGGTCACCGTCGACATGGTCGTCGACTACAGCAAGTACCACGACGCCCGCATCGACCACCAGATCGCGACCAGGAGCCTCGTCCCCGACGTCGTCCAGCTCCAGACCCTCCAGGACTTCGACCGCTGGAAGCGGCAGGGCGTCCTGCTGCCCTACAAGCCCGCCGGGTTCGACAAGGTGCACGCCTCGTTCAAGGACCCCGACGGCGCCTGGATCGCCACCGACGTGTTCGCCTTCGGCGCCGCCTACAACCGGCAGGCCGTCGGCGCCGACGCACCCCGCAGCGTCCGTGACCTCGCCGCCGCGCGCTGGAAGGGCAAGGTCGCCTCCGCCTACCCGAACGACGACGACGCGACCCTCTTCCTCTACAGCCGGTACGTGAAGGCGTACGGCTGGAAGTGGCTCGACGGCATGGCCCGCAACACCCGGTTCCTGCGCGGCTCCGACTCCGCCGGCAACCTCATGGCCGAGGGCAAGAAGGCCGTCGGCCTGGGCGGCTGGGTCACCCCCGGTGCCGAGGGCAGCATGATCCCGAACACGACCGACCCGTTCGTGGCCTGGGGCCAGCGCGAGGCGATCCTCAAGACGGCCCGCCATCCCGCCGCCGCGAAACTCTTCCTCAACTGGCAGCTCTCCATGGAACGCCAGACCAGCGACGCCTGGTCCGTCCGCACCGACGTCACCCCACCCACCGGCCTGAAGCCCGTCTGGCGGTACCCCGGCGCCAACATCGACACCTTCCCCGCCTTCATGGCCGACCGCACCAGCGCCGAACGCCTCCGCCAACAGATCACCCTCTACATCGGCGAGGTCCAGGGCCCCCCGACCCCGGGCCACCTCGGCCCCCACCCGGGCCGCTGACCGCACCGGACCCCCGCCCCCCGGCCCGGACCGGCCGAGCATCGACCTGGCCTGCTGGTTCGGACCGGTCGGGTACGGGTCCCGCCTGCTGGTCCACCACCCCCGCCCCACCTCGCCGCCGGCCGGCTCGGCCCCTACCCGGGCCGCTGACCTCAACGAGCCTCCGGCCCTCGCCTCCGGTCCGGGCACTCGCCCCGACTGCTCGTTCCACCGAAACCCCAGCTCCACCCCGGACCGGCGGCTCCGCCCCCACTTCGGCCCTGGCCCCTGCTGCGGCCCTGGCCCCGGGCCCGGGCCGACCGGGTGTCCGCCCCGGCCGCTGATCGCGCCCCCTGCTCCGATCCTGGCCGGCCCGGCACCTACCCTGGCCGCCAGCCCCGCCAGCCCCGCCAGCCCCGCCAGCCCCGCCAGCCCCGCCAGCCCCGCCAGGTTCTCGGCCCCGCCTCGGGCCCTCCCGGCGCTCCCCCCGGCCGGCGGCCTCATCGCACCCCCGTCCCCGCCCCCAGGCCGAGCCCTCGCCGCCAGTTCGGGCGGGGTCCGGCCTGGGTCAGTACTGCCGCGCACCGTTGGTTTGTCGCGCAGGCCTGCCCGGGGGCCGTCGAGGGGAGCAGGGTGTTCGCGGTGAACGACAGATCGTGGGGGTCTCCGCAGCCCTCCTCGGGGTTCGCCGGGTCGGCGGGGGGCCAGGCGCCGGGGTAGGGGCGTCGGGGGACCCAGTCCGGGACCGCGTCGTCCCAGAAGTTGCCCCGGTAACGGACGTTGCGGACAGGCCGGCCGCCCCACTCCTCGCTGCACCCGCCGATCGACGCCACGTAGTCGTAGACGGCGTTGTCCGCCACCGTCACCCAGTTCGTGCTGTCGTCCGTGTAGATCCCGACGTTCCAGATCCCGTACCGGCTACCCGTCACCGCGTTGCCGCTGATCACCGCCCCGTCCGCGAACGAGCGGCCCTGCTCGCCCCGGAGATAGATCCCGCCCCCGTCGACGAGCACCCGGTTGGTCGCGAAGACCCGGTTGCCGACGATCCGGTTGCCCCGCATGATGCCGCGCAGATCCTCGCTGGGCCCGGAGAGGATGCCGGTGTAGGGCACGTCGTTCACCTGGTTGTGCGCGAGGACCGTCTCCTGGGTCGCCGAGTCCCAGATCGCGGACGACGCGCGGTACTCCCGGCCGGTGTGGTGGATCCAGTTGTCCGTGACCCGGTTCCCCCGGTTGACGCCCTTCTCCTCGGGCGGGAGCACCCCGAGCGCGATCCCGCCGTCCGACGTGTCGCTGATGACGTTCCCGACGACCGAGCTGCCCGAACTGTCCCTCAACTCCACGGCCTGCGCCCCGAGATGAGTGAACCGGTTCCCCGTCAGAGCCACCCGCCGCACACCCCGGAACGACACCGCCCCCGGCACCGTGAGCAGCTTCCCGTCCGGCCGCAGGTACATGCTCCACGCGGCCGGGAACCCGGCGGGCGAACTCGGCGCCAGCCACGTGGCGTACGCGAACGTCAGCCCCCGGAAGGCGACATCACGCACCCCCGTCCCCGAGACCAGCGACTCCAGCACCGGCGCGACCACCCGCGCCCGCCGCATGTCCTCCCCGGCACGCGGCACGTACAGCAGCGCGTGCCGCCCCGGCCGCGACCGGTCCAGGTACCAGTTCCCGGGCCGGGCACGGAAACCGGGCGAGTTCTCCACGGCCACCGGCTCCGCCAGCAACTCGTCCGACGCGTACAGCTCCCGCACCAGCGACCAGCATGGCTCGTCCATCGTGATCGCCGCACCCCGCCCCGCCCGCGCGACCCCGGCGACCCCGCACCGCCCCTCGACGTACCCCGACCGGTACACGAACTCGACATCCCCGGGCCGTTGCCACCGCAGAGGCGCCGAACTCCCCGTCACATACCCGGTCTTCGTCACCGTCAGCTTCCCCCCGACACCCCCGGCGAACCGCTCCGCACGCCGCCCCTCCACATACAGCTGCCGCGTCTCCAAGGCCCCGACCTCGGCTCGCCACACACCCTTCAACCGCCCGTCGGGCCGCCACCCGGAAACATCCCGCCCCCCGCTCAACGTCACCCGCTCGGCCCGCGAACTCCCGTACCCGTACGCCTGATACACCACCCCGGAATCCGCCCCGGTCAACCGCAACGGCGCCGTGAGCGCATACGTACCGCCCCGCAGATTCACCACCGCACCACCCCGCCCCCGCGCCTCCCGCTGCGCCCGCCCCGGCGTCGCGAAAGGCTGCCGGAAGGTACCCGGCCAGGAATCCCTGCCCCACGGGGCGACGTACAACTGCACGGCGGAGACGGCCGCTTGAACCGGCACGGTCAGCACCGCCGCCAAGACCGCCAGCACGAGCGCCGCCACCCCGCCCGCTCTGCCCGCCCTGCTCAACGTACGCACCATCACCGTCCGCCTCCCTGAACCCGACACCGCCGAGATGAACCCGCCTCCACTGTCCCGCCCGACCCCACCCCGCCACATCGGCCGATCGGCCATCCCCGATCACCTGGAGTAGCGAATCCCGCGACCGAAGTTGACGCCGTCTCGGCCTTTCGGCCGATTCGCCCACCCCGGAATCCGGCATCCCGGGCGGAAAGCAACAGTGAAGTCCCTTCACCATCATCTTGAAAAGAAAAGCATTTCGGGGGCCGTGGCCACAGAACGCGCACCGTTCGGCAAGATCTCTTGTTCCGTCTCCACGGCCTGTGCAAAGGTGTGCCTGTCAACGCGCCCAGACGCGTTCTCCACTTCCGCACGAAGGCCCCCCGGCCCTTTCCGTGCATCTCCCCCGGGAGGAATCCAACTGTGACAGAAGCGGGTCAGCCGAATTCCCCCACTTCGGCTCGGCGTTCGAACGCGACGGACGAAATGCTGAGCGCGGAACTGAAAAGCTGGGAAGGAGCGGGGCCCGCACTGCACCCCGTGGGCGAACTCCTCGACCGGCACTGGGAAGCGGCCTTCACCTACGCGCGCCTGTGCACCGACGGCGACCGCGCCGCCGGCATGCTCACCACCGCGGCCTTCACCCGCCTCTTCGGCGAGTCCCTGAGCCACGACGGCCCCACCGCCGCCTGGCGCCCCCATCTCCTGGTCACCGTCCGCCGAATAGCCTCCGAGTGGTCCACCGACGGCCGCCGCGACCTCCTCCATCCCGGCCTGCGCGTCGAGGACACCGACGTCCTCGCGGCCCGCCTCCTGCCGCCGTTGAACAGACGCCTGCTGTCGAGGTCGTTCCAGCGGCTCTCCCCGACCTCCCGCTGCCTCCTGTGGCACATCGAGGTCGAGTCCGAACCCTTCGAAGCCCCCGCCTCCCTGCTGGGCCTCGACAGCGACGGCGCCCGCGTCGAACTGCGCCGCTCCCGCGAGCGCCTGCGCGAGGAACTCCTCCAGTCGCACCGCGAACTCGCCGTCGAGGAGGAGTGCCACCGCTACGACCGCCTCCTGGACGTCACCAGCCGCCGAGGCGACGGCATGGACGCCGACCTGCGCGGCCACCTCGACCGCTGCCGCCACTGCGCCTACACCGCCGACCAGCTCGCCTGCTTCACCGAAGGCCCCGCCCTCGGCACCGCCCTCGCCGAGGGCTCCCTCGGCTGGGCCGCGCACGCCTACCAGGACGCCCGCGCGCGCAAAGAGCCGCAGCGGGACGAAGGAACGGCCCAACCGGCCCTCCCCGGCGAGGACTTCCCCACCCCGGGCACCGCCCTCGTCCCCGCCCCCGGCGGCTCCGCGCGCGCGGTCCGCAAGGCCCGCCGCCGCGCCCGGCGCCGCAACCTCGCCGCGGCCGTCCTCACCGTCAGCGGCCTCGTCGTCCTCCCGCTCGCCGTGTGGTCCGTGACGGGCTCCGGCGACAGCGGCAGCCAGGCGGGCGAGAGCGTCGAGTCACCGGGCCCCGGCAAGAACCCCTCGGACAACGGCCCCTCCTGGGTCGACGCGGGCGACTCCGTCCAGGGCACCCTGCGCGGGCGCCTGCACAACGTGTTCTCCGGGCAGTGCATCGGCATCGAGGGCGGCAAGGCCGTCGCGGGCGCCGAAGCCGTCCTCGCGAGCTGCTCCTCGGTCGCCTCGCAGCAGTGGTCGTACGAGACGAGCGGTCTCCTGCGCAACGGCCTCGCGCCGAACCTGTGCCTCGACTCGCACCTCGGCTACGCGGTCCGCCTGACCCCCTGCACGGACGCCGCCACCCAGGAGACCGGCGTCCGCTACGACTTCACCCTCCAGGGCACCCTCGTCCCCCGCTGGAGCCAGGACCTCGCGCTCGCCCCCGCCGCGACCGACGGCTCCGGCGCGCTCGTCGCGAAGGCCCGCGCGGACAGCACCGCCCAGCGCTGGGTCATCGACACGTCCAAGCCCGACCTCCAGATGGAGATCGTCAACTGGGACACGGCCCAGACCCCCGACAAGACCCCGGCCACCCCCAAGAAGGCCGCACCACGGCCGACCCCCACCCCGACACCCCCCAAGAAGCCCGCCCCGAAGCCCACCCCCACGCCCACCCCGACACCCCCCGCGCCGAACCCGCCCGCGCAGTCCCCGTGCTCGTACGCCAACCCGTACGCCTGCGACTGGTACGGCGACGGAAAGGGCTACGGCGGTGGTTACGGCTACGGCGGTTACCCCTATGGCTGGGGAGGCTACGGGTACGGAGGCTACGGCCGCTGACCCCCCAAAGCCGCGCCAGCCCCAAAGCCGCGCCAGCCCCCAAGTCGTGCCTGCCCTCAAGCCGCGTCCGCCTCCCAGCCGCACCCCCCCCGCAACCCCCGTGTCACCGCCGAGCCCCAAGCCCGGCGGTGACATGGTTACACGACCTGGAGCGCCCCCCACAACGCCACCACCGACCCCACCAGCGCCACCGGCACCGTCAGCAGCCCGAGCCGCGTGAACTTGCCCACGTCCACCCGCTCCTCGTGCCCGTGCACCACCCGCCGCCACAGCAGCGTCGCGAGGGACCCGGCGTACGTGAGGTTCGGCCCGATGTTCACCCCGAGCAGCACCGCGAGCACCGCCCCCGGCCCCACCGGCGCGGCCAGCGGCGCCAGTGCCAGGACGGCCGGCAGGTTGTTGATCAGGTTCGCGAGCAGCGCGGCCACCGCGGCGAACCCGAGCAGCGCGAGCAGCCCCGATCCGCCCGGCAGCACATGCCCGAGCGCGTCCCCGAGCCCGTTGTCGACGACACCCCGCACGACGATCCCCAGGGCCAGCACGAACGCGAGGAACCCGGGAGCCGCCGCCCGCACGACCTCGACCGGCCCGGCCTGCCCCCGCACCAGCGCGCGGACCGCCAGGACGAGCGCCCCCGCGAACGCCACCCACGCGGGCTCGACGCCCACCGCCGACGCGACCACGAACCCGGCGAGCGTCGCCGCGACCGTCACCAGCGCGAACATCGGCACCTCGGGCGCGGGCCCGTCCTCCTCGACGGCGTCCAGATCGGGCAGATCGGCGGCGAAGAACCGCCGCATGACCAGGTACTCCGCCCCGATCGCCACCACCCACGGCACCACCATCAGCGCCGCGAACCGCGTGAAGCTCAGCCCGCTCGCCGTGAACGCCAGCAGGTTGGTCAGGTTCGAGACGGGCAGCAGCAGGGATGCCGTGTTGGACAGATGCGCGCAGGCATAGACATGCGGCCTGGACCGCACCTTCAGCCGGGTCGCCGTCGCGAACACGACGGGCGTCAGCAGGACGACCGTGGCGTCCAGGCTCAGGACGGCCGTGATGACCGACGCCAGCGCGAACACCGAGGTCAGCAGCCGCCGGGGGCGCCCCGCAGCACGCCGCGCCAGCCAGGCCCCGCACGCCGTGAACAGCCCCTCCACCGCGCAGAAGTGCGCCAGCACCAGCACGGCCGCGAGGAACCCGACGACCGGCCCGAGCCGCTCCGCCTCCTCCCACGCGTCCCCGGCGGAGATCGCCCCGAGCGCCACGACCAGCACGGCGGCGGGCACCGCCACCAGAGCCTCCGACTTCCCGGAGGGCCGCAGCACCGCCCACCCGAGCGAGACGGCGAGCAGCACGGACGACAGGGACACGGCGAGTGCGGTGTTCAGGGCAGATCCTCAGGAGACGCGGGAGACGAGGGAGACGTAACGGAGAAGGGCAACCCCTCATGAAAACAGGCCGGGGTAAGAACACCACCCCCGCCCCCTCTTACTCCTCCCCGAGCAGCCCCAGCTCCGCCCAGATCGTCTTCCCCTCGGACGTGTGCCGCGTCCCCCACCGGTCCGTGAGCTGCGCCACCAGCAGCAGCCCCCGCCCGCCCTCGTCCCACGTCTTCGCCCGCCGCAGATGAGGCGCGGTGTGACTCGTGTCGGACACCTCGCAGATCAGCGTCGCCGCGTCGTGGATCAGCCGCAGCCGGATCGGGTGCGAGCCGTACCGGATCGCGTTGGTGACCAGCTCGCTGACCACGAGTTCCGCCGTGAAGGACACCGCGTCGATGCCCCACGCGACCAGCCGCTCGGCGACCTGCTTGCGGACGCTCGCGACGAGGGCCGGGTCGGGCGGGACGTCCCAGGTCGCGATGTGGTCGGCGGGCAGCGCGCGCGTGCGCGCGAGGAGCAGCGCCACGTCGTCGGCGGAGCCGCCCGGCGGGAGCAGCGCGTGCAGGACGCGGTCGCAGGTCTCGTCGAGGGAGTCGGCGTACCCGTCGAGCGCCTCGCACAGCGCGCGGAACCCGGAATCGACGTCCCGCGCGCGGGACTCGATCAGGCCGTCCGTGTACAGCGCGAGGACGCTGCCCTCGGCGAGCTGGATCTCGGCCGACTCGAACGGCAGCCCGCCGAGCCCGAGCGGCGGACCGGCCGGCAGGTCCACCCGGCGCGGACGCCCGCTCGGCGGCACCACCACGGGCGGCGGATGCCCGGCGCGCGCCATCGCGCACCGCCGCGTGACCGGGTCGTACACCGCGTACAGGCACGTCGCCCCGACCTCCCCGGGGCTTCCCTCGCTGCCGGCCTCCTCGGAGAGCCGTACGACGAGGTCGTCGAGGTGGGTGAGCAACTCGTCGGGCGTCAGGTCGATGTCGGCGAGGGTGCGCACGGCGGTCCGCAGGCGTCCCATCGTCGCGGACGCCTGGATGCCGTGCCCGACGACGTCCCCGACGACCATCGCGACCCGCGTCCCCGACAGGGGGATCACGTCGAACCAGTCGCCGCCCACGCCCGCGCGCGCGGCCGGGAGGTAGCGGGAGGCGGCGTCGACGGCGGCCGTACGGGGCAGGGAGCGCGGCAGGAGGCTGCGCTGGAGGGCGATCGCGGTGTCGCGCTCGCGCGAGTAGCGGCGGGCGTTGTCGACGCAGACGGCGGCCCGCGCGGTGACCTCCTCGGCGAGCAGCACGTCGTCCGGGGTGAACGGGTCGGGGCGGCGGAACCGGGTCAGCACCGCCACGCCGAGGGTCGCCCCCCGCGCGCGCAGGGGCACCGACATGACCGAGTGGATGCCGACCTCCCGCACGCGCGCGCCGCGCGCCGCGTCCCAGGCCAGCCACTGGTCCAGCTCCCCGCCGGGGACGGTCGCGACGATCGTGCGCCCCGCCGCCAGCGAGTCCGCCTGCGGCGAGCCCGGCGGGTACGTCTGGACCTCGCCGGGCTTGGCCACCGCCTCCGGGCTGCCCGGGTTCACGGACTGGTGCGCGGCCCGCCGCAGCGGCGTCGGCGACGCGGGCGGGGCCGGGAGTTCCGGGCCGTCCGGCGGGTCCAGCAGGTCGACGCTCACGAAGTCGGCGAGCGCGGGCACACAGACGTCCGCGAGCTCCTGCGCCGTACGAGTGACGTCGAGGGTGGAACCAATGCGGACGCTCGCTTCGTTGACCAGTTGCAGCCGTTCCCGGGCGAGGTAGTTCTCGGTGAAGTCGTGGGCCGACAGGGCGACGCCGAGGACCCGCCCCTCCTCGTCGGTGACCGGCGCGAGCCTGGCCAGCCAGGCGTGCGCGTGCTCCTCGCCCCCGGTGCGCGTGTAGGTCTGTACGTCCTTGGCGAGGCCGGTGGCGAGCACGTCGGCCATGTGCTCCTCCAGTTCGTCGCTCTGGGGCCGCCCGCCGATCTCGGCCAGTCTCAGGCCCCGGATGCGCTCCTCCGGGAGCCCGATCGCCGCCTCCATGGCGTCGTTGACCATCCGCAGCCTCAGCCGGTCGTCGTACACGGCGAGGGCGCACGGCGACTGGGCCAGCGCGGGCAGCGCGAGCGGGTCGTCGGGGGCGCGCGGGCCGCTGCCGGTCAGCGGCGTCACGACCAGCCAGGACCCGGGCCCGCCGTCCCGGGGGCGCCGGTGGTGGGCGAGGAGCCAGACCCGGACGACGTACCCGTCGCGGTGACGCAGCGCGACCGTGCCGTCCCAGCGGGACGCCGACGGGACCGGCAGCGCGCCGTCCGCCAGCAGGGCCGAGGCCGGGCCGCCCACGACCTCGCCGGCCTCCCAGCCGAGCAGCGCGTGAGCACCGCCGTTCCACTCGACGAGGGCACCGTCGTCCCCGACGACCACCCGTGCCGTCTCGGCATCGTCGAACGGATAGACCGGGCTCATCCTCGCCACTCCATCGCGGACACTCACAGTGAACAGACCAGCCACTTCCGCCCCAGCCTAGACCGTCCGGCCGGAGAGCGAACGGGGATGCGGACGGGGGAATGGCGCGCACCCGACCCGCGCCCTTGACGGGCGTGAGCGGACCGGCGTCACATTCTGTTGTTTGACGATCAGTTGTGAGTAGTTCTGATTCCCGACGCCTGTTTGGAAGAGCCGCCATGACGTTCACCCGCAGATCGGTCCTCCTCGCCTCCGCCGCCGCCCCCGCGGCCGGAGCCCTCCTGTCCACCGACGCCCACGCCGCGCACGCCCCCGCCCCGGGCCGCCACACCCTCCCCCTGCGCGACGGCTGGCGCTTCGCGCTGGTCAACCCCGGCGGGATCACCGACCCGACCGGCGCCTACGACCGCGCCGCCGACCCCGCGTACGACGACACCGCCTGGCGCGAGGTCGCCGTCCCCCACGACTGGTCCATCGAACTGGCCCCCACCACCGAGAACGGCACCACCAGCGGCACCGGCTTCTTCCCCGGCGGCCTCGGCTGGTACCGCCTCTCCTTCACCGTGCCGAGCGCCTACGCCGGGAAACGGATCTCCGTCGAGTTCGACGGCGTCTACATGGACTCCACGGTCTTCGTGAACGGCACCGAACTCGGCACCCACCCCTACGGCTACACCGGCTTCGCCTACGACCTCACCGGCCGTCTCCACGCCGACGGCACCACCGAGAACGTCCTCGCCGTCCGCGTCCGCAACCGCCTCCCCAGCAGCCGCTGGTACTCCGGCAGCGGCATCTACCGCGAGGCCCGCCTGATCGTCACCGACCCGGTCCACGTCCCCCGCTGGGGCACCCACGTCACCACCCCCGAGATCACCGCCGACCGCGCGAGAGTCGACATCCGCACGACGGTCGCCAACACCTCCGGCACCCCGCAGGACGTCGAGATCACCTCCCGGGTCGTCGCTCCCAACGGCCGTACGGTCGCCCGTACGACGTCCACGGTGACCGTCGCCGACACCGCGACCGAGGCCCACACCGCCATCGTCCCCGACCCGAAGCGCTGGGACTTCACGGACCCGCACCGCTACCGCCTGGAGACCGAACTCCGCGTCCGGGGCACGGTGGTCGACACCTACGGCACGGTCTTCGGCATCCGCACCTTCCGCGTCGACCCCGACGAGGGCTTCGAACTCAACGGCAGGCACGCCAAGCTGAAGGGCGTCGACCTCCACCACGACCTCGGCGCGCTCGGCGCGGCCGTCAGCGCGGACGCGATCCGGCGGCAGATGACCATCATGAAGTCGATGGGCGTCAACGCCTTCCGCACCTCCCACAACCCGCCCTCCACGGAGATGATCCGCGTCTGCGAGGAGCTCGGGATCGTGATGCTGGTGGAGGCGTTCGACTGCTGGAAGACCCCCAAGACCCGCTACGACTACGGCCGTTTCTTCGACGAGTGGTCCGACCGCGACATCGCCGAGATGGTCCTCGCGGCCCGCAACTCCCCGGCCGTCGTGATGTGGTCGATCGGCAACGAGATCACCGAGTTCACCTCCACGGCGGGCCTGACGATCGCCGACCGCCTCATCGCCGGCATCAAGGCGCACGACACGACGCGCCCGGTCGTCATCGGCTCCCACCGCCACCGCAGCGTCCCCGCCCCCGGCACCCCCGCCGACCTGATCCTCGCCAAACTCGACGGCCTCGGCCTGAACTACAACACCGCGAAGTCGGTCGACGCCCTCCACGCCCGCTACCCGCACCTGTTCCTCTTCGAGTCGGAGTCCTCGTCGGAGACGTCGACTCGCGGCGCCTATCAGGAACCCGAGCACCTCAACACGGGCGAGAACCACACCCCCGGCAAGCGCGCCACCTCCTCCTACGACAACAACCTCGCCTCCTGGACGATGAGCGGCGAGTACGGCCACAAGAAGGACCGCGACCGGAAGTGGTTCGCCGGGCAGTTCCTGTGGTCCGGCATCGACTACATCGGCGAACCCACCCCGTACGACGTGTTCCCGGTGAAGGCGTCGTTCTTCGGCGCGGTCGACACCGCCGGGTTCCCCAAGGACATGTACCACCTCTTCCGCAGCCAGTGGGTGAGCGAGCCCATGGTCCACCTGCTGCCGATGAGCTGGAACCACGCGGCGGGGGAGACCGTCGAGGTGTGGGCCTACGCGAACGTCCCGGACGTCGAACTCTTCCTGAACGGCCGGTCGTTGGGGGTGCGGTCGTTCGACGTGAAGAAGACCGTGGACGGCCGCGCCTACCTGGAGACGACCGAGGCGACCGGCGACGACAAGACGTTCACCGACGGCCCGTACCCGGGGAGTTACACAAGCCCGGGCGGCAGCGCGGGCAAACTGCATCTCACCTGGAAAGTCCCCTTCGAGGAAGGCGAGTTGAAGGCGGTCGCCCGGCGGGGCGGCAAGACCGTCGCGACCGACGTCCTGCGCACGGCCGGTGCCCCGCACGCGGTACGCCTCACCGCCGACCGCAACTCCCTCCCCGCCGACGGCCGTTCCCACGTCTTCGTCACCGCCGAGGTGGTCGACGCGCGCGGGACCGTCGTCCCCGGAGCCGAGCACCTGCTGACGTTCACCGTCGACGGCGGTTCCCTCGCCGGCCTCGACAACGGGCGCCAGGAGAGCGCCGAGAAGTACCAGGCGAGCACCCGAACCGCCTTCCACGGCAAGGCACTTGCCATCGTCCGCTCGGGCGGCGAACCCGGGACGCTGAAGGTGACGGCGACGGGGGAGGGGCTCAGGAAGGGCACGGTCTCCGTGCGCACGACCTGGGCGCGCTCGGCGTCCGCGACCCCGGCGCCCGCGTTCGCGCCGGAACACCCCGAGGCACCCACCTACCCCTACGCCGACGCCAGTTACTCCGGCCGGCCCGACACCCTCCCGGCCGCCGTGCTCGACGGCGACCCCGCCACCGGCTGGTCCAACGGGTTCCTCAAGGCGGCCACCGCGCTGCTGCCGGCGTTCAGCGGGGCGCGGGCGGCGGACTGGCTCGCGGTGGACTACGGCAGGGTGCGGGACTTCGGCCGGGTCGAGGTGTCGTTCACCGTCGACGCCGGGCACAGCCTCCCCAAGAGCGTCGGGGTCGAGGTGTGGGACGGGCGAACGTACGTACCCGCCACGGGAGTCGGCGTCCAGTGGGCCACCGCCTCCGACGCGCCGTCCGTGATCACGTTCGGGGCGCTGCGGGGATCGCGCGTCAAGCTCACGTTCACGAGCGCGCGGCCGGGTGAGGTCCAAGGGGCGGTCAGGGTCGGCAAGTTCGCGGCGTAGTCGGCCAACGGGCCACCGTACGACCGGCCTTCGGCGGTCCGGACAGGAATCTGTTCTGTCCGGACCGTTGACGCAGTGACGTGAGGGCAACAAGCATGGGCGGCCCGTCCGCAATATGGGAGCGCTCCCATTCCGTGGAGGGCGTCTCTCCGAGGAGCCATGACGTGAAACGACGACGCAGAACGAGCCTGCTGACCCTGGCCGCCCTGCTCGGCGGCGCTCTGGTCGCGCTGCCCGCCGCGCCCGCCGGAGCCGACGAGGTCGAGCAGGTCAAGAACGGCGGCTTCGACAACGGCACCGCCCCCTGGTGGACCAGCAACGTCACCACCGTCCCCGCCGACGGACGCCTGTGCGCCGACGTCCCCGGCGGCACCGTCAACCGCTGGGACTCCGGGATCGGCCAGAACGACATCGCCCTCGTCAAGGGCGAGACCTACCGCTTCTCCTTCAAGGCGTCCGGCGTCCCCGAGGGGCACGTGGTCCGCGCGATCGTCGGCCTCGCCGTCTCCCCGTACGACACCTGGCAGGAGGCGAGCCCGGTCCTGACCGAGGCCGACGGCTCGTACTCCTACACCTTCACCTCGCCCGTCGACACCGCGCAGGCGCAGGTCGCCTTCCAGGTCGGCGGCAGCGCGGACCCCTGGCGGTTCTGCGTGGACGACGTGTCGCTGCTCGGCGGGGTGCCGCCGGAGGTGTACGAGCCGGACACCGGCCCGCGCGTGCGCGTCAACCAGGTCGCCTACCTGCCCGCCGGGCCCAAGAACGCGACCCTCGTGACGGACGCGACGACCCGGCTGCCGTGGCAGCTGAAGAACGCGGCCGGGAAGACGGTCGCGCACGGCTGGACCGTACCGCGCGGCACCGACGTCTCCTCCGCGCAGAACGTCCACACCGTCGACTTCGGCGCCTACCGCAAGCCCGGCACCGGCTACACGCTCACCGCCGACGGGGAGACCAGCCGCCCGTTCGACATCGGGAAGGCCGCCTACGAGAAGCTCAGCCGCGACGCCGTGAAGTACTACTACACGCAGCGCAGCGGCATACCGATCCGCGACGACCTGCGCCCCGGCTACGGCAGGGCGGCCGGACATGTCGGCACCGCGCCCAACCAGGGCGACATCTCCGTACCCTGCCAGCCCGGCGTCTGCGACTACACGCTGGACGTCAGCGGCGGCTGGTACGACGCCGGGGACCACGGCAAGTACGTGGTGAACGGCGGCATTTCGGTGTGGGAGGTGCTCAGCACCTACGAGCGTTCCCTCCACGCCCGCACCGGCACGCCGGCCCGCCTCGGCGACGGGCAGCTCGCGCTCCCCGAGAGCGGCAACAAGGTCCCCGACGTCCTCGACGAGGCGCGCTGGCAACTGGACTTCCTGCTGAAGATGCAGGTCCCGGACGGGCAGCCGCTCGCCGGGATGGCCCACCACAAGATCCACGACGAGAACTGGACCGGCCTCCCGCTGCTGCCGAGCGACGACCCGCAGAAGCGTGAACTGCACCCGCCGTCCACCGCCGCCACCCTCAACCTCGCGGCGGCGGCAGCCCAGGCGGCCCGCCTCTACAAGCCGTACGACAAGGCGTTCGCCGCGAAGGCCCTGACCGCCGCCCGCAAGGCGTGGACGGCCGCGCAGGCCCACCCGGCGATGTACGCCGACCCCAACGACGGCACGGGCGGCGGCGCCTACAGCGACAACAACGTCACCGACGAGTTCTACTGGGCCGCCGCCGAGCTGTATCTCACCACCGGCGAGAAGCAGTTCGCGGACTCCGTCCTGGGCTCCCCGCTCCACACGGCCGACGTCTTCGGCCCCGTCAGCTTCGACTGGGGCGGCACGGCCGCCGCCGGACGCCTCGACCTCGCCCTCGTCCCCAGCAAGCTCCCCGGCCGCGACAAGGTCCGCGCGTCCGTCGTGAAGGGCGCGGACGGCTACCTCGCCACCCTCGCGGGCCAGTCGTACGGCATGCCGTACGCGCCCAACAACAACATGTACGACTGGGGCTCCGCGCACCAGGTGATCAACAACGCCGTCGTCGTCGCGAGCGCGTACGACATCACCGGCGCCTCCAAGTACCGCGACGGGGCCGTGCAGAGCATGGACTACGTGCTCGGCCGCAACGCGCTGAACATGTCGTACGTCACCGGCTACGGCGAGGCCAACGCACACCGGCAGCACAGCCGCTGGTACGCCAACCAACTCGACCCGAAGCTGCCGTCGCCGCCCGCCGGGACGCTCGCCGGCGGTCCCAACTCGTCGATCCAGGACCCGTACGCGCAGAGCAAACTCCAGGGCTGCGTCGGCCAGTTCTGCTACATCGACGACATCCAGTCCTGGTCGACGAACGAGACGGCCGTCAACTGGAACGCGGCGCTGACCCGGCTCGCGTCCTTCGTCGCCGACCAGGGGTAGAGGCCCCCGGGGTAAGAACGTCTGTACGCCTCCGGTACCGCTCGGGCACCTAGGTGACCTGGGGATATTTACGGGTAAGTACCCGAGCGGTACCGTGAGGGGTATGCCAGCCCTCAATGTGGAGTTCAGCGAACGCGAGCTGGAGGACCTGCGGCAGATCGCCAAGGAGCGCGGGACGTCGATGAAGGCGCTCGTCCGCGAGGCCGCAGCGGCGGACATCGCCCGGCACCGGGCGCTCCAGGAAGGTGCGGCGGCGTTCCGGACGTTCTTCGCCGCCCACGCCGACGAATTCGCGGCGGCCTTCCCCGACGACGAGAGCCCCGCCCGGGCGAGGGGCAGGTCGGTCCGCAGGTGACGACCGTCATCCATATCGACGTACCGTGGCTGCTCCAGCGCCACGAGGAGGTCCTCCCGGACCAGCCGACCGTCGACGACTTCTCCGCGCTCGTCGCCGCCGTCGCCCGGCACCGCGTCGACCCGCCGCGCCTCGGTGTCGACTCGGACCCGGCGTGGCGCGCGGCGGCCCTGCTGCACACGCTCGCCGTCCTCAAACCGCTCCCCGCCGCCAACGCGCGGTTCGCCTGCGCGACGGCCGTGTCGTACATGTACGTCAGCGGCGCCGGGATCGATCCGCCGTACGGGGCGTTAGTGGATCTCGCCCGGGACCTGATGTCCGGGAAGGCGGACGCGTACGGGGCGGCGGACCGGCTGCGGTCGTGGCAGATATGACCTGAGCCGGTGCCGAGCGGGACTCCGGGTGGTTCCGATTTCAACAGTGTGTTGAAATCCCGTTCCTCCGGGCGGAGTTGAGGTTCTCCCGAACCGGCGGACGCCGTTCCTCTTGCCTTGTTGTGCACGAGTAAGTTGTGCAATGGTGAACTACCGTGCGCCGAGGTCCGGCCGGTCGCACCGTTCCGCACCGAAGGATCAGCCCAGTGCCCTCCGCCTACCCGCCGCGTCCCCCCGTATCCGCCGCCCGGCGGGGACCCCGGAGAGTCCGACGACGCGCTCGCGGCGGGCGTGCGGAGCGGGACGGACGGCGAGGTCGCCGAGGCCACCGCGCTGCTGATCGCGCGGCACTGGAGACCCGTCCACGACTACGCGGTGATCTGTCTCGCCGGGGGCGGGCAGGTCGCGTCGATGGCCACCGGGAACGCCTTCCACCAGGTCTTCGACCGGCTCAAGCTCGGCGAGACCGGGACCGATCTGCGGCCCCGGCTGCTGCTCGCCGTCCGTGAGACCGTCCGGCTGTGGGCCGCCGCCGAGCGCGTGTCCGCCGTCCTGCCCGAACTGCGCAAGCCCGCCGGGGCGCGCGGGATGCGGGCGGCGAAGGGGATGACGCCGGACAACCGCGTCCTCGCGGAGTACGCCTACCACGCGCTTCCGGCGACCGAACGGTGCCTCCTGTGGCACGTCGAGGTCGAGGGCGAGCCGGTCAGCGTCCCCGCCGCGCTGCTCGGCGTCGACACGTCCACGGCCGCCGCCGCCCTCGAGGGCGCCCGCGACAAGCTCCGCGAGGGCATCGTCCGCGCACACCGGGAGCTGGCGCCGAGCAAGGAGTGCCGCTTCTACAACCGGCTCCTGGACGTGCCGCTGCGCCGCGGGGGCGACCTGCTGCCGGACGTCCGCCGCCACCTCGACGCCTGCCGCTACTGCCGGTCCGCCGCCGAGCAACTCGCCCAGGGCGCCGGGTGGGTGGGGCTCATGCTCGCGGAGGCGGTGCTGGGGTGGGGGGCCCGGCGCTACCACGACTCCCGGCCGGACCGGGGGCGCGAGGAGCCGGTGCGGTTGCGGGGAGCGGTCAAGCGGGGGGCGGGTCGGAGGCTCCTCGACCGGATGCCGTCGCCTGCACGCCGGGAGGAGACCGGCCTGGGGCGGCTGTTCGGGGCGCGGGGGAGCGGGGGCGGCACACAGGGTGCCGCCGAGGTGCTCCCGGGCGACATTCCGCCGGGCGGCGCGCAGGGTGTGGGGGTGCTCGGCGGCGGTGTACGGCGCCACGGGCGACCGGGACGGCGGGGGCGAGGCGTTGCCGGGGCCGGGGCGGAGGGGATGCCGGTTGGGGGTGAGGGGGCGTTTCCCGATCCCGACGGAGTGGTGGCGGGTGAGGGCGGTCAGGTGTTCGGCGGTCCTGGCGGTGTGGTGGCGGGCGGGGGCGGCCAGACGTTTGGCGGTCCCGACGGTGTGGTGGCGGGTGGGGGCGGTCAGGTGTTCGGCGGTCCCGGCGGCGTGGTGCCGGGCGGGGGCGGGCGGGCGTTCGCCGAGCCCGGTGGGGTGATGCCGAGTGGTGCGCCCGGAGGGGGATCGCGGCGGAGTTCCGAGGCGGGGTTCCCTGGCGCCGACGGCGAGTTCGGCGGGGTCGGGGGCCACGAGGCCGGTGCTGGGGGCGGCCGTTCGGAAGCCGCCTTCGAGTACGGGGGCGGGGTGCCGTCCTTCCCTGACCCCGACGGTGAGGTCCCCTTCGAGGCGGGTGATCATGACGGTTCCGGTGGGCGGCCCCGGTCACGGCGGGCCGCTGGGCGGGCTCGGGTGCGGGGGGTTCGGGGGGCGCAGGGGACCCGGCGTGCTGTGCGGCGGTTCGGGAGGGGGGCGCCCCGGGCGCTCATCGCCGGGGTCGGGATCGCTTCCGCGGGGGTGCTGACGACGTTCCTCGCCGCCGGGATGTGGTCCGACGAGGGGTCCGACCCGGCCTCGTCCACCAGCGCCAGTGGCGGGGGCACCCTGCCCGGGGCCGACTCCCTGTCGCCCGCGCCCTCGCAGGGCACGCAGGGCAGCGTCGGCATGCCCGGCGGGCCCCACCAGACGCGGCTGCGCAACGCCGGCGCTGACCTGTGCCTGGAGGCCCCGGTCGGCGCCCGCGCGGGTACGGCCCTCGCGCTGGAGGTGTGCTCCTCCAACTGGGCCCAGCAGTGGTCGTACGAGGACGACGGCCTCCTGCGCAGCGTCGCCGAGCCCGCCCTGTGCGTGGACTCGCACGCGGACGCCGGGGTCGTCATCGCCAACACCTGCGCGGACGCGGACAGCCCCCGCGCCGACGACGTCCGCTACGACCTCACCGTCCAGGGCGAGTTGCTGCCCCGCTGGGACGAACGCCTCCCGCTGGCGGCCGTGGGCGACGACCCCGGCGCGAACGTCGTCGTCAAGGTCCGCGACGGCTCCCCGTCCCAGCGCTGGCTGACGGATGCCCCCCGCCCGACCCCGAGCTCCTTCTCGGTGAACGGCTCCCCCGGCCCGTCACCGCGGCAGGTCTGAGAACCGAGCACCGGATACCGGGCGGCTCGGACAGCCCCGCACGCCGAGGCGCATCCACCCGAGCCGCCCACACCACCGCACGGCGTGCGCCCGCCCGGGCAGTGCCCCACCCGCATCGGTGGCCGGTGGTGCGAGCTGCGTCGTCCGCCGTGGCCACTCTCCGAGCGGCCCACTCCTGCGGGATGGGCCCGCCCGAGCCTGTCCCCCCGCCGGTGTGGTGCCTCGACCCGGATCGCGCGGCCCGTACCGGTGGCCGGTGGGCCGAGCGGCACTGCTCGGCCCGACGGCTCCCTGAGCGGCCGACTCCCACGGCCCTCGCGCCGGGCGCACACCCTGTCACATCGGCGCCTCCTCCAGCGCGTCCGCCCCGACCGTCCCCACCCCCGCGTGCCCCGACAACGCCAGCGTGAGGTCGAACTCGGCCAGCAGGGACCGGATCACGTGCTCGACGCCGGGTTGTCCGTCGAGGCCGAGGCCGTATGCGTACGGGCGGCCCAGCAGTACCGCTCGCGCTCCGAGGGCGAGGGCCTTGAACATGTCCGGCCCGGTCCGCACGCCGCTGTCGAACAGGACTGTCAGGCGGTCGCCGACCGCTTCGGCGATCCGGGGGAGCGCGTCCGCAGCCGCGACGGAACCGGCGACCTGGCGTCCGCCGTGGTTGGAGACCACGACTCCGTCCATTCCGGCGTCGGCGGCGAGGCGGGCGTCGTCGGGGTGGAGGATGCCCTTGAGGACGATGGGGCCGGGCCAGTTCTCGCGGAGGAAGGCGAGGTCGGGCCAGGTCTTGCCGGGGTCGGCGAAGAGGCTCACGAAGCGCAGGACGGCCGAGTTCAGGTCTTCCTGGGGTGGCTTCGCGAGGCCCGACAGGAACGCCGGGTCGGTGAAGTGGTTGGCCGTGCCCATCCCGTGCAGGAACGGCAGATACGCCTGGTCCAGATCGCGCGGGCGCCACGCGAGCAGCGGCGTGTCCAGCGTGACGACGAGGACGGAGAACCCGGCGGCCCGCGCCCGGCTCAGGAAACTCCGGGTCACCTCGCGGTCCTTGGACCAGTACAGCTGGAACCACCGCTCGGCGTCCCCCATCGCGGCGGCGACCTCCTCCATCGGCGTGCTGGACGCCGACGACAGCACGTACGGCACGCCCTGCGCGGCAGCGGCCCGCGCCGCCGCCGGTTCCGCGCCGGGGTGCAGGATCGACAGCACCCCGATGGGAGCCAGCGCCAGCGGCGCGCGCAGCGTACGCCCCAGCACCTCGACGGACAGGTCCCGCTCGGCGACGTCCCGCAGCATGCGCGGCACGATCCGGCGCCGCTCCAGGGCCGCCCGGTTCGCGCGCGCCGTACTGCCGTCCCCGGCGCTGCCCGCGACGTACCCGACCGGGCCGGGGCCGAGGCGCCGCTCGGCCATCTCCTCCAGCGCCGTGAGATCGGTGGGCAGCCGGGGCACCGCGCCGGTCAGGCCGTTGAGGTAGATCTCGTACTGGAAGTCCGCCGCGTGCTGCCCCATGTCGCTCCCTTACTCCGCGATCTCCCGCAGAAGGCGGGCGAGTTCACGAGGCTGAGAGAACATCGGCCAGTGCCCGCTGTCCATACGGATCAGGTCCCAGGACGGATTCTTGAGCAACTCCGTGACCGCCGGGAGGGGTTCCTCGCCGTCGAGGAGACACTTGATGTACGTCGCCGGCAGGTCGGGCAGTGTGCCGGTGAGGGCGGCCGGTTCGGTGAGGGTGGCGCCCGGGTGCGGGGTCGCGCCCGCGACGATCCGGGCCGCCTGCTCGGGTGTCAGGCCCAGCTCCACGAACTGCTCGACGGGCGGCGGCGGCCACCACCCGCCGTGCGCCGCGAGGGCCTCCCGCACCCAGTCGCTGTCCCAGCCGTCCAAGTCCCCCTGCCCGTCCACCGGCACGTTCGCGTCGACGAACACCACCCGCCGCAGCCGCTCCCCGATCCGCTCGGCGGCCTGCCCCACCGGCACGCCCGAGTAGCTGTGCCCCACGAGCACCACGTCCCGCAGGTCGAGCCGCTCGATCTCCTCGACGATGTCCCGCACATGCGTCTGCTGCCCCGCAGGCAGGTCCCGCTTCTCCGCGAGCCCCGACAGCGTGAGCGGATGGGCCGACGGCAGCTCCGCCGCCACCTCGTCCCACGCCCACGCCCCGAGCCAAGCCCCCGCCACCAACACGAATTCCGTCATGCCCGCAAGGTAGCCGACGGGTCTGACAATCCGTCCTGACCAGGCAGAACGCCGTTCCCGGTGATCGGCGGCACGGGCACGTCCACGGTCTTCGCGAACCGCGCGCCCCCAGGCCCGTACGCCGCGCGCGGCTCGGGGAAGATCCGCAGCAGCGACAGGAACAGCACCGCCGCGACGACCAGCGACAGCGGCAGGCTGATGTCGACGCCGTTCGCCAGGTCGCCGAGCGGGCCGACGAACTGGCCGGGGATGTTCGTGAACAGCACGCCGACCAGCGCCGCCACCCACCAGGCGGTCATACCGCGCCAGTTCCAGCCGTGCGCGAACCAGTAACGCCCGCCGCGCTGACGCCGGTTGAAGACCTGGAGGGCGTCCGCGTCGTACCAGCCGCGCCGCGTCCAGAAGCCCAGCATCATGACGACCATCCACGGTGTCGTGCACGTCACGATCATCGTCGCGAACGTCGAGATCGACTGCACGACGTCCAGCGCGAACCGGCCCACGAAGATGAACGCGATGGCGAGCCCGCCGACCAGCAACGTCGCCTGCACCCGGCTCAGGCGCGGGAACACCGACGAGAAGTCCAGGCCGGTGCCGTACAGGGCCGTCGTACCCGTCGCCATGCCGCCGATCAGCGCGAGCAGGCACACCGGCAGGAAGAACCAGCCCGGGGAGATCGCCAGCAGGCCGCCGACGAAGTCCGGGGCCGCCGGGTCGACGTACGCGGGCGCCTGCGCGGCGATGATGCTGGCCGTGCCGAGGCCGAACCCGAACGGCAACAGTGTCGCGAGCTGCGACAGGAACGCCGCGCCCACCACCCGGCGGCGCGGCGTGTCCGCCGGGATGTAGCGCGACCAGTCCCCGAGGAACGCCCCGAACGACACCGGGTTCGACAGCACGATCAGCGCGGCGCCGATGAACGCGGGCCAGAACGCCGCGTCGGACGTCGAGGCGAACGCGCCCGCGTACGAGGGGTCGAAATCCCCGGCGAACGCGACCACGCCGACCAGGAACAGGACGGTCGCGGTCGGCACGGCGACCTTGTTGACGAACAGCATGAACCGGAAGCCGTACACGCACACGGTGAGCACCAGACCGGCGAACAGCGCGTACGCGACGGCGTACGACGCGTCCCCGCGCGGGAGGTCCAGCAGCCGGTGCGCGCCGCCCACCAGGGCGTCGCCGCTGCTCCACACGGAGATCGAGAAGAACGCGACGGCCGTCAGCAGCGAGAGGAACGAGCCGACGATCCTGCCGTGCACGCCCAGGTGCGCGGAGGAGGAGACCGCGTTGTTCGTGCCGTTGGCCGGGCCGAACACGGCCATCGGGCACAGGATCAGGGCGCCGACGAGGACCCCCAGGAGCGTCGCCGCGAGGCCCTGCCAGAAGGAGAGGCCGAAGAGGACCGGGAACGCGCCCAGCACGCAGGTGGAGAACGTGTTGGCGCCGCCGAACGCCAGCCGGAACAGGTCCAGCGGGCGCGCGGTGCGGTCGGCGTCGGGGATGCGCTCCACGCCGTAGGGCTCCACCTCGGTCAGGGACGGCGGCTGCGCTGATGATGACTCAGGGGACGTCATGGGGACTCCAACGGGGCGGCGGCGGAGGCTGGTTCTGAGGGGGTGCGGTGACCGTACGGCTCGCGCGCGGGCGCCTGCCAGAGGTTGATTCGTCTACAACTGGCGGGGGGAAGTGGATGGTTCGACCATTGCTCGGCCCGGAGTATGTGAAGGGAATGTTTCAGGTCGATTGCCGAACGTACGAGAACCAGCCATCCGGGCCGGGAAGAGGATCATGAAGCGCTTGCCTGCGGCGTTCTCGCGTTCGAATCCTGTCGCTTCACGCCACTGATTGAATACGCAAGGTTACTGAAATCTGTGGGGTCGATGTGAAGTCCGGCGCCGGACCCGGCAGAGTGGCGTCCGCCGAGCGGCACCCACCCGGTGACCGGCGGCACAGACTCCAACCGAGCGGAAGGAAGCACACGATGCGGAACACCGCGCGCTGGGCAGTGATCGGCGGCCTCGCGGCCGTCACCGTGTGCGGGCCCCTCACCGGGTCCGCACCCGCAGCCCCGTCCGCAGGCCAGGCCTCCCTGTACGCGCCGTCGGCCCTCGTGCTGACCGTCGGGCACGGCGAACGCGCCGCCGGTACGACACCGGCCCGCGCCGTCACCCTGAACTGCGCGCCCACCGCCTCCGGGACCCACCCGGCCGCCGCCCGCGCCTGCGCCGAACTCCGCGCCGCCGACGGCGACTTCGAGGCCCTCGCGATGCGGGCGAGCGGACCCTGCACCAAGCAGTACGACCCGGTCGTCGTCACCGTCGACGGCGTCTGGCAGGGCCGGCGCGTCGCCTACGAGCGGACGTTCGCCAACGAGTGCGTCAAGAACGCGGGCGCGAGCAGCGTGTACGCGTTCTAGACGGCCACGCTCCGCACGCGCCGCCCTCCGAGCGAGCCGCGTTCTGAGCGAACCGCCCACTGGGCGGGCCGAATCGTGGGCGGACCGCGTTCAGCGCGGGCCGCTCGCCGAGACCGGAGTCGCGGGGTCCCTGTGGACGCCACGAGAGGCTCGTGACTGGGGAGTGCGAGTCCTGGACACGGGAGGGCCTGTGACTCCTGGGACCCCGGGGACCGGAAAGGCGGGGTGGGGCCGCCGCCGGTTCCCGGGGTTCACCCCTTGAGGGTCGACTCCCGGGCCCCGAGGGTCAATCCTCGAACCCCGGTTCCTCACCGGGGATCTCCGCCAGTGGCGGGAAACGGTCCGTCAGCCGCGCGGCCACCAGCAGCCGCCGTACGGCACCCCCCTCGACGACCAGCCGCAGCCGGCCGCCGCCGCGCCGCGCCCGCTCCTCCGCGCGGCACAGCGCGCGCAGGCCCGAGCAGTCGAAGAACTCCACCCGCCGCAGGTCCACGAGCACATCCGGCGTCTCCCTCCTGCTCGCCGCGTCCAGATGCTCCGCCAGCAGGCCCGCGGTCGCGATGTCGATCTCCCCGGTCACCTCGACGACGGTGAACCGGCCGCTGGACCTGGTCCGCGCGTGCGGATTGGCCGGTGGCGTCATGTCCTGTTCCACCTCGGCAGGGGGCTCGCTCCGGTCCCGGAAGCTACCCCGCACCACCGCGAACCATCCCTTCACGGCACCCCGCAAGATCTAGTTCACTCGACCTGGTGAATTTCCGCTCCCGGGATTGACTGGGACCGTGGGGAACTGCGCCGGGGCTGTGTTCGTTGTGCCGGTGTACGTGAGGTGTTCCGGGTGGGTCCGAAGAGGCGTTTGACGTACAGGGCCCAGCCGAGCGCGAGGTTGGCCAGCAGGACGCCCACTGCCGCGCGCAGGACGCTGCCCAGAGGTGCTCCGGGCGGCACCCGGGCCGCCAGCGTCAGGAGGAGCAGGGCCGCTGTCGCGAGGGCCGCCGTGGCGGTGACGGCCTTGAGGAGACGGGGCATGGTCAGTCCGGGGACGCGGGGAGGAGGCGGGCCTTGGCGAAGCGCCGCATCAAGGGCTGCTGGTCCTCCTCCGCCGCCTTGCGCAGCGCGGCGACCGCGGGGACCGGCGCCGCGAACTCCAGTAATGCCGAGTTCGTGTCCGACTCGATCAGCAGAAGGCACTTCACCGTGGCCTCTTTCGTGGTCCTCAGGACCAGCAGGTGCCGGACATGCGGGGCCGCGGCCCGGAGCTGGGCGGAATCGCACCACCGCGAGAGCTTCTCCGCGTCGAACTCGTAGAACGTGCCGGACGGGGTCGGGCAGTCCGGCTTCGGCGCGCGGGCGCTGCCCAGGGCCGCACCCGCCATGACGGCCACGGGGACGAACCCCAGCCGCACCCAGGGGTTGGAGACCAGGAGGAAGCCCGCCGCCAGCGGTGCCCCCACCAACAGGAAGTCCTTGAGGCGCGGTCCACCTCGGCGCGTGGGCCTGTTCTGGGGCATCGGCTTCCCTGGGATCGGCGTCAGAAGCGGGCGGGACGGGGCGACAGTTCCACCGAGTCGAGATACGAGAGCCGGCCCACCTCACGCACCCGCCCCCCGTCCGAACCCACCGGACGCATCTCCCTGGGACGCGCCCTGACCTGGGGCAACACGGAATGCCGGGCCCCCGTCGCCCTACCGGACCATCGTGCCCCGGCCGTGGCGCGATCGACTATGGGGGTCAACACCCATTGAGCCGAGCCGTCTTCAGCACCCCCTACGCCATCTGCCTCCGCACCAACTCGCGCAACCGCCCCCCGGCATCCGCCAGCAGCTCCCCGGGCGCCCCCACTTCCGCGACCTTCCCGTTCTCCATGACCACCACCCGGTCCGCGTCCATCACGGTCGACAGCCGATGCGCGATCACCACCCGCGTGGCGTTCAGCTTCCGGGTCGACTCGATGACCACCCGCTGCGTCTCGTTGTCCAGCGCGCTGGTCGCCTCGTCGAAGAAGAGGATGCGGGGCCGGCGGATCAGGGCCTGGGCGATCATCAGCCGCTGCCGCTGCCCCCCGGAGATGGCACCCGCGCCGGAGACGATGGTGTGCAGCCCCATCGGCATCCGCTTGATGTCGTCCGCGAGCCCGGCGAGTTCGGCGGCGGCCATCGCCTCCTCCGGCGTGTACGACTCGGTCCCGCAGATGACGTCGAGGATGGACCCGCTGAACGGCTGGGCGTGCTGGAGGACCACCCCGCACTGCCGCCGGACGGCGGACTGGTCCAGCGCGGAGAGGTCCTGCCCGTCGTAGAGGACACTCCCGGACACGGGCCGGTCGAAGCCGATCAGCAGCCGCAGCAGAGTCGACTTGCCGCACCCGCTGGGCCCCACGACCGCCACGAACTCACCCGGGCGCACCTCGAAGGACACGTCGTCGAGGACGAGCGGCCCGTCGTCGGAGTACCGGAAGGACAGCCGGCGAGCCTCGATCGCCCCGGTCAGCGGACCCGGCCGGGTCGCCGCACCCCGCACCTCCGGCGTCGCCTCCAGCACGGGCCGGATCTCCTCGAACAGCGGCAGCGCGGCGACGCCGGAGACGAACGCCCCGGTCAGGGACGTCACCGAGGTCAGCAGCATCGTCACCGACGTGTTGAAGGTGAGGAAGTCGGACGCGGACATGCTCCCGCGCGCCGGCCCCGCGAGCAGCATGAACATCAGCAGCGTGCACACCGGCAGATACACCGCGCCGAGCACGGCGTTGAGGTTCTTGATCCGCCCCAGCCGGTGCTGGAGTTCACGGCTGCGGGCGAACTCGGACGCCCAGGCGGCGTACGCGTAGTTCTCGGCGGCGGCGACACGCAGCTTCGGCAGCCCTCGGAGCGTCTGGAACGCCTGGTTGTTGAGCTTGTTGGACAGGACGACCAGCCGCCGCTGCCACCGCACCTGCCACAGCCCGAGCCCGAGGAAGACCGCGCCGATGGCGACGAGCATCCCGATCGCGGCCATCGCCATCGGCACGCTGTACCACAGCAGCAGCCCGAGGTTCATCGCGCCGACCGTCAACGACTGCGCGACGGACGGCCCGAGACCGGCCATCAGCCGCCGGATCGCGCTGATCCCCATGGCGGCACTGGCCAGTTCACCCGTGGAGCGGGAGGAGAAGAACTTCGTCGGCAGCCGCAACAGGCGGTCCCACACGGCGGGTTGGAGCGTCGACTCGATCCGCCCCTCAAGGCGCAGGATCGTCAGGTTCTGCAACAGGATGAACGCGGCGGCCACGACACTGCTGAGCATGACGGCCAGGCACACCTGGACGATCAGCCCCTCCTGCGCGCGCGGCACGAACTCCCCGAGCACCTTGCCGGTCGCGATCGGCACCAGCGCCCCGATCGCCACCGTCACCAGCCCGCTCAGCAGGAGCAGCGAGAGGTCGCCCCGGGTCCCGCGCATGCTGAACCGCAGCAGACCCAGCGGACCCATCGGACGGTCGGGCAGCGGCCGGTAGAACATCACCGCGCGCGGCTCGAACTCGCTCGCGTTCGCCTTCTCGACCGGCGTCTCCCGCCCGGTCCCGGGATGCACGGCGACATACCCCCCACGCCGCCACAGCAGCGCGACCGGCGCCCCGGACAGCGCGCGGTGCCCGACGAGAGGACCTACGTCGTCCCGCCACCAGCGCCCGTCGAGCCGCACGGCCCGTACGCGCACGCGGGAGGCGAGGGCGACCTGTTCGACCGGGTCGAGCCGGTCGTTGACGGCGCCCATCCGCGCCGGCTCGGTCAGCGCGATCCCGGCGGCCTGGGCGACCAGCTTGCACGCCGCGAACGTGGCATCCGCGTCGGCGGACGTCGAACGCCGGGACGCCGAGGGCTTCCTGATGGACGCGAGCAGGGTCCGGTCGGCCTGGACGCGGACCGCCTCACCGGCCTTGATCCCGGCGGCGGCACGCGTCTCGTGGGTGCGTTCGAGCTGCTCGATCCAGCGGTCGAGGGTGGTGAGGAGCCGGTACTGCTGGTCGACCATGCTCTGCCAGACGGCCGGGTCCATGAGGAGGTCGGCGGCGGCTTCCTGGCCGTAGAGGGCGCCGTACTGGACGCTGCCGGGCGGCACCTGCATCCAGAACACGTCCTCGTCCATGACCTCGGCGGCTCCCATCGGGGCCTGGAAGAGGATGGAGAGGCTGCGGCCGACGCCCAGGGAGAGGGCGTACTCCAGAGGGCTGGTCGTCAGCGGGGCGTACTGCGGATTGCCGTACTCGTCGTACGACCACACCTCCTGCGCGACCGGCTGGTACAGCTCGCGCAGCCCGATCCGGTGGACGACGCAGTCGCGCACCGGCCGCGCCACCAGCGTGTGCTGCGCCCCCGACACCGGGCCCAGCAGCAGCGAACCCGTCTCCAGGCGGCCGAGGTGGTGCCAGTGCCCCTCCTGCCCCGCGTCCACCGCGAACAGGTCGAGCGCGCCCGACGCGACGAGCCACAGCACCTGCGGCCCCTCCAGGTCGAGCCGCGCGGAGCCCGCGCAGTCGAAGCGGGTGCCCGACTGCCCGAGCGCCCCGAGGACCAGGTCGCCGTCATCCACCGCCGTCACCGCTCCCTCACCAGCGCCGCGTACGCGCCGCCGCGCGCCACCAGCTCCTCGTGCCGTCCGCGCTCCACGATCGTGCCGTGCTGGAGGACGACGATCTCGTCGCTGTCGCGGACCGTGCTGAGCCGGTGCGCGATCACCACGCAGGCGCAGCCGCGCCGCCGCAGGTTGTCCATGACGACCAGCTCGGTCTCCGCGTCGAGCGCGCTGGTCACCTCGTCGAGGACCAGGACGCTCGGCCTGCGCACCAACGCCCGCGCGATCTCCAGGCGTTGCCGCTGCCCGCCGGAGAAGTTCCGGCCGTCCTGCTCCACCTTGCTCTGGATGCCGCCCGGCCTGCGCGTCACCACGTCGTACAGGGCCGCGTCCCGCAGCGCCTCGGTCACCGCCTCGTCCGTGATCGACGGGTCCCACAGCGCCACGTTGTCGCGGACCGACCCCTCGAAGAGGAACACCTCCTGGTCGACGAAGGACACCGACGCGGCGAGCGCGCCGCGCGGGATGTCGTCCAGGCGCTGCCCGTCGATGCGGATCACGCCCTCCCAAGGCGTGTAGAGGCCCGAGATCAGGCGGGACACCGTCGACTTGCCGCTCCCGGAGCCGCCGACCAGCGCGACCTGCTGGCCCGGGCCGACGGTGAGGTCGAAACCGGACAGCAGCGGCTTGTCGAGAGGGCTGTAGCCGAAGGTGATGTTCTGGAGCTCGACGTGCCCGCGCAGCCGCCGCGTCGAGTCGGCGCCGCCGGGACGGTCGTACAGCGGGTCGGCGCGGAAGTTCTCCACGTCCTTCAGCCGGGCCACGTCCGCCGCGAAGTCCTGGATGCGGCCCGCGACGCCGTTCAGGCGGGTCAGCGGGGCCGTGAAGCGGGCCACCAGCGCCTGGAAGGCGACCAGCAGGCCCACCGAGATGTGCCCCTCGATCGCCCGCATCCCGCCGATCCACAGGATGAGCGCGCTGTTGAGGGTCGCGAGCGTCGGCGCGACCACACCGAGCCAGGCGCTCGGGACGCCGAGCCGCTGCTGCTCCTCCAGCGTCGTCGCGTGCTGCCCGGCCCACTTGCGGAAGTAGCCGTCCTCGCCGCCGGTCGCCTTCATCGTCTCGATCAACTGGAGCCCGGTGTAAGCGGTGTTGGTCAACCGGGCGTTGTCCGCGCGGAGTTTGGCCGTACGGGTCGCGCGGAGCTTGATCACGACACGCATCGCGACGATGTTCAACAGCGCCACCCCCACGCCCACGAAGGTGAGTTGGGGGTCGTAGGTATAGAGGAGGATCGCGTACAGGACGACCACCACCGCGTCCACGCCCGCCGAGGCGAGGTCGCGGGCCAGGGTCTCGGCGACCGCGTCGTTCGACTGGAGGCGCTGCACCAGGTCGGCCGGGCTGCGCTGGGAGAAGAACGTCACCGGCAGCCGCAGCAGGTGGCGCAGGAAGCGGGCGCTGGAGAGGGTCGAGGAGATGATGCGGCCGTGGTGGAGGTTGGCCTGCTGGAGCCAGGTCAGCGCGACCGTCAGCAGGACGCAGGCCGCCATGGACGTGAACAGGACGCCCAGCAGCGAGGTCTGGCCGCCGATGAGGAACATGTCGATGTACTGGCGGCTCAGCGCGGGTGTCGCCGCGCCGACCAGGACCAGCAGCAGGCTCGCGAGGACGGCCGCCGGGAGCGTACCCGCCGTACCGCGCAGCCGGGCCGGCATCGCGCCGAGCACGCCCGCCTTGCGTCCACCGCGCTCGAACTTCTCGCCGGGTTCCAGGACCAGGACGACACCCGTGAAGCTGCCGTCGAAGTCCTCCATCGGGACGAACCGGCGCCCCTTGGCGGGGTCGTTGATGAAGACGCCGCGCCGGCCGAAGCGGCGGCCCATGCCGTCGTAGACGACGTAGTGGTTGAACTCCCAGAACAGGATCGCCGGGGTCTGCACGCCCTCCAGGGCCGCCAGGTCCATCTGCATGCCCTTGGCGGTGAAGCCGTAACTGCGGGCCGCCTTCAGGAGGTTGCTCGCGCGCGAGCCGTCCCGCGAGACGCCGCACGCGATGCGCAGCTCCTCCAGCGGGACATGCCGGCCGTGGTGCGCGAGGACCATCGAAAGGGAGGCGGCCCCGCACTCGACGGCCTCCATCTGGAGCACGGTCGGCGTACGGACCGTCTTCACGGCGCTCACGGCAACAGCCAGTCGACGGGCCGCTGTTCGGCCAGCTTGATCGAACCGCTGGCCAGCGTCATGGAGTCGAGCCCGTACGGCGGCCCCTCGGCCGACGACCAGCGGTAACCGCTCTTCGTCCGCGCGGACTTGTCGAGCTGGACGAGCACCGCGACCGGCCGTCCCTTGCTCGTGAACTGCTCGCCGAGCTGCTGGTCACCGAGGAACGCGGCGATCTGCTGCGCCGACTGGGCCGCCCGGTCCACCGACTTCACATGGCCGCGCAGCACGCCGTACTGCTGGGTGGGGACCGTCTGGATGGTGAGGTCGACGGCGGCGTTCTCGGGGATCGTGGCCGCGTTCTGCGCGGGGACGTAGACGGTCGCGTACAGCGGGTCGTCGGGCTTCGCGACCTTCTCGATCGCGGCGACGTTCGCGCCGGTCGAGATGATCTGGCCGATCGTCGCGGCGAGCGCGGTGACGCGTCCGGCGGCGACCGTGCGGACCACCGCATCGCCCTGGGCCGTCCGCACCTGGAGCAACGGGGCGTTCGCGCCGAGCCGTTGGCCTTCCTTCGCGAGGACGGCGGTGACCTGCCCGGCGGCCGGGCTCTGGAGGATGTAGCTGCCCTCGCCGTGGGTGAGGACGGCGGGCGCGCTCACCGTGGAGGCGACCGAACCGGTCACCGCCCACACGGACCCGGCGGCCAGCGCGGTGACCGTCACCGCCAGCACCAGCCAGCCCTGCGGACGCGCGAAACGCACCGGCAGGTCGAGGTCCTCCGGCGACTGGAGCTTGCTCAGGGCCTGTTGGCGGAACTGCATACGACCTTCACGGGACGGGCGGTCAGCACGGTGCGGAAAGCAGCGAAGAGCCCCGGAGCCGGGTCACGGCTCCGGAGCTCAGCGACTGTGAGGCGTCGATCAGAGACCGGCGACCAGGTTGGTGACCGGGGCCACGCTCAGGCCGGTGACACCCTCGACCGTGCTCACGGCGGTGTTGACGACGCCGGAGACCGGGGCGATGCCGTCGACCAGGTCGGTGACGGTGCCCAGCGCGTTGAGGGTCAGGCCGCCGGAGACGTTGTCGAGCTCGGCGTCGGAGATCTCAACGGTCTGGATGGAGTCCATGATGGAACTTCCCTTCCTGATGGATGTGCTTGAGGGGGTGACCTCCGTAGGCCGGAGGAGCGGGCCCCCTCGGGGGGACGACTGGATCAAAGCAGTCCCGCACCCGGGCTTCCAATCAATCCCCCGTCACCCGAGGGCAGTTGACGGCCGATCCGTGCGGAAGCGTGCAGGCGCTTCCACAGCGCGCCGCCGAGTTCTTCACATGAAGGCACTTGATCGCTCGGATGAGCGCGGTGCGCTGTCGAGGCGAATCCGGCACTCCCGAGTCAAACGTTGCGACGCGTTTGCCGAGTTGTGCGGGAAGTGCGACCGAGGTGCCTCCGATGAGCAATCGATGTGCAGATTCCTTGAGCCGGGGATTCGGCCGCGAATTGTCGGCGGAAAGTCATCGGCCGGTCACGGAGGGGTCCGGTGGCGGGGATTCCCGCCAGGACCGGCGGGATTGAGACAACCGGCGTGACCGGTGCGGATGCACGGGAGGGCGTCCTTCCTCTTGTGGTGGGCGAGTTGCCCGGACCGGTTCTGTCGCTTTCGGTGCCGGTCAGCGGCATATGGGGGGTTGGCCGATTACCCGCTGCCGCCCGGCCGTTCGCAAAGAAACGGGAAACAGGTTTGAACGCCCTCCCGGAGACCCGCGTACTCATGGCCAACCAAGGCGCCGCTGTACGGAGCTGCCGACGAGGCAGCACAGACCCCGTCCCCTCAGGAGGTCGAAGAACGTGAGTCACAAGCGAATCCCGAAGCGCAAGGCAGCGATAGCCGTCGGAGGTGTGGCCGCGCTCGGAGCGGCGGCACTCCTGCTGCCCAACGCGAACGCTTCGCAGGACGGTGACACGAACGCCTCCTCCGTCGCGCCGAAGACGCTGAAGTCCTCCGGCGACGTCTCCTCCCTCGCCTCCCAGCTCTCGAAGATGCTCGGCGACGCGTTCGCCGGCTCGTACTACGACTCCGACGCCAACCAGCTGGTCGTCAACGTCGTGAACGCCTCCGGCGAGCAGAACGACGTCGTCGAGCAGGCGCAGAAGGCCGGCGCGAAGGTCCGCGAGGTCGCCAACAGCACGGCGAAGCTGGAGTCGGCCGCACAGACCCTCAAGGCGCGGGCGACCATCCCCGGTACGTCGTGGGCCGTCGACCCCAGAACGAACAAGGTTCTCGTCACCGCCGACTCCACGGTCACCGGCTCCAGGTGGAACCGGCTCGAATCGACCGTCAACGCGCTCGGCTCGGACGTCGCCACCGTCAAGAAGTCCGCCGGGACCTTCAAGACGTTCCTCTCGGGCGGTGACGCCATCTTCGGTGGCGGCGCCCGCTGTTCGGCCGGCTTCAACGTCACCGCCGGCGACGGCTCGCCCGCCTTCCTCACCGCCGGGCACTGCGGTGTCGCCGAGGAGCAGTGGTCCGACTCCGCGAACGGCCAGCCGATCGCCACCGTCGACCAGGCGACCTTCCCCGGCGAGGGCGACTTCGCGCTCGTCAAGTACGACGACGCGAACACGCAGGCGCCGAGCGACGTCAACATCGGCGGCGGGCAGAACGTCCAGATCCTCCAGGCCGCGGACGCGACCGTCGGCACGCAGGTCTTCCGGATGGGCTCGACGACCGGCCTCAACGACGGCCAGATCCTCGGCCTCGACGCCACCGTCAACTACCCCGAGGGCACCGTCACCGGCCTCATCCAGACCAACGTCTGCGCCGAGCCCGGCGACAGCGGCGGCTCCCTCTTCACCCAGGACGGCAGCGCGATCGGCCTCACCTCCGGCGGCGCCGGTGACTGCACGGTCGGCGGCGAGACCTTCTTCCAGCCGGTGACGACGGCCCTCGCGGCGACGGGCGCGACCCTCAACGGCGCGGGCGCGGGCGCCGGGGCCGGCGACCAGGCGGGCAACGCCGGCGCGGGCCAGGAGGCCGGCAACGGCCAGGACGCGGGCAACGGCGTCGGCGACAACGGCGCTGGTCAGGAGGCCGGAAACGGCGCCGGTCAGGAGGCTGGCAACGGCCTCGAAGGCGGCGACGGCCTGAACGACAACCAGAACAACGACCAGGGCGTCGACAACAACCAGAACCAGAACAACAACCAGAAGCAGAACCAGCACAGCGGCCAGAGCAACTGACCCACCGCTGACCCGGAGTCCGGCCCTCTCCCCCCTGGAGGGCCGGACTCTTCACGTCTCCTCCGCCCGCAACAACAGCAACGCCACATCGTCCAACCGATCCTCAGCCGCCGCATACCTCCCCACCAGCGCATCCGCCACCTCCTCCAACGACCGCCCCCCATGCTCACCCAGCCGCCGCGCCAGCGACGCCACCCCCTCCTCGATGTCCACCCCCGGCACCTCCACCAGCCCGTCGGTGTACAGCGCCAGCACCGCCCCCGGTTCCAGCGCCACCTCGGTCGTCGGATAGACGGCCCCCGCGTCGATCCCGAGCAGCGGCCCCCCGGCGAGATCGAGCACCCGCACCCGCCCGTCCGCCCTGCGCAGCAACGGCGGCGGATGCCCCGCCCGCGCCATCACGACCCGCCCCCGCCCGGGATCGAGCCGCAGATACAGGCAGCTCGCGAACAGTTCGGCCCCGAGATCCAGCAGCAGCCGGTTGGTCCCCCGCATCACCTCACCGGGCTCCTGCCCCACGGTCGTGAACGCCCGTACGGCCGTCCTGAGCTGCCCCATCAGCCCCGCCGCCGTCACGTTGTGCCCCTGCACGTCCCCGATGACGGCCGCCGCGTACGGCTTGGAGGGCACCAGGTCGTAGAAGTCGCCGCCGATCTCCATGCCCCGGGTCGCCGGCAGATACCGGGCGGTCGCGCACAGCCCCGGCAGCTCCGGCAGCGAATGGGGCAGGAGCGCGGCCTGCAAGCCGTGCGCGAGCCGGTTCTTCGCGTCGTACAGCAGCGCCCGGTCCAGGGCCTGCGCGATCAGCCCCGCCAGGCTCGTGAGGACGGCCCGCTCGTGGGTCGGGAAGTCGTGCGGCTCGGCGTACGCGAGGACGCACGCGCCGACCGGGCGGCCGGAGGCGATCAGCGGCAGGTAGGCCCAGGCCGCGAAGCCGTCCGGGGTCGCGTGCCGGTCCGGGTAGAGGTGTTCGAGCTGCCGCCGGGACGCGAAGAACGCGGGCAGGCCGGTCGCCAGCGCGTGCGTGCCGGGCGTGCGGTCGGTGAGCGGGAGGCCGTCCCAGCGCTCCACGGTCGCCGGGTCCGGATACCCGTGCTGCCCCAGCACGTGCAGCCGCCCCGCCTGCGACCCCAGCAGCACGAGCGCCTGACACCCCACGGCCGGCGAGATCTCCCGCGCGACGAGCCGTACGACGTCGGCGACGCTCACCGTCTCCGTCAGCGCGCCCGACAGGCTCAGCGCCTGCGA
Organism: Streptomyces niveiscabiei; assembly: GCF_033794345.1. Classification (NCBI taxonomy): domain Bacteria; kingdom Bacillati; phylum Actinomycetota; class Actinomycetes; order Kitasatosporales; family Streptomycetaceae; genus Streptomyces; species Streptomyces niveiscabiei. The sequence continues at coordinate 243,018 of NZ_JARAYJ010000008.1, forward strand.
GAGCGTGACCAGCGGAGGGGACTCCGCGCGCGGCGCCGCGGCCTCGGCCCGCGCCCGCCCGATCCGTACGCTCAGCCCGTCCGTCCCCGGGTACAGCCGGAACGACAGCCACTCCGAGGGCGGCTTCAGCGCCACGAACGACGTCGGGATCTGGCCGATCAGCGCGGCCCGGTACCGCTCCTCGTACCCCGGGTCGTCCAGCCACGGCACCGACGCCCACAGCCGGGTCCCCGTCAGCCGGGCGACCGGCACGCCGAGCAGCCGCGCGGCGGCGGCGTTCGCGAAGTCGACGCGCCCGTGCAGGTCCAGCGAGCACAGGCCGTACGGCAGCCGGGCCACCAGCCGCGCGGCCTCCGGCGCCGTATCCGTCCCCACCTCGACGACGTCCCGCTCCGCGCCGACCGCGTCCGCCCGCTCCAGGCGCAGCGCGAGCCGCCAGCAGCCGCCGGTGAGCCGGCGGCGCTCCTCCTCGGACAGCTCGGCGGGGCGCCCGCCGGGCCAGGTCACGAAGACCGCGCCGTACACCGTCGACGGGGTCGCCACCGGCAGGGCCGCGAGCGCGAAGGGGTACGGCAGGACGACCGCGATCCGAGGGAAGCGGCGGGCCATCTCCTCCTCGCCGCCCACCCACACGAGCCGCCGGTCGCGCACCGCCTCGGCGACCGGCAGGGGCGCGCTCAGCCCGACCCGCTCCCAGGGCGCGGCGAAGGCGCGGGGCAGCCCCGCCATCACCGCCATCTCCAGGACGGGCTCCTCCTCCGACAGCAGGTACACGGCCCCCGAGAGGGCGCCCACGGCGTCCATCATCGAGGTCAGCCCCTGCGACAGCGGCGGCCCCGCGGCCGGCGGCACCTCCACCACGACCACCTCCTCGCCCGGCCGTGCGGTCGGAACAAATCTCTCCCGATACGGCGCGGAGCGCACGGCGAGGGGGCGGGGGCGGGGGCGGGGGCGGCGAGGCCCTCCGGAAGGGGTTTCCGTACCCCCTCGAACCGTTCATAGGCACCCGAATCGAAGCGCGGCACGGCGTCCGGGCGCCGCATGTGCGCCCCCGCGCATCGTCCTGGCCGGTTCTTCGCGCTCCGAAACGGAGGCGGGCGCCAAGAATGGGGCACGCATCAAACATGACGAGCCGGCGGGCGGGCGAGCCGAAGGGACGTAAGTGATCCGGGTACTTCTGGTGCACGACGAAGGACTGGTGCGCACGGTGCTGGCGAGATGGCTGGCCCGGGAGGGCGACCTCCGGGTGTACGACACGCCATGGAGCGGCGCGTACGCGCGGGTGCGCAGCGTACGGCCCCTGGTCTGCGCGGCCGACCTCGACTGCACGGACAGCTACGGCATCCCCCCGCTGGGCGAACTCTGCGCCCCCGGCGGCGACCGCGTCGCCCCCCGCCTGCTGGTCCTTGCCAGCGCGAACCGTCCTGGTCTGCTGAAACGTGCCCTCGAAGCGGGGGCGCTCGGCTACGTCGACAAGGCGGGGCCGCCCGAGCAGTTACTCGACGGAATCCGGACCGTCGCCCAGGGGGAACGTTTCATCAACGACTCCCTCGGGTTCGGATTCCTCAAGGCCGCGGAGATGCCACTGACCCGGCGGGAGCTGAGCGTGCTGACGCTCGCCGCGGAGGGGGTGTCCATGGCGGAGATCGCGGGGCGGCTGCATCTGTCGCACGGGACCGTGCGGAACTACATGGCGGCGATCACACGGAAGACGGGGGCGCGGAACCGGATCGACGCGATCCGGATCTCGCAGGGGCAGGGGTGGTTATGAGGGTGCCGCTGTCGCCGCCCAGCGGCCCACGAGGTCGCGGTACAGGGGCGAGCTCTCCAGGAGTTCCCCGTGCGTACCGTACGTGGTGTTCGCGCCGTCCATGACCAGGACGCGGTCCGCCCGGCGGGCCGAGGCGATGCGGTGCGCGACGACGACCAGGGTGCCGGGGCGCGCGGCGAACGCGCGCTCGGCTCTCTCCTCGGCCACCGGGTCCAGGTGCGAGGTCGCCTCGTCCAGGAGGGCCAGGGGGGCGGGGGAGAGATAGGCGCGGGTCAGGGCGATCAGCTGGCGCTCACCCGTGGAGAGCGCGGCGGGGTCCACGGGTGCCCGCGGACCGCCCAGGGCCCGCATCAGACCGGCCATCCCGACGGCCTCGGCACCGGCCCACAACGCGTCCTCCGGCACCGGGTCCGGGCACAGGTGCGTGAGGTTCTCGGCGAGGGTGCCGGTGAACACGTACGCCTCCTGGGGGATGAGCACGCGACGCGCTCGCGCTTCGGGGGCGGGCTCTCCGCCGATCTCTATCCCGCCCCCGGTCGGGGTGAGGGTCGCCGCTATCAGGGCGGTGAGAGTCGATTTGCCGATGCCGCTGGGGCCTACGACGGTGAGGTGGGCGCCCGGGGGGAGGGTGAGGGAGAGGCGGTCGAGGACGGGGGTGGAGGCGGGGCCGTAGGCGAAGGTGAGGCCGGTGAGGGTCAGGGCGGGGGCGGGACGGAAGGTGGCTTGGCGTCGGGTGGGGCTCAGCGTCGGGTGGGGCGGGTCTTTGTGCGGGGTGGGGCCGGGCGCCGGGTGGGGTGAGGCTTGGTGGGGAGTGTGGGGCGGAGTTGGAGGGGGTGTGTTCGCCGTGAGGCGGCGTAGGACCACCGTCAGGCGTGAGCCGCTCGTGCCGAGGCCGTGGACCAGGGCGTTCAGAGCGGGAAGCAGGGACTGGGTGACGTACGCGAACGCGCCGAGCAGGGCGCCGGGGGTGACGTCGTGGGACAGCAGCCACGGGGTGGTCAACAGGAGCAGGACGACGGGGAGTTCGCCCCCGATCGCCAGGGCGAGGACCCGGGTGAGGCTCCAGCGGGCCAGCGCGCGGGCCGCCCGGAACTCCGCGTCGACGAGACGCGCGGTGCTCTCCTCGACGTCCCGCTCCGCACCCGCCGCGGTGATGTCCCTCAGCCCTGGGCAGACCGTGCCGAGATGCGCGGCCAGGGCCTCGTCCGCACGGAGGTACGCCTCCTGGCGCCGGGCCAGGGGGCGGAGGGTGAGGGCGAAGAGGGCGACGCCCGCGGCGAGGGGCGGCAGGACGACGACCAGGAGCGCCGGGGCGAGGGAGAACAGGCCGGCCAGGGCGCCGATGGACGTGAACACGAAGGAGCGGGAGACCAGGACGAGCCCGGCGAAGGTGTCCCGGGCGATCTCGACCTGCTGGGTCAGCCCGGAGAGGGCACCCCGGTCGGCGTCCCGCACTCCTCGCCGGACCACCCCTGTGACCAGCCGGTCCCGCAGAGGCTCGACGAGGTCCGCGACGCCCCTGTACACCCGCCCGGTACCCACGGCCCCCGCGACCACCCCGGCCCCGGCAACCCCCAGCCACCCCATCCCCACCCCGACCCGCCCCACGAGGAACCCCTCGTCCAGGGCCTTCGCCAACGCGTACCCGAGCAGAAAGGTCTGCCCGGCTTCGAGGAGGGACCAGAGCGTGAGACGGAGGAGGACGGTCCGGTGGGAGAGGAGATAGCGGAGGGCGCGGGGGAGGAGGGGGGCGGGGCGGGAGCCGGGGCCGACCCCGCCGTCACGCCCGGCGTCCATCCCCTTCCGACTCACCGCAACCCCTCCCCGTCCCGCCCCGCTTCACCGGCAGTACGCCCCCGAGCCGACAGGGCCGCCCCCGCCCCCCCACCAACTGCCGGTGCCCGCACACCCACAGCACCCCCCGCCTCCCCGAACAACCCCCGATACTCCGCCACCCCCCACAACTCCCCATGCCTCCCCACCGCCCGAATCCGCCCCTCCTCCACCCAGGCGACCGCGTCCGCCCGAGCCGCAGTCGCGGCGCGGTGCGCCACCACCACCCGGGTCGTCGGGTCGGCCGGAGAGAACAACGCCTCCGTGATGCGGTGTTCGGTGATCGTGTCGAGGCTGGACAGCGCGTCGTCGAGGACGAGGAGACGGGCGGGGCGGGCGAACGCGCGGGCGAGGCCGAGGCGTTGGGATTCGCCGCCGGAGTGGGGCGCGTCGGCGCAGGGCGTGGCGTAGCCCTGGGGGAGGCGGGTGATGAAGTCGTGGGCCTGGGCCTTGCGGGCCGCGGCCTCGATGTCGGCGGGTGCCCGCAGGCCCAGGGCGATCGTGTCCCCGATGGTGGCCCCCAGCAGCGCGGGGCGTTCGAAGGCGCAGGCCACAGAGGTGCGCAACGCGTCGTGGGCGAGGGTGTGGAGGGGTACCCCGTCGAGGAGGACCTCCCCGTCGCAGGGGTCGGTGAGGCGTGCCGCGACAGCAGCCAGCAGCGACTTCCCGGAACCGCTGCGACCGACGACCGCGAGGCTGGTCCCACCCGGCACGGTCAGGTCGACCCCGTCGAGGACGACCCGGTCACCGCGCACGGCACGTACTCCCCGCAGCTCCAGCCGCCCGGGCCCGGGGGGCAACCGGCGTTCCCCGAAGGACGGCGCCTCCCGCACCTGCACCTCCGCGAGCCGCCGCGCCCCGGCCCGCGCGCGGACGAGGCCCGCCAACTGCCCCGTGAGCACGCCGACTCCGGTCGCGAGGACGGCGTACCGGGACGCGGCGAGGACGTCCCCGGGCGACAGCCGGTGCCGGGCGAGAAGGAGCCCGGCGACGGCGACCACGCCGAGTTGCAGCAGCGGCGCGACGGCGACGGCCTGCGCGGCGGCCCGCCCCTGGACGTGCCACATCCGCCGCCCGGCGGCGGAGAGTCCGGGCAGGGGCCGCAGGACGCGCGCGGCGTCACGCTCGGCGGTGCCGGCCGCCTGGATCGTCCGGGCCCCGTCGACCGCTTCGGAGAGCGCGGCGGCGATCCGCCCCTGGACGTTCTGGTACCGCACGACGCACTCGGACGTGTCACGGGCGAGCACCCGCAGCAGCAGCGCCAGCACCGGCGCCCCGGCGAGGAAGACGACCGCGAGCCAGGGATCGAGCACCCCCAACGCCACGATCCCCCCGACGGGCCCGGCCACGGACGCGGCCAGCGCGGCCCGGGCGGCGGGCGAGGCCCCCGCCTGAGCCCCGCTCCCCACGACCCGGGCCACCAGGTCCCCCGCCTCGAACCGCCCCCGGGGCCCCAGCGCCAGAACCTGCCGCACCACCCCCCGCCGCAGAAAGGCGGCCGTCCGGGCGTCGACGGTCCCCGCCAGCACACTCACGAACCCGTCCAGCACCACCCCCACCACCACGAGCCCCGCACACCACCCCAGCCACACCCCGGCGCCCTCCCCCCGGAGCAGCAGATCCAGCGCCCGCCCCAGCACGGCGGGCAACGCGAGCCCGGCCCCGGTGGCCCCGACGCTCGCCAGCGCCAGCCCGGCACACCGGACCCCGCTGTGCCGCAGGGCGTCCCTGAGCAGCCCCCGTGTCCGGACCCCCACAGGGTCGTCACCCACCGGCTCCCCTTTCCCGAGCGAACGACCCCGAGGGCCGACCCCCGTAAGGGAGCGGCCCTCAAGGCTTCGTACTAGCGACGACAGAGCGGCGTCGTCTTCCTGATCAGAGACAGAGCAGGACGCTCGCGGCGCTGATGCAGGACAGGAGGCTGAGGGTGCTCTGGCCGCCGGTGTACTCCTCGGACTCCATCGTCTGAAGGTCGAGCAGTGCCATGGTGTGCTCCTTCCGGGTTGTCCCGTCGATTCCCGTGGGGACGGGGGTGGTTCACGACTCCGTCGGAGCCGTGCTCTGGGGCCGCCGCGAGGGCGGCGGGAGGAACGGCAGGTGCGCGGCGCCGCGGTCCTCGGCGAGTGCCGAGGCGAGCGCCAGCAGGCAGCCGGCCGTTCCGGTGGCGAGGTCCATGGACAGGCGCATCATCTGGTGGCCGGGGAAGGCGAGCTGTCCCTGATAGGGCATGGCCAGCCAGTCCAGCGCGTCGATCTGCGCGGTGAGCCGGGACCCAGCGGCGCCCGGCATCGTCGTACGCGCCAGGTGCAGGATCATCCCGGCGCGTCCCTGGAGGAGTCCGGGCTGTGCGTAGAAGCGGCAGGTGGCGGCCGTGAGGATGCCGGTGCGGGCCTGCTCGAAGCCGTCGTCGGGGGCGTGGGCGAGGTAGTCGTCCAGGACCAGTCCGATCCCCGCGCTGCCGTCCCCGAGGTAGGGCATCGTCCGCCACCCCTCGTCGACTTCGAGGGATCCGCCCTGCTGGACGACGCACCCTTCGAGGTCCCGGCGCAACGCGGTCCCCGCGGCCTCCAGCAGCGCCTTGTCGCCGGTGCGCTCGTACTGCCGCAGCAGCAGGAGCGCCGGCCCGGTCGCCCCCCGCATCAGCCCCACGCGGGGCCGGGGCTTGGCGGGGCGCGGCTCGGCGAGCCGCCGTACGAGGATGCCGGCGGCGTCGGCGGCGTGCGCGTCCAGCGACGACTCGCCCGTGAGGTCCGCGAGCCCGCCCAGCACGAGGCCGAGTCCCGCGAGGCCCCCTTGCAGGTCGGACGACAGGTTCTGCCAGCGTTCGCGCAGGATGCCGGAGACGAGGTCGAGGGCGCGCTCGCGGTGCCCGAGGAGCGCGAGGACGTGCGCGACGCCCGCGAGCCCGTCGTACAGGCCGAGCGGCGTGCCCGGGGGCGGCGGGGCCGTGTGGTCGAGGAGCCAGCGCTCGCCCTCCTCGTAGCGGTCGGCGCCGGCGGCGCGCAGCGCGTACAGGACCCCCGCGGCGCCGTGCGCGATCCCGAGGCCGCCGCCGTCCGAGAACTGGGCGACGTCGCCGGGGAAGAGCCGGTCGTCGCGGTCCGGAGTCGCCGCCGCCAGGACCGCCTTGACCATGGAGTCCCGGCTGTGCGGCCAGTCGGCGGGGGCCGGCCAGGCGGCGCGCGCGCCGACCCCGTCCCCTGCCGGGGCCGGCGCGCCGTACGAGGGGTCGCGGGTGATCTCCGCGACCGCCTCGGCCAGGAACTCGCGCGGCACGTCGGGGAACTGCTCCCCGATCACCTCGGCGAGGTGTGCCGCCTTGCCCCGGTCGACGACGAACAGCGTCGTCACCGGCAGGAACAGGGCGAGCCGCAGACAGGCCAGGGCGTACCGGTCGACGTCGACGCCTCTGCGCTCGGGCGGCGCGAAGAACCCGGGGTGCGCGACGACCTGCCGGCCGTTCGCGCTCACCGGCGCCGCCGCCTCGAAGTCGAGCAGGCTCACCGACTCGTCGGGCGCCACCATGATGTTGAAGACGTGCAGGTCGTTGAAGGCGATCCCGCGCGCGTGCACGGCGGCCACCGCCCGCTCCACCTTCCCGTGGATGCGTACGGCCCACTCGGTGTACGCGGCGACGGCCGCCGGGTCCGGGTCGGGCACCAGCAGCGGATGCCGCTCGGCGAAGAACGAGTTGAGGGGCTTGCCCTCCAGGAAGTCCATGACGAGGAACCGGTGCCCGCCCAGCTCGAACCAGTCCCGCACCTCCGGCACGACCCCCGTGCCGGCGACGGCCTGCAACGCCCGCATCTCCCGCTCCAGCCGGGCGATGGCGTCGGCCCCGTCGGAGGCGAGCCCCGCGTGCGGACGCCCCTCCTTGAGGACGACCTTCTCCCCGGTCCGCGTGTCGACGCCCTGGTAGACACCGCCGCCGTTGGAGAAGTGCAGCGCCTTCTCGATCCGGTACGGCAGCTCGCCGACCGTCGTCGTGTTGCGCGCCGCGAGATGCGGTTCGAGGAACTTCGGCAGCGTCACCCATTCGGGCACCTGGAACGAGGGCTGCCGGCGGTCCGGGACCAGCGTCCCCGAGCCGTCCCGCACCGCCGGCACCAGCGAGCCCCGCTCGTCGACCACGAACCGCCGCGCGAACGCGCCGTAGCGGACGTACAGCGGGCCGTCGTACCAGCGCAGGTCGGTCAGGATGTACGGCCCCTCGAAGCCCTCCAGGAGCGCTCCCAGCTCGCGCAGCACCTCGTGGAGCTGGTCCTCGCCCGCCGGGTAGACGGTGACGAACTTGCCGCTGCCGTCGCGGCCCGCGTACTTCGTGTTGCGCAGGTGCAGCAGGTGCGGACCCGGCACGAACTTGAACGGGATACGGCGCGGCACGCAGTAGTCCCACACGATCGCCGCGATCCGGTCGGCGTTCTCGCGGGTGGCCGAGGCGTGGATCTTCCACCCCTGCTCCGGGCCCTCCGCGTGCGGCGGCGTCAGCGTCAGCCAGTCGCCGGAACGCGCCGACTCCCAGCCCGCCGGCACCGGCCTGCGCGCCGTCGCGAACCACCCCGCGGACTCGTCCCGGCCGGCGCCCAGCCGGTCCGGCGTCTCGTAGAAGTGCGCGTCCGCCAGCGCGTAGACCTCGTACCGCTTGTCCATGCGTCCCCCTCCGTGGGCCGGCACTGAGATTTCCAGGGCTCGGGGGCCGCCGACAGTCACGGCTGTCATGAGATGGACATGCGGAACGCACGGGTAAAGACATGTTCGGGATGTTTCGATCCCGCCGTCCGCCGGAGTGCGCCCTTCCGCACCTCCGGGAACTCCGGAACGCTCCCAGGGGCTGCGCGAAGGCGGCGCAAGCGCTGTAATACGGACGTGGTGACTGAGGGTGGTGCGCGGCAGGGAGGGCGGGCGCCGCGTGCCGAAGTGGCCCTCAAGACCGTCGGGGCGGATCCGCACTCACCCGAACGGGTGAGGCGGACTCTGGAGCAGGCGCTCGTCTTCGCGGGCGCCTCCTGCGCCGCCGGCTACGCGCCCGGCGCCGACGGCCTGCTGTGCCTCGTCGACTCCGCGGGCGTCCCGCGCACCCTCTTCGGCCTGCGCGAGACCTACCCGCCCGACGGGAACTCCCCGGTCGCCCTCGCCGTCCGCACCAAACGCCCCGTACGGCTCGGCCCCGGCGACCTCGCCGACTGCGCGGAATCCCGCCGGATGGCCGCCGGAGAGGTCCACCTGACCGCCCTGCCGGCCGGCGGCGGCTGCCTGGTCGCCGTCGGGGAGCGGCCCTTCGACGCCGACGACCGTGAGTGCCTCGCCCTCGTCGCCGACGCCCTCACCTGGCCCGAGTCCCCGGCCACCGTGCCCGACGAGGTCGGCGGCGACGGCTTCGCGCTCGCCATGGACACCGGCCGCGTCGAGGCCGGCGACCGCCTCCTGGAGCTGTTCGGGATCGCCCGCGAGCAGTTCGACGGCCGCGTGGAGACCCTCCTCGGCCTCGCCGTCCCCGAGGACCTCCCCGCCCTGATGTCGGTCGTCGAGGCCGACCACATGTCCCTCGGCGACCGCGAACTGGAGTTCCGGGTCATCGGCCCCACCGGCACGCCCCGCTGGCTGCGCCTGAGCGGACGCCTCGCCCACGCCGAGGCGGGCCGCCCCGTACGGCTCGTCGGCACGGTCGCCGACGCCGCCGCCGTACGCCCCGAGGTCACCGACGTCGCCCGCGTCCAGCGGCTCGCCGCCGCCCTCTCCACCGCCGGGACCGTCCGCGACGTCAGCCACGCCGTCGTCTCCGCCCTGCGCGGACCCCTGCGCGCCGACCGGATCGCCCTCGCCGAACTGGAGGGCGAGCGGCTCGTCGTCACCGTCCTCGACCCGCCCTACCCCGAGTCCTGGCCCGAGCTGTGGCGCCTGGAGTGGCGCGGCGAGTGGCCCGACGCGCCCATGGGGTCCCTGCCGACGCTGGCCGCCGTGCTGCGCGAGGGGCGGGTCCGGATCTGGAACGCCGGAACCGCCCTGGAACCGGCGCTCGGCGAACTCGGGCCCGGCGGCCTCGCCGTGCTGCCGCTGGCCGCCGCGGGCCGTACGGTCGGCGCCTGCCTCGTCGGCTGGAACGCCCCGCACGACTTCGGCCCCGACGAGCGCGCCCTCCTCACCGCCTCCGCCGGGCTCGCCGGACAGGCCCTCACCCGCGCCCACGCCTTCGACGCCGAGCACGAACTCGTCGGCATGCTCCAGCGCCAGCTCCTGCCCCGCAGCCTGCCCCGCCTGCCCGGCGGCGTCGCCGTCGCCCGCTACCTCCCCGCGACGGCCGGTCTTGAGGTCGGCGGCGACTGGTACGACGTCATCCCCCTGCCCGACAACCACGTCGCCCTCGTCATCGGCGACGTCCAGGGCCACAGCACCGCCGCCGCGACCCTCATGGGCCAGATGCGCACCGCCCTGCGCGCCTACTCCACCGAGGGCCACCCGCCCGACGTCGTCGTCGCCCACGCCAACCGCCTCCTCCTCGAACTGGAGACGGACCTCTTCGTCACCTGCGTGTACGTCGACGTCGACATGGAGTCCGGCACCGCCTGGTGCGTCCGCGCGGGGCACCCGCCGCCCGCCCTGCGTCACCCGGACGGCTCAACGGAGGTCGTCGACGAGGACGGGGGGCCGCCGCTCGGTGTCGTCGCCCAGGCGGAGTTCCCGCTCGTGCCGCTGCGGCTGCGGGAGGGGACGGTCGTCGCGCTCATGACGGACGGCCTCGTCGAGTCCGCCGGCTCCTCCATGGACGAGGGCTTCGCACGGCTCTGCGCGGGGCTCGCCGCCGCCGACCCCGCCCACCTCGACCTCGTCGCCGACGGCCTCCTCACGCAGGCGCACCGCGGCGACGACATCGCCCTGCTCCTCCTGCGCTACGACGGCATGTCGGTCCGGCCCCTCCGCGAGGGCTGGACCGTCTGGCGGGTCCCCGAGGCATCCCGCCACGCCCGCCGCTTCACACGGCGCACGCTGAAGAGCTGGGGGGTCGGGGACTCCGAGCTGGACGGCGCGCTCCTGGCCGTGTCCGAGCTGGTCACGAACGCGCTGATCCACACGGAGGGCCAGGTCCGCCTGGACATGACCCTGCTGGGCCGCCGTCTGCGGCTCGCGGTCACGGACACGTCACCCAGAACGCCCGTGAAACCGACGGGCCTGGGCTGGGAGGCGACCGGCGGGCGGGGAATCCTGCTGGTGGAGGCCATGTCGGAGGCGTGGGGGACGGTACCGGTCAGCGGGGGGAAACAGGTGTGGTGCGAACTGCGGCTGGACACATAGGGCCTGTCCGGCGGATGCGTATGCCAGACCCCGCGACCGCGGCCCGAGCCGCCGGACAGGCCCTGGTCACGTCAGCCGCCCCCGTGCCGCAGCCTGGATCTTCGACGGGCCCAGCCCCCATTCCAGCATCCGCCCCACCGCCGTGGCCAGCGGCCGGTCCCAGGCGGTGCGGACCGCGGCCGGACGCCGGATGCCCAGTTCCGCACGCGCCCAATCCGGCAGCAGCCCTGTCGACGCGTTCATGAGCCGCCCCACCACCAGCCGCTCCCGCCGGGTACGCCCGAAGCGCCGCAGGAACAGGACGGAGTCCAGCGCGGCCGGGGTGGCGTGGAGGCGGGGGCGGAGCCGGTCGAGGTACCGGGCGACTTCGAGCGACGTACGCGGTACGCCCCGCGCGCCCAGTGCCTCGGCGACGGGAGCGACCTGGTCGTAGTACGCGTCGCACTCGGCCGGCGTCAGCCGCTGCGCGCGGGGCGCGTACGCCTGGTGCCCGGCGAGGAAGCTGCTCACCTCGGCGGTGTGCACCCAGGTGAGCAGGGCGGGGTCGTCCGCGCGGTACGGGCGGCCGTCGGGCGCCGTGCCGTTCACCTTGGTGTGGATGCGCTTGACCAGGTCGATCACCTCGCGGGCGGCCGGCGCGGAGCCGAACGTCGTCGTCGTGACGAACCGCACGGTCCCGTTCAGCCGCCCGACCGGATCCGCGCGGAAGTCGGAGTGCTGGTCGACCCCCGCCATGGCCAGCGGATGCAGCGACTGGAGCATCAGCGCGGCGAACCCCCCGGTCAGCATCCCGGTGGCCTGCCCGTGCACCCGCCACACCGGATCACCGGGCACGATCCCGAACAGCCCCGGATCACCGGGAGGCTCCGCGTACCGCTCCAGGTGCAGATCACCACCGTGCATGGTCGCCGTCAGCTCCGCGGAGATCCGCTCGCGCAGTCCCACCCACACCTCCAGGCTCTCGCCCGAGGGTACCGACACCGCCTAGCGCGGTGCCCGCAGCCACTGGCTGAGCAGCGTGAACGCCTCCGGGTACTCCGCCTTCCAGGTGTTGTAGTTGTGCCCGCCACTGCTCAGCAGCTGGGTACGGATCTCCACCTGCGTCCCCGCGGCGGCTGCCACGAACTGCTCGATGGAGGAGGCCGGGCTCAGCCGGTCCTGGCGGGACGTCGCGAGGAAGAGGCTCACCCGTGCCCTGGTCCCCTTGACCATGTGGGTGGGGGCGTTGCGGCGGCGCACGGCGGGGTCGGTGAGGACCGACGTGTCGCCGGTCAGCGGGTCGGGGTCGAGGGCCGCGCCCGCGCCGAACACCTTGGGGAACTGGAGGGGCAGCTTCACGGCGCAGAACCCGCCCGTGGAGTACCCGGCGACCCCCCACCCGCCGGGCCCGCCGATCGTCCGGAACTTCGTCCGGACCAGGTCGGGCACGTCGGCGGAGAGCCAGGTGGCGACCTTGTGGCCGGGCAGGTCACTGCAATCCGTGTCGACGCTGCCGGGGTTCACGACCGGCATGACCAGGATGAAGGGGTGGACGGCGCGCCGCGCCAGCAGGTCCGCGAAGTCGCCCGGCATCCCGCCGTGCTCCAGCCAGGACTGCGGCGAACCCGGCACCCCGTGCAGCAGCATCAGCACGGGGAAGCGCTTGGTGCGGTACGCGGCCTCGTCGTACTGCGGCGGCGTCCACACCAGGACCTGCCCGGACAGCAGCGACTTCTTGCCCCGGAAGTAGGTGTCGAGGACGCCGTCCTGCGTGCCCTTGCTGAACTTGGCCCGGTCGACCGGCGGCCCCGGCATGGTCATCGCGGTCGTGTTGTCCGTGCCCATCAGGTCGTCCCAGGAGGCGTACAGGCCGTAACTGTTGTTGATCCACACGGCCACCACGGAGATCGCGGTGAGCTGGCACACGCCGATCAGCACCGCCTGCACCGCCCACCGCACCACACGCGGTCCCCGAACCCTCGCCCACAACGCGATGGTCGCCACCACCGCCAGCGCGGTCACCGCCACGAGAACGACGAAGAACGCCGTACCTGTCAGCGACATGACCACCTCCTGATCCTTACCGGACAACTTTGCTACTTCTGTACCAAAGAGACGGGCCGAGGACCGTTCCTGTTGGCCATGGAACGGTCAAGGATCTCCGAGTCCGGCAGGTCGGCGGCTGGTGGGATACAAGAGCAGAAACTTACTCATGAGTCAGAAGTATTGACGCTGTCCGGAAAACAACCGAATGTAATGGACATGCCGAATATTCGGGCTCGTCTGCTCGCTGTTCTGGTTGTCCTCTGCGGATTCCTGGCGACGCTGGTCCCACAGGCCGGTGCCGCCGCCCCTGTCCCCGACTCCCTGTCGTTCGACGGCACCGCCCTCACCGTCGCGAACGGCCGCTTCGTCGACGCCACCGGCCGTGAGGTCGTGCTGCGCGGCTACAACGTCTCCGGCGAGACCAAGCTCGACGAGAACAAGGGCCTGCCCTTCGCCTCCGTCGCCGACGCCAAGAAGTCCGCCACCGCGCTGCGCGCCCTCGGCGGCGGGAACTCCGTACGCTTCCTCCTCTCCTGGGCCTACGCCGAACCCGTACGCGGACAGCTCGACGCCGCGTACATCTCGGCCGCCACCGCCCAGATCGGCGCCTTCCTGGACGCCGGGATCCGGGTCTACCCCGACTTCCACCAGGACCTGTACTCCCGGTACGTCTTCAACTCCGGCAGCTGGTACACCGGCGACGGTGCCCCCAAGTGGGCCGTGGACCTCGGGGGTTACCCGCGGGAGTCGTGCGGCATCTGCATCATGTGGGGCCAGAACATCACCCAGAACAACGCGGTGAAGGCCGGCCAGTACGACTTCTGGCACAACAACCACGGCGTCCAGGACAGCTTCCTGACGACCGCTCAGAAAGTCATGGCCCATCTCAAGCAGAACCTGACGGATGATCAGTTCAAGGGTGTCATCGGCTTCAACCCCTACAACGAGCCCTACGCCGGCACCTACGACTCCGGCCAGAAGAGCCGGAGTTGGGAGCAGGACCTGCTCTGGCCGTTCTACGTGAAGTTCCGCGCCCGCATGGACGCGGCGGGCTGGCAGGACAAGCCCGCGATGATCGAACCCAACCTCTTCTGGAACGGCAACGTCAGCAAGGAGGAGGGCGGCTTCCTCGACGTCGGAACCCTCGGCTCCCGCTACGTCTTCAACACCCACTTCTACGACCAGAAGGCCATCTCCGGCATCCTCATGTGGGGCAACGCCTCCGACGGCCAGTACGTCACCGACTTCGGCACCGTCCGCGACCGCGCCACGGCGACGGGGACGACGGCCATCGTCAGCGAGTTCGGCCACCCCCTGGCCGGCGCGACCGCCGGCAAGGCCCCGACCGTCCTCAAGGCCATGTACCAGGCCCTCGACTCCCGCGTGAAGGGCGCCAACTGGTGGTCCACGCCCGCGAGTTCGGGCCCCGTCATGTCCGGCTCGCAGTGGCAGTGGGACATCTACAACGGACGCCACCACGAATACATGAACGGCAACCCCGACAAGCTCCTCACCACCGGCGACGCCTGGAACGACGAGGACCTCTCCGCCGTACGCCTCGACGACTCCGGAACGCCGGTGCTGCGGCAGGACGGACGGCTCCTCGACCGGGTCTACCCGAGCGCCACCGCCGGTACGACGCTGGCGTTCACCTACGAGGACCGCTCACGCGACGGCTCGACCGTCCTGACCTGGAACCCGGTGCCCAGCTCGCTGCCGAACGTGTCCTCGCTCGTCGGGTCGGGGCAGTACAGCGTGCTCGTGTGGCGCTCCAACGGGGGCTCCGCGCCCACCGAGTTGCACCTCCCGGCGACCTTCCCGACGGCCACGACCACCGTCGTCTCCGACCTCGGGACGGTGTACGGGCCGGGCGCGTACCCGGCGTCCACGAAGATCGGCGCGGCGGCCGAACCGGGCGGTACCGGGAGCCGGCGGCTGCTGCTGAGCACCTCCGACTCGGGGACCCTGCACTACGCGCTCGTCACCAACGGGGCGTCCTCGCCGTCGAGTTCGGCGCTGGCGGCGGCCCGTGCGGAGCTGGCGGGCTGGGTGGCACAGAAGTTCGGCTGAGCACGTGGCTGTGCCCCCCTTCCGGCTGAAGGGGGGCACGGTTCTCGTGATCAGGACGGGCTCGTCCAGGTGGCCGCGACATGCCCCAGCCGGACGCGCTGCGGGTGGTCGCCCACCGGTACCGACGTCACCTTCTGGCCGGTCGCGAAGTCGATCGCGGTGACCTGGTCGGCGCCGCTCTCCGAGACGACGCACGCCTTGCCGTCGCCGCTGACCGTCGCCCAGTAGGGCTTGGAGGCGGTGACCAGCGGGCCTTCCTGGAGCGTCGTGCGGTTCACGACGGTCGCGTAGTCGTCCATCGTGCCCGCGACGCACAGCTTGCTGCCGTCCGGGCTCATCGAAAGGCCGTGGTGGCGCGAGTCGTTGACGAAGCTGTTGCGCTCGTCGCTGGTCGCCGGGTTCTTCGGGAGGGTCTTCGTGCGGGTGATGCGGTCGGTCGCGAGGTCGTACTCGAAGAAGCCGTTGAAGAACGACACCTGGAAGTAGAGCTTCGACTCGTCCGGCGAGAACACCGCCGGGCGGACCGCATCCGAGTAGTCGGTCAGGCCGAGCGCGTCCAGCTTCGGACGCATGTCGATGACCTTGACCTGCTGGTACGTGGTCGCGTCGACGACCGTGATGCGCCGGTCGCCCTTCGTCCAGTCCTGCCAGGGCGCGTCGAGGGCCGTGTTCACGTCCCCGATCGACATGTTGTAGATGTACTTGCCGTCCTTGGTGAAGATGTTCTCGTGCGGCTTGTCGCCGGTGGCGAACTTGCCCAGTTGGCGGCCCGTGGTGATGTCCAGCACGTGCACGGTGTTCGAGATCGAGGCGGAGACCGCGACGCGCGTGCCGTCGGGGGAGACCGCCATGTGGTCGGAGCGGTAACCCGACACCGGGAAGCGCCAGTTGATGGCCCCGGTGGCGAGATCGATGGACACGACGTCGGCGAAGCTCGGGCGGGAGACGACCACCGACGACCCGTCGGGCGTGGTGTACATGTCGTCCACGAACTGGTCGTGGCCCTCACCGACGCCGTTGCGGATCGCCATGAAGTAGATCCACTTGATCGGATTGGCGTTGATCTCCGCCATCCGCTGGTCCTTGTCCGGGATGACGTTGATGCGGCCGATCTTCGCGTAGTCGCCGGTCGACTTGATGACGTCGGCGGTGCCGTCCCAGTTGTTCCCGACGAACAGCACCTCGCGCAGCGCCGCCGCGTCCGGGGCGGCGTGCGCGGAGGCGACAGGGGCGGCGAGAGTCAGGGTGAGAGCGGCGGCAATCGTGCACAGGTGCCTGGATCTGACAGCAGGCATGGGGGGTGTTGCCTCCATCCGAGGGCGGTGACAGGGGTGAAAGCGGCTCCGCCAGATCTGAAGACGTGCGATTCCAGATCTGACTTACTGGAAAGTAAGGAGGGGGTGGCCTTCGCCACAAGACTTCGGACACGACAAAATTGGCCGCAGGAGCGAACGAGGAGGGTCATTGACGGGCAGGCTCAAAGGGCCGACCGGTCGGTACGGTGGCAAGAGCGCGGAAGAACGGCAGGCCGAACGGCGTCGCCGCTTCCTCGCGGCTGCCCTGGAGCTGTTCGGGGGAGCGCCGGGGTACCGGGGCACGACCGTCGCCGCGCTCAGCGAGGCCGCGGGGCTGTCCACCCGCCAGTTCTACGAGGAGTTCCGGACGCTGGAGGATGTGCTCGCCGCGCTGCACCTCCAGGTGAACGACTGGGCCGAGGAGGCGGTGCTCGACACGTTCGCCGCGGTGGACGACCTGCCGCTGGTCGAGCGCGTGACCGCGATCTTCCGCGCGTACGCCCGCAACGTGACGACCGACCCCCGCCGCATCCGCATCACGTTCGTCGAGATCGTGGGGGTCAGTCCTCGGCTGGAGTCCCAGCGTCTTGCCCGGCGGGCCCGGTGGATCGACCTGATCGTGGCGGAGGCTTCGGCTGCGGCGCTCCGCGGTGAGGCGGTCGAGCGGGACTACCGGCTGGCGGCGACCGCGTTCATCGGGAGTGTGAACGGGCTGCTGCACGACTGGAGCGCGGGGTGGGTGGAGGCGGGGCTGGACGAGGTGGTGGATGAGCTGGTGAGGCAGTTGCTGGGGATCTTGCGGCCGGTGGGGGAGTGGCCGATTGAGGGGTGGGAGGGAGAGGGAGGGGGGTGAACGGGGGTGGCTGGGTGCGGGCTCGTTGTGGCTGGTCGCGCAGTTCCCCGCGCCCCTTAGGCCGTGGGGGTGGCCGTGAGTTGTCGGGTGACCGGCCGTGGGGTGCGCGCCCGTCGCCCGCAATCCGCTCGCCTTCGGTGCTTCACCCTAGCTGTCCCACTGCCTCCACCACCCTCCTCACCCCGTCCTCCCTCCGAACCCGCTCCCCCAACTCCCTCGCCCGCTCCCCGAATTGCGCCTCCCCCGTCGCCCGCCGCAGCGCCTCCGCGAACCGTTCCGTCGTCAGCCCGCGCAGCGGGAGCGCCTCCGGGGCCACCCCCAGTGTGACCAGGCGTCTCGCCCAGAAACCCTCGTCGAACTGGATCGGTACCGGCACCGAGGGGACCCCGGCTCGGATGCCCGCCGCCGTCGTGCCCGCGCCGCAGTGATGGACGACCGCCGCCATCCGGGGGAAGAGCACCGAGTGCGGTACGTCCTCGATCGTGAGGATGTCGTCGCCCTGCGCCGCGAGGTCCGCCCAGCCGCGCTGGATCACTCCCCGGAGCCCGGCCATCCGCAGCGCCCGGACGATCTGGGTGCTCAGCGCCACCGGGTCGGGGACCGTCGCGCTGCCCAGGCCGACGAAGACCGGTGGGGGACCGGCGTCCAGGAAGTCCCTTAGGCGAGCCGGGAGTTGGGTGGTCGTGTCGTACGGCCACCAGTAGCCCGTGACCTCCAGGTCCGCGCGCCAGTCCGTGGGGCGGGGGACGACCGAGGGGCTGAAGCCGTGCAGCATCGGGCGGCGGGGCCGGCGTCGGCGGCGCGGAGGGCGGGGTACCCCCAACTCCGCGCGGACCGAAGGGAGTGCGGGGGCGAAGACGTGGTCCACGGAGCGGTCGACGACGTGGCCCGCGAGGAGGTTCAGGAGCGGGCCGTAGGAGCCCGCGCCGAGCATCGGGGGCGCGAACTCCCGTGTAGCGATGATGGGTTGGAGGGGGAGGTCCAGCGCGGGGAGGTCGAGGGCCTCGGCGACGACATGGCCCAGCGGGGACAGGGACGCGGACAGGAGCAGCGCGTCGCTCTTGCGGGCCGCCGCGACGACGTCGTACGCCATCTCGCCGACCAGCGACCGGGCCATCCCCACCACGCGGGCCAGTTTCCCGAGGCCGCTGCCGCTGCGGTGCAGGCCACGGCCGCGCGCGGACTCCAGCTCGGCGCGGGGGTCGACGGGCAGCGCGTGGAAGGCGACGCCGGACCCGGCGACGAGGGGTTCGAAGCGGGCGTGGGTGACCAGGGTGACCTCGTGTCCGGCGCCCGCCAGGGCATGGCCGACCCCGGTGAAGGGGGCCACGTCGCCCCGGGAACCCGCCGTCATGATCGCGACTCGCACGAGCGACAGTATGGCGGCCGGGGCGTCGTGGAGGGGTGAACGACCCTGGAAAAAGAGCCAGTTCACTCCTGTCCCAGCCGTTGACTTCGTTACTCGCCGGTTCTATTTTCGGCCCGCGACACGTTCGATTCGTCGATCCCTGTTCGATACTCCGGACGAAATGCCGCTTCCCCCCGACCCTTACGGAGCCGCATGTACCCCCCTCTCCTGCGCCGGTGCAGATCCGTCGCCGCCCTCGCCCTGTCAGCGGCGGCGGCTCTCCTGTTCGTCCAGCCGGTCCCCGCCCAGGCCGCGACCTCGCGCCAGATCGCCGTACCGAGCGCGCCGATGGGCTGGGCCTCCTGGAACAGCTTCGCCGCGAAGATCGACTACGGCGTCATCAAACAGCAGGTCGACGCGTTCGTGGCGGCCGGGCTGCCGGAGGCCGGGTACCGGTACGTCAACATCGACGAGGGCTGGTGGCAGGGGACGCGGGACGCCGCCGGGAACATCACCGTCGACCAGTCCGAGTGGCCCGGCGGCATGGCCGCGATCGCCGACTACATCCACAGCAAGGGCCTCAAGGCCGGGATCTACACCGACGCGGGGAAGGACGGCTGCGGGTACTACTACCCGACCGGCCGCCCCGCCGCGCCCGGCTCCGGCAGCGAGGGCCACTACGACCAGGACATGCTCCAGTTCTCGAAGTGGGGCTTCGACTTCGTGAAGGTCGACTGGTGCGGCGGCGACGCGGAGGGCCTCGACCCGGCGGCCACGTACCGGTCCATCAGTGACGCGATCACCCGCGCGACCGCCGCCACCGGGCGCCCGATGACGCTGTCGCTGTGCAACTGGGGCCGCGAGAACCCCTGGAACTGGGCGCCCGGCCAGGGCGCGATGTGGCGCACCAACGACGACATCATCCTCTACGGCAACAAGCCGTCCATG
This sequence comes from Streptomyces niveiscabiei, assembly GCF_033794345.1. Taxonomy (NCBI): domain Bacteria; kingdom Bacillati; phylum Actinomycetota; class Actinomycetes; order Kitasatosporales; family Streptomycetaceae; genus Streptomyces; species Streptomyces niveiscabiei. Next base: position 262,451 of record NZ_JARAYJ010000008.1, read on the forward strand.
ACGAACCTGCTCACCAACTTCGACCGGAACCTGCACCCCACCGCGCAGCACACCGGCTACTACAACGACGCCGACATGCTGATGACCGGCATGGACGGCTTCACCGCGGCCCAGAACCGCACCCACATGAACCTCTGGGCGATCTCCGGCGCTCCCCTCCTCGCGGGCAACAACCTGTCGACGATGACCGCCGAGACGGCCGCGATCCTCAAGAACCCCGAGGTCATCGCCGTCGACCAGGACCCGCGCGGGCTCCAGGGCGTCAAGGTCTCCGAGGACACGACCGGGCTCCAGGCGTACGGCAAGGTCCTCGCCGGCAACGGCAACCGCGCCGTCGTCCTCCTCAACCGCACGTCCGCCGCCGCGAACATCGCCGTCCGCTGGTCCGACCTCGGCCTCACGGACACGCCCGCGACGGTCCGTGACCTCTGGGCCCGCACCGACGTCGGCTCCTACAACGGGAGTTACACCGCCAGTGTCCCGGCGGGCGGCTCCCTCATGCTCACCGTCACCGGTGGCACCGAGGCCGCGTCCAGTGTCCACACCGGCACCTCCTCCTTCTCCGGCGTCACCGCCGGATCCGGGGGCCTCAAGGTCGTCGACGTCGCGTACGTCAACAACACGTCGTCCACCCGCACCGCCACGCTCAGCGTCAACGGCCAGCACACGACGGCGGTCTCCTTCCCGCCGACGGGCGCCTCCCCAGGCACGATCAGCGTCCAGGTCTCCCTGGCGAAGGGCTCCGCCAACACCCTGACCTTCACCGGCGCACCGACACTGGCCGACATCACAATCCATCCGCTACCGGGAACGAACGGCACCGAACTCATCGGCACCCAGTCCACCCGCTGCCTCGACATCGACGACAACACCATCACCAACGGCACCCAGGCCCAGCTCTGGGACTGCAACGCCGGCCAGAACCAGACCTGGACGTACACCTCCCGCAAGGAACTCGTCGTCTACGGCGACAAGTGCCTCGACGCGTACAACCTCGGCACCACCAACGGCACGAAAACCGTCATCTGGGACTGCAACGGCCAGAACAACCAGAAGTGGAACCTCAACCCGGACGGCACGATCACGAACGTCAACGCGGGCCTCTGCCTCGACGCGAACGCCGCGGGCACGGCCAACGGCACGCGACTCGTCCTGTGGACCTGCAACGGCCAGTCCAACCAGAAGTGGACGCGCAACTGACCGCACCGAGAGGGCGCCCCTGCCGCCGGCCAGGGGCGCTACCGCCGCGCGGGCGCGACACGACCTGACCGGCTTCCCCGCGGAGCGCACCGCGTCGGTCACGGCCCGGGGCCAGGGTAAACCAGTTGGTCGGTGGGGCGGGGGTGGTGAGAATCCCGGGGATGGATGTTTTCGTGTGCGGTGGGTGTGGGGGCGAACTCAGCTGTCCTGTGGAGGAAGTTGTGTTGCCGGCGCATGCGCGGCAGCGGGTGGGGCATGACTTGTTGCCTGCGCTCATGGAGCCGGGGACCTATGCCGTTGATCCGGAGCCGGCCGGTCCGCCGTGGCGGGCGTGGGATGAGGTCGGGGTCGAAGGGGCCGCCGGACGGGGGGTGTTTGCGCCGGTGCCGGGTTTTTCGGACGGGCCGGTGGGTGCGGTCGTTCTTGCGCCGGGGGATGTGCGAGGGACGGTGTTGATTCCTGAGCGGTGTGATGGTTACTGCCTGGGGCTGGATGGGAGGGACGGTCCGAATCTGGCCTGTGGGACGTGCGGTAGGGCGGTGGCGACGCGGATCGACGACTGCACGTTCTGGCAGGAGGTGCGGCTGGAGCCGGCTGAGGTGCGACGTGTGCGGGGTGCCGGGCGGTCGGGGGCGGACTGGGGCGCACTCGCCTCGGAGTACGAGTGCGTTCCTCTGGTCGAGCCTTCCCGGACCTGGAACACGGGTGGGGATGTGTTCGACGAGTACTGGAGTCCCCGTTGGGAAGCCGCGATCGGTGCGGCGCTGGTCGATCTGCTGGTGGAGACCGGGGGAGAGCCCGTCAGGTTCAGCGGCGGCGGGCTTCTCGCGCACCTCTTCGGGCGGACACTCGCCAAGCTCCTCCCGGCAGGCCCGCCGACGCGCACCGTGGGACTCGCCGGACCGGGCATCGACTCCGGCGCAGACATCGCCGTGGTGCCCCTGCACCCGCGTACAGGCGAGGTGTGGCGGCCTGGTCGGGCAGCCGGGATCGTGCCGCTGGACGCGCGGATGTGGTTGTATCCGGCGCTCGGGATCGTCGCGCGGGAGTCCCTGCCGACGCCGGTGAGCGGCGGGATGCCGGAGGGGGTGCGGGGGGACTACCCGGTGTCGGAGCGGCTCGGCGACGCCTTCCGCCCTGACCGGGAGGTCTTCCGCCACCGCCTCGCCCGCCATCCCGCCGTCCGTGAGCCGTGGCTGCGGGCCATCCACGACCAGGGGTACTTCTGAGGTTCAGTCCGACGCCTCCTCGTCCCAGGCCTGGATCATCGTCTGGCGGACGATCTTGCCGTCCCGCAGGGAGACCGCGGACTCCGCGAGGACGCGGGTGCCGTCGGCGTACTGGCAGGACTCCGTGTAGGCGAGTTCGTCTCCCTGGACGACGCAGTGTTCGAGTTTGTGGGTCATGTCGCGGCTGTAGACGTCGTCGAGCATCGCGGCGATCTCGGTGCGGCCGTGCAGGACGAGGGGGTGGCTCGGCTGGGTGTTGCGGTCGATCACGCGGATCTCCGCGTCGTCGGCGTACAGCGACAGCAGCGTCTCGGAGGTGGCCGACTGCTCGATGCCCCGGCGCAGGGTGTCGGTGTCGAAGGTGGTGCCCATGGTGATGACCTCCTGAGGAGGGCCGCGGGCCGAGACGGGGACGGGCCGTAGGGCCCCCACCCTTACGAGCGTCCTCCGCAGCCGCGCCGCAGGCAACCGCTCAGCCTGTCGAGTGAGCGCCGGTCACCACCCGTTACCGCTCGGGTGCCGGGCGCGTTGCTGAGGGCATGATCTCGACTCGACGCATGCTCGCCGCCGCCGCTCTCGCCGCCGGTGTCGCCGGCCTCGCCGCCCCGATGGCGAACGCCGCGGACGCCGTTCCGACGGACGACGGCAAGCTCAACCCGATCGCCCTGCTCGACGACCTCGCCGTCAGCGACATCCCCGCCGAACACCGCGACAAGATGCCGAGCGTGTCCGGCCAGGTCAGCGAGGTGAAGAAGCTCGGCGGCATCCCGAACGAGCTGGGCCAGCTGCACCAGCTCACCGACCTCGCCGCCCCGGTGACGGGCCTGCTCCCGGCCATCGAGGGCTGAACCGGCCACGGGACGAGGGCCGGCCGGGGAAACCTCCGGCCGGCCCTCGCGCCATGTCCGGCCCGGGGAGCCCAGCCCGGCAAGTTCAGCCGGGGAGTCCGGCTCAGGGAGTTCGGCCCGGCAAGTTCGGCCAGGGAGTCCGGCCCAGGGAGTTCAGTCCAGGAAGTGGAACCCCGGCCGCGGATGCATCAGGAACTCGTGGTGGGAGATGTTCCACGCGTACGCCCCGGCCATCGAGAACGCCACCCGGTCCCCGGCCCGCACCCCGCCCGCCGGCACACCCCGGGCCAGCAGATCCTTCGGCGTGCACAACTGCCCGGCCAGCGTGACCAGTTCACCGGAAGCGGCGGCACGCGGCCACGGGTGCGCCCACTCCTCGACCGGCAGCACCACGCACGGCTGGTCATGCCCCTTCGTGGCGGGCGTCCGCAGATGATGCGTCCCGCCACGGACGACCGCGAACTCCTCCCCGTGGCTGCGCTTCACGTCGAGCACCTCGGTGACGTACCACCCGCAGTACGCGGTGAGCGCCCGCCCCGGCTCGATCCGCAACGTCAACTCCGGGTGGGCGTCGGCGATTTCCCCCAGCCCCTTGCCGTACGCCACCCAGTCGAACAGGCGTGAAGGATCGCCGTAGTCGACGGCCATCCCCCCGCCCACGTTGACCTCGGCCAGCGGAACCCCGAGCCCGGTGGCCCACTCCACGACGGCCCCGGCGACGGCTACCTGCGCCTCGGCGTCCAGCCCGCTCGCCAAGTGCGCGTGGACGCCGACGAGTTCGAGGCTCCCGTACGCTCCTGAGGCGAGCCCTCGTGCGACGGCCGCAGCCCGCGAGGGGTCCATGCCGAACGGGGTGGGCCGCCCGCCCATCGCGAGCTGACTCCCCGTCAATGCTCCGTCGGGAACGGCCAAGTTGACGCGAGGCAGCACCGAAACCCGCCGCCCGCCAGCCATCGACGCCAGCATCGACAGCTCGTACTCGCTCTCGACGTGGAACCGCTCCACCCCGGCGTCCAGCGCGGCCCGCACCTCGTCCGGCGTCTTCCCGGGCCCGCCGAAGGCCAGGGGGCGACCGGGCACCGCCCGTGCCACGTGGGCGAGTTCACCCCCGGAGGACACCTCGTACCCGTCGACGTACGCCCCCAGCGCGGCGAGGATCTCCGCCTCGGGATTGGCCTTGGCGGCGTAGTACACCTCGACCCGGGAGGGCAACGCGGCCCGGACGGCGGCGGCATGCTCACGCAACGCGGCCAAGTCGTACACGTAGGAAGGGAGTTCAGCGGCGGGAAGGCTCAGCGCGTACTCGTGCACCCGGTTCACCGGCCCACACTCCCCGCGAGGATCGACTCCGCCAGCGGCGAGGCCAGCCGTACGTACCCCGCCTCCCGGTCCGCCTTGCGCTCCCACCGCGTGAGGAGGTTCGCCTTCGCGGGCAACGGCACCCCGGCCAGGAGCGCGGCGAGCCTCGGCGGGCAGCCGTGCCGCGCGGCGTACCCCTCGATCGCGCCCCGCACCCGCGCCCACAACTCGCCCTCCAGGGACGGGTGCAGATCCGCGAGGGCGGCGAGCAGCTCGGCGACGTGGTTGACGAACAGGCAGTACACGACCCGGTCCCAGCCGCGCAGCGCGTCGTACGTCATGGGCCCCGCGACGTCGGCGGGGAGCGCGGCGAGCGTGCCGGAGTGGTGCTCGGGCAGCAGCTTCGTGCCCTCCAGGTCACGGAAGAGGACCTGCGCGGGCATCCCGGAGGCGTCGACGCAGACGAGGACGTTCTGGAGGTGGGGCTCCAGGACGAGCCCGTGGTCGAAGTAGGCGGCGAGGACGGGCGGGAGCAGCAGATCTAGGTACGCCGACCACCAGGCGAGGGCCGTCGCGGGCGCGGCGTCGGGCAGGAGCCGGGAGATCTGCGCGCCGCTCGTGGGGAACTCGTCGGCGACGGCCGCCGCGAGGAGCGCGGTGGCCCCGGGAGCCAGCCGCCGGGGCAGCCCCTCGCGGACGATCACCCCGAACCCCTCCAGGAGATCCCGGTCGGGCCTGCCGTCGGGACCGGGCAACGCCAGGGAACGGTAGGCGGGTTCACGCAGCACGGCCGCCCCGGGGAACCGCTCCGCGAGGTCGGCGAGCGCGGGCGCCAGTAGCCGGGTCAGCGCGACGGCACCGGTCAGCTCGTAACTGCTGTTCTTGCGCAGGCAGTTGGTGATCCGCACGTTCAGACTGAACTTGAGGAACGTCTCCCCGTCGTACAGGGTCCGCACGGACGCCGTCGCGGCGAACTCCCGGCCCCCGGTCCCCAGGTCGACCACGTCACCGCGCTCCAACGCGGCCGACAGCAAGGGGTGTTCGCGCAGATACGCGTACTGCCAAGGGTGCACCGGCAGCAGCCGGTACCCCTCGGGCACCTCCCGCAGCCCGTCCAGCGCCTCACCGGCCCACGCCTGCGCACTCTCGCCGGCGATGAACTCCGGCCGCACAGCCAGGTGTCGGAGCGGGAACACGGCACCGGCCTCCGGCGCGAACGCGGCCCAGTCACGGGCGTCCCCGGTGCGCGCCTTGGGCGTCGGATGGAACCGGTGCCCGAAGAGCAGCGCCTGCTCGGAGGCGAGGTAGGGATCGTCGACACCCTTGCCGGGTACGCCGGTCAGCGCCGCCTCGATCGCGTCGTGACTGGACACGACCTGCGCGAGGAACTCCTCGTTGCGCACGCCGGTCCTGAGCGACAGCTCGTCGTGCGTGAGCCGGGCGAGCCGGCGCCAGCCGATCTCCGCCCACCCGTCGCTCTGCCGCTCGGCGACGGGCCCGGCGAACCGGTGGGCGCCGAGCAGAGAGGTCCGGCGCAGGGCGACGCGCAGGAGAACGCCCCGGCGGGGCAGGCGCAACAGCAGGTGGCCGTCGTCGACGACGCTCTGATGCTCGGGCCCGGACACCTCGCGCAGCAGGCAGTTGAGGAGGGTGTGGGCCACGGCCCGGTCGGCCGTGGGGAGTTCGACAGGGGCGGAGGCTGTGAGGGAGTGCATCAACGGCTCCAGCGAGTACGTGGTGCGAGGAAGAGGGTCGCGAGCGCGGCGGTGGCCGCGGCGGCCCCACCGGTGAGGACGGGGGCCGCCGGACCGTAGCGGGCGCTGCCCGCGGCGGCGGCGACACCGGCGGCGACCGCGCCGGCCTTGGAGAAGAACTCCAGCGACCCGAACATCCCGCCGGGCGCCCGGCCGTGGGCGCAGTCGGCGGCCAGGACGGAGAGACAGACGAGCCCGAGGGTGAGCCCCGCGCCGAGCACGAGCCGCGCCAGGACCAGCGAGGCCAGCGACCCCGCGACCCCGTGCCCGGCCAGCCCCAGCGCGATCAGCACGAACCCCAGCGCCAGCCCGCCCAGCGGCCGGTCCCGGAACGCCGAGTGCACCGGCAACGCCGCGACCAGATAACAGAGATGGGGCAGCGCGAACAGCACCCCGGACAGCGCCGACGACGTCCCGGGCACCCGCTCGTCGACCAGGGAGATCAGATAGGGGAAGGAGATGACGGTGGAGAACACGAACGCGCACTCCAGCGTGTAGAGCACCCGCAGGGACACGACCGGTGTGTGCTCGACGGCCGACTCGGCCTGACGCACGGCCTGTTGAGCCCGCTCCGGCTCCGGCAGCAGCGCCAGCAGCACGGCCGCCGTCAGCGGCAGCACGGCCAGCAGCGCGTACTGCCGGTGCGGCGACAGCCAGCCCGACAGCGAACCGACCACGATCGGCGCCGCGACCAGCGCCGCCCGCGCGCTGCCCTGCATCAGCGTGAGCGCCCGCGACAGCGCCGGACCCTCCAGGGCCGCGCCCAGATAGCCGTTGGACGCGGCGAACGTCCCGCCCAGGATGCCCTGGAGGACGAGCGCCAGCGTGAACGTGAGCAGCGAGTCCGCCCACCCGGCGAGCAGGAACGACAGCGTCAGCCCCAACTGGGCGCGCAACAGCAGTCGTTTACGCCCGAACCGGTCGGCGAGCCGCCCCCACAAGGGCGCCCCCAGCGCGCCGAACACCGTCGGCACGACATACAGCACCCCGGCCCAGCGAGCCTGCTCGTCCCCCAGCTCCGGGAGGATCTCGGTGAGATACGGCGGCAGACCCAGCGCGGCGAACGACGCGACGAAGTAGCACCCCGCCACCGCGTACACCTGGGCCCGCCCGAAGCCGGCGCTCATGAGCCGTTCCCCAGCAGGTAGTTGGGCCCGTCGGTGTAGTGCTTGTTCACGTCGGCCGCCCCGGACCGCTCCTTGGACAGCAGCGTCCCGGCGGACACCATCGCCTTCACCGGCAGCCGGTCAGCCTCCAGAACCCGCTTGCGCAGCACGGCCCCCGCCTCCCCGCCCAGCCGCTCGACGGCCTCGGTGAGCCGCTCGCGGACCAGGTCGAGCAGATCGGGGTCGTCGAGGCCGAACGCGTAGGCGCCGGCGCAGAGATGGACGGTGATGGTCGTGAAGACGTCGGCGATCGGACCGTCGTCCGTGGTGAACGTGCGGAGGTCGTCGAAGGCCGGGACCGCACCGAGCCGCCCGGTGTTGACGCGCGGCCCGTCGTTGTCCTTGAACAGCAGCCTCAGCCGCCCCGGTTCGAGCACCACCGACACGTTCTGCTGGTGCGACTCCAGGGCGACGCCGTACCCGAAGAGGGTGGTGTGCCAGTCGAACAGCAGGGTCAACAGGGCGTCGAAGAAGGCGAGTCGGTCACCTGCGAAGTACCGCTCCGCGAGATGGTCCACCACCAGCCGCCCACCCGGCGCCTCCGCCAGCAGCGCGGCGAGCGGTACGGCCGTCCCGCTCGGCTGCCGACGGCACAGCACCGCCAGCAGTTCGTGCCCGGCGTGCGCGTACGTCGTCTCGTCGGCGTGCAGCACGCTGTCCCGGAACCGGGGTTCACGCTCCAGCACCGCCTCCACGAGCCGCTGTCCCGCAGCGCCGTCCACCAGGGTGCCCGGCTTGATCGAGCGCTTGTTGCGCAGGCCCAGCGTCGAGGTGGCCAGGGGGAGTTTGAGGTGCAGGGAGGGATCGTCGAGGACGGCGACGGTACGCATGGAGAGGGTGGGGACGACGTCCAGGTACGGGACGTCGGAGAGGACAGCGCCGGTTTCCGGCGGGATCGCGTCCACGGTCAACGGGTGGACCGGGAAGGGGAGGTGAGTGTCCGTCAGTTCGGGCAGGCCCAGCGCTTCGAGGGTCGGCCAGACCTCGGGGAGCGTGCCGCTGAGGGTGACCGCCTCGCGGGGGACCGCGACCCACCTCAGGGTGAAACGGGGGTGGAACTCGGGGGCGTACAGCCGGAGTTGCTCGAGGGAGAGGCCCGCGCGTCCCCGTGCCGTCGGGTACACCGGGTGGTCGAGGCGGGCGGCGAGCGTGTCGAGGGCGAGCGTGGGCCAGTCGGCGGGATCGGCGCCGTAGCGCTCGGCCAGCGAGGCGAGCACCGGGGCCCGGGTCTCCTCGTGCAGCCGTACCGTCTCCGCCGTCTGCCGGTACTCCTCCGCGAACGCGTCGAACCCGGGGCGGTCCTCGGGGGCGGCGAGGTCGCGCAGGGCGGCGAGGACGGTGTCGTAGGAGGACAGTTCGGCGCCGTCCCGCACGAGGAGGGGGAGGCGGGCGCGGTGGTCGCTCTGGAAGCCGTCGGTCTCCACGGGGAGCAGCAGATCGGCGCGGCGGAGCCAGAGGCCGTCGGGGTGCTCCTCCAGGGTGCCGAGGGTGCGCAGCCCTACGACGTCCTCGCGGAGGAACGCGGACAGGACCCGCAGCAGCAACTCCCCGCTCGCAGCGGACTGTTGTGTCGGCCCCGCGTCCGCAAGCGCCTCTCGCCTCGATTCCGCGCCCGCAGGCGCCTCTCGCCTCGATTCCGCGCCCGTAGGCGTCCCTCGCCCCAACTCCCCGCTCACGCCTCGATCTCCCAGCGCCGTGCGGCCAGGAACTCCGCCGAGACGCGGTCCACGGTCGCCTGGTCGGTGCCGGTGGACCGGAGGACTCCCAGGTAGTCGCGGTTGGTTCGGTAGAGGGGGTGCGTCGAGCCGGTCGGCCGCAGCGGACGGTACGTCAAGTGCACGCCGTCCACGTCGAGTTCGGTCGCCTCGGGAGCCGAGACGAGCGTGCCCGCGCGGGCGGCGCAGGGGTAGTCGAGCCGTGCGGCACCGTCACGGCGGGCGCCGAGGTCGTCGGGCAGGGCAGCCCCCAGGTGCACCTTGAGGACGTGCTCGAAGAGGGGGATGCCCAGCAGGCGGGCCAGCAGCAGGTCGCACTGGTCGCCGATGGCCCGGTAGTTGACCTCGATGATCCGGGCGCGCCCCTCGTGCACGACGAACTCGGTGTGACAGATCCCGAACCCGACGCCCAGGGCGTCCAGTTGAGCCAGGACCTGCTTGACGACCGGTTCGGGATGGGCCGGAACGAACGTCATCCGCTCCTCGATGAAGAAGGGCGGCGGCGACACCTCCGTATGGAACCCGCCGAGCACGTGCAGGGTGCGCCCGTCCCCGAGGGTCTCCAGCGTGTACAGCTCGCCGGGCAGATACTCCTCGACGACCAGCACACTCCCGGGCCTCCGGGCGAAGATCTCCTCGGACCGGGCCACCAACTCCTCCGGCCCGCCCACCAGAACGACATCTTCACTGGCGACCCCTTCACGCGGCTTGACCACACAGGGGTAAGGCGCGTGAAGGGCGACCGGCGCGGAGATCTCGGCGGACCAGACGGCATCGAGCCCGCCGGCCGCCAACCGCCGCCGCATCTCCGCCTTGTCCTTGCACCGCAACGCGGCCCGCCAGTCCTTTCCGGGAAGCCCGAAGTAGGAGGCGGCGAGAGCGGCTTGGGTCTGGAGGTGATCGCTGTTGGTGAAGATCCCGTCGGGCCGGTGATGCCGGGAGATCCGGGAGACGACGTCCCGGAAGTCCCGCACATCGCAGGCCAGCACATCCAGCCCGGCGTAGGAGTCGGGCTGGTCGGTCAGAACGGTCACCTCGATCCCGAGCCGGGCGGCGGCGGGAAGGAATCCGTCGGTGACGGAGTCGGTGGGGTTGAGCGCGAGGAGATACAGACGCATAGGTGGGGGGCTTCCGCTGGAAGTGGGGGGTGCGGTGAGGTTCTTTACTGCGCGGCGGGCAGTGTGACCCCCGTGGCCTTCGCCACGTCCTTCAGCATCTGCTCGGCCGCCTGGACGCCGATCCCGGACATCCACGTCTCGTCCGGGACGTTGAACACCTTGCCCGCCTTGACCGCCGGCAGGTCCTTCCACACGGGGTTGGACGTGACCTGCTTCTCCTGGGTCTTGTCCGGGGTGTCGGCGGTCGTCACGAAGATCAGGTCCGCGTCGGCCTGGTCGATCTGCTCGGGGCTGACGTCCTTCATCGTCACCGTGGGGTCGGTGGACGTCTGGGAGGCGGGCCGCCGGAGGCCGATGTCGTTGAGCACGATCCCGCTGTAGGAGTTGGTCTGGTAGAGCCGGGTGGGACCGGCGATGAACCGCACGACGGAAGCGACGGGCATCTTCCCGCCGTCCTTCTTCTTGATCTCGGCGCCCAGCGCGGCGGCCTGCGTCTCGTACTTCTTCAGCGCGGCGGAGGCCTCGGACTCCAGGCCCAGCGCCTGCGCGTGCACGGCGAGGTTCTGCTTCCACACCCCACCGGTCGTCTCCGTGAAGACGGTCGGCGCGATGGCGCTCAACTTGTCGTAGATCTTCTCGTGCCGGACCTTGGACGACAGGATGAGGTCGGGCTTGAGCGAGGCGATCTTCTCCAGGTTGGGTTCGAGTAGCGGCCCGACGTCCTGGGTCCCGCCCAGCTCGCCCTTGAGGTACGTCGGGAACCCGCCCTCGGTCTTGAAGTGGGGCGCCACGGCGCCGACGGGGTCGAGGCCGAGGAGGGTCACGTCATCCAGTTCGCCCGTGTCGAGCACGACGACTCTCTTGGGCTTGGACGGGATCTTGACGTCGCCCATGGCGGTCTTGACGGTCCGGGGGAACCCGGCGGAGTCGCCGGCGGCCGACGCGTCGGCCTTGGGGGAATCGTTTCCGCTGTCACTGCCGCCGCAGCCGGTCAGCACGACGGCGCCGAGGGCGACAGCGACCGGAACGGCCTTGAGACGGCCGATTCCGCGCAGGGAGGAACGCATGGTGAACATGGGGGTGAACTTTCTTCTGGGTGAGACGGGTTCAGTCGCGCGAGGCGGCCGTGTGCCGCGCCGCGCTGCTTTTGGGGACGACCAGCGGCGTGCCGGTCTCCGGATCGGGGACGATCCGGCAGTCGACGTCGAACACGGACCGCACGAGCTGTGCGTCGAGCACTTCGGACGGCGCCCCGGCGGCGGCGAGCCGGCCGTCCTTGAGGACGACCATGTGGTCGGCGTACCGCGCGGCCTGTCCGAGGTCGTGCAGGACCATGACGACGGTCCGCCCGGCGTCCGCGTGCAGGGCGGAGACCAGGTCGAGGACGTCGAGCTGATGGCGCAGGTCGAGGAAGGTCGTCGGCTCGTCCAGCAGGAGCAGCTCCGTGTCCTGGGCCAACGCCAGCGCGATCCAGGCGCGTTGACGCTGGCCGCCGGAGAGCCGGTCGACGGGCTGGTCGCGCAGCGGCGTCGTGCCGGTGCGCTCCAGAGCCTCGTCCACGGCCTTCTGGTCGGCGGCCGACCAGGGGCTCAGCAGCCGCTGGTGCGGGTAGCGGCCGAGCCGGACGAGCGCCTCGACGGTGATCGCCTCGGGCGTCACCGGCTGCTGCGGCAGCAGGCCCAGCCGGCGGGCCAGGCTCCGCGCGTCCATGCGGTGGATGTCGGACCCGTCGAGCGTGACGGTCCCGGCGGCCGGCGCGAGGAGGCGGCTCAGACCCCTCAACAGGGTTGATTTCCCGCAGGCGTTGGGCCCGACGATCGCCGTGACCGCCCCGCCGGGGATCGTCAGGTCGAGGCCGTCGACGATGGTCCGGTCGCCGTAGCGCAGTGCGAGGCCCTCGGTGGTGAGCTGGTTGGTCATCAGGAGTTCCTCTTCACGTTCAGGGGCGAGGACTGGCGGAGCATGAGCACCAGCAGCCAGGGCGCCCCCAGGGTCGCGGTGACCGCGCCGACGGGCAGCCCCTCGACCGGCAGGAGGTGCTGGACGACGAGGTCGGAGCCGAGCAGCAGGACGGCGCCGGTGAGCGCGGCGAGCGCGAGCGTCACGGCCGTAGGGGGTCCCGTGAGGAAGCGCACGATGTGCGGGACGGCGAGCGCGACGAAGGTCACGGGCCCGGCGAGCGCGGCGGCCAGGGACGCCAGCACGACGGCCAGGAGCAGGAGTTGGAGGCGGGCCCGGGAGGCGTTGAGGCCGAGTGCGCCCGCCGAGTCGTCCCCGAGGTCGAGGACCGCGAGGCGCCGGTTCATCACCAGCGCGACGGCGAGGGCGAGCACCATCGCCGTCGTACCGCCCCACACCTCGGTCCACGTCCGCCCGTACACCGAGCCCGTCGTCCACTGGAGCGCCGAGCCGGCCAGCTCGGCCGGGAAGCGGACGATCATCAGGTTGACGGCCGCGGCGAGCGCCGCCTGCACGGCGAGCCCGGTGAGGACCAGGCGGGTGACCGAGAGCCCGGAGCCCCAGCTGAAGACGCCCAGCAGGAGCGCGGCGACGAGGCCGCCGCCGAGCGCGCCCAGCGGGATCAGGGTCTGGGTGGCACCGGCAGCGAGGAGCGACACCGCGCCGAGGGACGCGCCGCCCGTGACGCCCATGACGTCCGGCGAGGCCAGCGGGTTGCGGAAGAGGCGTTGCAGGACGCACCCGGCCGCGCCGAGCCCGGCACCCGCGACGATCGCCGCGAACGCGCGGGGCGCCCGGAACTCCTGGACGACCAGGACGTCCCCGGCGTCCCCGAGCCCGACCAGCGCGCGCAGCGCCGTACCGGCCGGGATGGTCATCGTGCCGGTGGTCAGGGAGACGGTCAGCAAGGCGAGGAGGGTGACGAGGCCGGTGCCCGCGAGGAGCAGGACGCGTCGGCGGTAGGCGCTCATCGGGCCACCCTCCGGGCGAGGAAGGCCAGCAGCGGGGCGCCCAGGAAGGCGGTGACGATGCCGACTTCGAGCTCCGAGGGGCGGATCACCAGGCGGCCCAGGATGTCGGCGGAGAGCAGCAGGACCGGGCCCGCGAGGAGGCAGCCGGGGACCAGGAGGCGGTGGTCGCCGCCGAGGAAGGGGCGGACGAGGTGCGGCGCGGCCAGGCCGATGAACGCGAGCGGGCCCGCCACGGCGACCGAGGACCCCGCCAGCAGCACCACCGCGATGCCGCCCGCGAGCCGCACCTTCCCGACCGGGACGCCGAGCGCCGCCGCCGCGTCGTCGCCCAGCGCGAGGGTGTTGAGCGCGGGGGAGACGGCGAGGGCGACGACCAGGCCGAGGACCAGCGTCGGCAGCACCTGCCACAGCGCGGACAGCGGGCGCTCCGCGAGCGACCCGGCCAGCCAGAAGCGGGCCTCGTCCAGCGTGCGCTGGTTGAGCAGCATGACCGCCGACGTCCAGGAGATCAGCACCAGTTGGAGGACCGTGCCGCCAAGGGCCAGGCGTACGGGGTCGATGTCGCCCGAGCGGCGGGCCAGGGCCTGCGCGAAGAGGGCGGCTGCCGCCGCGCCGGCGAACGCGAACCAGACGTACTGCACCGGGTCGTCGAGCCCGAGCGTGTAGATCGCGACCACGACCGCGAACCCGGCGCCCGCGTTGATGCCGAGGGTCGTCGGCGAGGCGAGCGGGTTGCGGGTGACGCCCTGCGCGACCGCTCCGGCGACGCCGAGCGCGGCGCCGACGAAGAGGCCGATCACCGTGCGCGGCAGGCGCAGGCCCGTCACGACCAGCGCGTCACGGCCGTGCGCGTCGCGCAGCAGCGCGTCCGCCACCGTCGACAGGGGGACGGAGCGGGCGCCGAGCGCGAGGCTCAGCGCGGTGCACAGCACCAACGCGGCGGTTCCCAGCAGGAACAGGGACATGTGCCGAAAGGCACGGGAGGACACACCTGGAGGTGGTGTGTCCCGATGAGTCGCAGTCACGAGCGGTGAGCTTAGGTTAGGCTTCCTTTAGTTTTCAACCGCTGTGGAATCACTGTGATCTTTCTTGCGATCTTCACACCCTACGTCACGGTTGGGAACACCCCCGAGCTGGAAACCTTGTCCCGTGTGGAGCCCCGCATGCCCGTCACCGACGCCCTGCACCGCGTCACCGCCCTGTGCGACGTCCTCGACGTCCGGGTGACGGCCGAGGAACCCCTCGGCACCGACCTCCTCACCGACACCGCCGCCTTCGTCGACGCCGAGGCCGCCCGCATCCGCGAGCGCTACGACGTCACCGTCCCCCGCCACGTCGCCGCCTCCCGCGCCCTCCACGACTACACCTGGTCCGCCGCACTCCTGATGAGCGGACCCTGGTTCCTGGAACGCCGCGTGCCGCTCATCCGGCCCCAGGACATCCGCGCCGACCTCGCCACGGCGTCCTACCGGGTACGGCCGACCGGCGCCCTCGCCGATAACCTCCTCGACGCCCTCACCGCCCACATGGAACCGGTCCTGGACGCGTTCGCCCCCCTGACCCGGCGCGGATCGCGCGCCCTGTGGGGGATGGTCGGCGACGACCTCGTCTCCGGACTCTGGTACCTGGGCCGGGTGCTGGACCGCGAGGACGACGGCATACGCGCCGCGGGCGAGCTCCTCCCCGGCCCGACCGGCCGCTTCCCCGCCGGTGCCGGATTCCGCAACCTGACGGCCCCCGACGGCAGTTGCCACCCGACCCGCACCCGCGCCGGCTGCTGCATGTTCTACGCGGTACGCCCGGCCGAGGCGTGCGGCACCTGCCCGCGCACCTCGGATGCCGAACGGCTGCGCAGAATAGGCTAGTTCGCCGTGTGCTCCGGCGAATCCCCCGCCGCCAGGAACTGCGTCGCCGCCAACTCCGCGTACAACGGGTCCCCGCCCACGAGTTCACGGTGCGTGCCCACCGCGCGCACCCGGCCCGCGTCCATCACGACGATCCGGTCCGCCATCGTCACCGTCGACAGCCGGTGCGCCACGACCAGGACCGTCGTCGAGCGCGCCACGTCCGCGACCGTGTCCCTGAGCGCCGCCTCGTTCACCGCGTCCAGCTGGGACGTCGCCTCGTCCAGCATCAGGAGGCGGGGCCGCCGCAGCAACGCCCGCGCGATGGCGACCCGTTGACGCTCGCCGCCCGACAGCTTCGTCCCCCGGTGCCCCACCAACGTCTCCAGGCCCTGCGGGAGTCGCTCCACCAGCCCGTCCAACCGCGTTGTCTTCAGGACGCGTTGGACGGCGGCCTCGTCCGCGTCCGGGTTGCCGAGCAGGAGGTTGTCCAGCAGGGAGCCCGACAGGACCGGCGCATCCTGCTCCACGTACCCGATGGCGGACCGGAGTTCGGACAGGTCCCAGTCGCCGAGCGGGCGGCCGTCGAGCGCGACGGTGCCCGCCTCGGGGTCGTAGAACCGCTCGATCAGCGAGAACACCGTCGTCTTGCCCGCGCCCGACGGCCCCACGAACGCCGTCATGCCCCGGGGCGGCACGGAGAACGTCACCCCGTGGTGGACGAACGGCAGGTCGTCGGCGTACCGGAAGCGGACGTCCGTGAACGTGACCGAGGCCGGTTCGGCGTCGGACGCGGGGAGCGGCGCCGGGTGGGTGGACGGCTCGGCGGGCAGGGCCAGCGCCTCCTGGATCCGGGTCAGCGCCGCCGAACCCGTCTGGTACTGGGCGACCGCGCCCACCAACTGCTGGATCGGCGACATCAGAAAGAACACGTACAGCAGGAACGCCACCAGCGTGGCGATCCCGATCGCCCCCGTCGCCACCCGCGCCCCGCCCACAGCGAGGACCGTGATGAACGCGACCTGGATCGCGAGCCCCGCCGTGTTCCCGGCCGCCGCCGACCACATCGCCGCCCGCACGCTCTGCCGCCACGACTCCTCGGCCGCCGCGTGCAGCGCCTTCTCCTCGCGGTGCTCGGCGCCCGACGCCTTCACCGTCCGCAGCGCGCCCAGGACCCGTTCCAGCGAGGCGCCCATCACTCCGACCGCGTCCTGGGCCCTGCGGCTCGCGCGGTTGATGCGCGGCACGATCAGCCCGATCACCAGCGCCGTGCACACCACGACGCCCAGGGTCACCGCCAGCAGCACCAGGTCGACGTACCCCATCATCACGACGGTCGCCGCCAGCGTCAGCCCGCCCGTCCCGAGCCCGACCAGCGAGTCCGTCGTCACCTCCCGCAGCAGGGTCGTGTCGGAGGTGATCCGGGCCATCAGGTCACCCGGCTCGGTGCGGTCGACGGCCGTGATGCGCAGCCGCAGCAGGTACGACGACAGGGCCTTGCGGGCGCCGAGTACGACCGACTCGGCGGTGCGGCGCAGCACGAACGAACCCAGGCCGCCCAGCACGGCGTTGAGGACCACCAGGCCCGTCATCAGAGCCAACGCCCCGGTGATCGACCGGTCGTCGGACAGGTCGGCTATCAACTCCCGTGCCACCAGGGGGAGAAGCAGCCCCGCAGCGCCGGTCAGCAGGGAGAGGACCGCTCCGCCGAGCAGGGCCCGGCGGTGCGGGCGGATGTACCCGAGGAGCAAGCGCCAGGGGGGAGTGGTCTGCTGCACGTGTCTCCTCGGTTCGCATCGGTTCGCATCGGTCCGCGTGGGAAGCATCACCAGGCTACGACCGGCCGGATGTGGCACCCGGTGTGATCACTTCCGCGTAGGGTCGGAGGCGGGACGTAAAGAAAGGGTCAGCACATGGCACAGGAAGTACGTGGAGTCATCGCACCAGGGAAGGACGAACCCGTACGGGTCGAGACGATCGTCGTCCCGGACCCCGGTCCCGGCGAGGCCGTCGTCCGGATCCAGGCCTGCGGGGTGTGTCACACCGACCTGCACTACAAGCAGGGCGGCATCAACGACGAGTTCCCCTTCCTCCTCGGGCACGAGGCGGCCGGTGTCGTCGAGTCCGTCGGCGAGGGGGTGACCGACGTCGCCCCCGGTGACTTCGTGATCCTCAACTGGCGTGCCGTGTGCGGGAACTGCCGGGCCTGTCTGCGCGGGCGCCCGCAGTACTGCTTCAACACGCACAACGCCGAGCAGAAGATGACCCTCGCCTCGACGGGGCAGGAGCTGTCCCCGGCGCTCGGGATCGGCGCGTTCGCGGAGAAGACCCTCGTCGCCGCCGGGCAGTGCACCAAGGTCGACCCGTCCGTGTCCCCGGCCGTCGCCGGGCTCCTCGGGTGCGGCGTGATGGCCGGGATCGGCGCCGCCATCAACACCGGGGGCGTCGGACGCGGTGACAGCGTCGCCGTCATCGGCTGCGGCGGCGTCGGGGACGCGGCCGTCGCGGGGGCCAACCTCGCCGGCGCCGGGCGGATCATCGCCGTCGACATCGACGAGCGCAAGCTCGCCAAGGCGCGCGAACTGGGGGCCACGCACACCGTCAACTCCCGCGAGACCGACGCCGTCGAGGCGATCCGGGAGCTGACCGGCGGGTTCGGCGCGGACGTCGTCATCGACGCGGTCGGCCGGCCGGAGACGTACGAACAGGCCTTCTACGCGCGGGACTTGGCCGGAACCGTCGTCCTCGTCGGTGTCCCCACGCCCGAGATGAAGCTCGAACTCCCGCTGCTGGACGTCTTCGGGCGCGGCGGCTCGCTCAAGTCGTCCTGGTACGGGGACTGCCTGCCCTCGCGGGACTTCCCGATGCTGATCGACCTGCACCTCCAAGGGCGGCTGCCGCTCGACGCGTTCGTCACCGAGACGATCCAGCTCGACGAGGTGGAGAAGGCGTTCGACCGGATGCACCAGGGCGACGTGCTGCGTTCGGTGGTGGTCCTCTGATGGCCGCGCGCATCGAACGGCTCGTCACGTCCGGTCAGTTCACCCTCGACGGGGGGACCTGGGACGTCGACAACAACGTCTGGATCGTCGGCGACGACCACGAGGTCGTCGTCATCGACGCCGCGCACGACGCGCAGGCCATCGCCGACGCGATCGGCGGCCGGCGGCTGACGGCGATCGTCTGCACCCACGGCCACAACGACCACGTCAACGCGGCCCCCGCGCTCGCCGAGCTGACCGGCGCGCGGATCTGGCTGCACCCCGAGGACCTCCCGCTGTGGAAGCTCGCGCACCCCGACCGGGACCCCGACGAGCACCTCGCCGACGGGCAGGTCATCGAGGCGGCCGGCGCCGACCTGCGGGTCATCCACACGCCGGGGCACGCGCCCGGCGCGGTGTGCCTGTACGACCCCGCGCTCGGTGCCGTCTTCACCGGTGACACGCTGTTCGCGGGCGGGCCCGGGGCGACCGGACGCTCGTACAGCCACTTCCCGACGATCATCGACTCGATCCGGGACCGGTTGCTCGAACTCCCCGCGCAGACGCGGGTGTTGACCGGGCACGGGGACGAGACGACGATCGGGGCGGAGGCGCCGCACCTGGAGGAGTGGATCGCGCGCGGTCACTGAGATCGTGCGAGGTCACTGAGATCTACAAGGTCACTGAGATCTGCAAGGTCGCTTGAATAGGCGACAGAAGGTGTCCGGATTCTCGGGAACCCTCGTCCACATGAGTCAGAACGAGAACCCGGACACCCCTCAGCACAGCGATGACAAGCCCCTGCACGGCAAGGTCGCCCTCGTCGCCGGCGCCACCCGCGGAGCCGGGCGCGGGATCGCCGTAGAACTCGGCGCCGCCGGAGCCACCGTGTACGTCACCGGCCGCAGCACCCGCGCCCAGCGCTCCGAGTACGACCGCCCCGAGACCATCGAGGACACCGCCGACCTCGTCACCGAAGCGGGCGGCCAGGGGATCGCCGTACCCACCGACCACCTGGAATCCGGCCAGGTCAAGGCGCTCGTCGAGCGCATCGACGCCGAGCAGGGCCGCCTCGACGTCCTGGTCAACGACATCTGGGGCGCCGAGAACATCGTCGAGTGGGACACCCCGGTCTGGGAGCACGACCTGGAGAAGGGGCTGCGGCTGCTGAGGCTGGCGATCGACACGCACGCCATCACCTCCCACCACGCCCTCCCGCTCCTGCTGCGCCGGCCCGGTGGCCTGGTCGTCGAGATGACGGACGGCACCGCCGAGTACAACCGCGAGAACTACCGCCTCAACTACTTCTACGACCTCGCCAAGTCGGCCGTCCTGCGCATGGGGTACGCCCTCGGCCACGAACTCGCCCCGCACGGTGCGACGGCCCTGGTCCTCACCCCCGGCTGGATGCGCTCCGAGATCATGCTGGAGCACTACGGCGTCCGCGAGGACAACTGGCGCGACGCCCTGGAGAAGGTCCCCCACTTCGCGATCTCCGAGACCCCCCGCTACGTCGGCCGCGCCGTCGCCGCCCTCGCCGCCGACCCCGACGTCTCCCGCTTCAACGGCCACTCCCTCTCCGGCGGAGCCCTCGCCCAGCGATACGGCTTCACCGACCTCGACGGCAGCCGCCCCGACGCATGGCGCTACCTGGTGGAAGTCCAGGACGCGGGGAAACCGGCGGACGTGTCCGGGTATCGGTGATCCCGTAGCCGACTGAGGGAAAGTTCACTGTTCTGTCACAGGGCCATGTGGGGTACAACCGACGTGTCCGAGTACGGGTCTGGACAGGTGAGGAACTTCCCGAGGGAGGCAGGGCATGGGGGACATACGCAGACGAGTGGCGGTCGTGGCCGGGGTGACGGGGCTTGTGGCGCCGCTCACGATCGCGCTCGGGGCCGGGACGGCTCAGGCGGCGAGTTGTACGACGTCGGCCGGGCCGTACCAGAAGCAGGTGGAGAAGTTTCTGGGGCGGCCGGTCGACGGGAAGCAGTCCAGTGCGGACTGCAAGGCGATCCGGGCGTTCCAGAACACGCACGGGATCACGCCGAACATCGGGTACGCGGGTCCGGTCACGTGGGGCGTGATGGATCTCATGAACAAGCAGAGGGCCGTGGGGAGCAACCCCAACAGGGACGGCAAGTGCCCGACGAACAAGGGCCGGATCGCCTGCGTGAACCTGACGCTCCAGCTGAGCTGGATCCAGGACGGCAAGAAGCTGGTGTACGGGCCGGTGCCGGTGCGCAGCGGGCGGGACGGGTTCGAGACGCGTACGGGGCTGAAGAAGATCTACTGGCGGCACATCGACCATGTGTCGACGATCTACAACGTGCCCATGCCGTACAGCCAGTTCTTCGACGGCGGCCAGGCGTTCCACTCCGTGGGGATCAGTGTGTGGAACCCGCCGGGGTCGCACGGGTGCGTCAACATGACGACCACGGCGGCGAAGAAGTACTGGTCGCTGCTGCGCAACGGGGACGACGTCTTCGTCTACGGCCGTAAGCCGGGCACCTGAGAGGGCTTCTCCTCCCGTTCCCTTTCCGGCTGGATCGCCTTTTTGTTCCGGGCAGTTGACGTGATCAGTAACACGGTCCGATATGCCCGGAATGAAACCTATTAACTCACGCGGTCTTCACCCCCGGCGCCGTAAGATTCACACCATGTCCATCACTGTTGAACCCCTTACCGAGCGATCGGCCGCGGAGGTCAACGAGGAGATCAGGGCCCTGTGGCTCCGGTCGGGCGGGATTCTGCGCGGAGA
This sequence comes from Streptomyces niveiscabiei, assembly GCF_033794345.1. Classification (NCBI taxonomy): domain Bacteria; kingdom Bacillati; phylum Actinomycetota; class Actinomycetes; order Kitasatosporales; family Streptomycetaceae; genus Streptomyces; species Streptomyces niveiscabiei. The sequence goes on from NZ_JARAYJ010000008.1 coordinate 283,296, forward strand.
CCAGCGCGAGGAGTATCAGCGGCTGGTGACGGAGTGGGCCGCGGTCTCGCACCGGCCGGACCGCGTGGCCTGAACTCCCCGGCCTCCCTTACCTCTTGGGGCACCTACCGGCGCGGTAGGTGCCCTTCTGTGTGGCCCGCTCAGCTCCAGTTCGCCGCGTAGTACCGCTGGTACTCCTTGCGGTCCCGCTCCTCGCGCAGGTACCGCGTGAAGAACAGCACCCCCATGCTCGCCGCGATGATCAGCAGGCCCGGCCCGATGGCCAGGGGGTTCGTCAGCTTCGAGGCCAGGGACGTGCTGTCGACCGGAGCCGTCGAACCCGGTGCCGCCTTGCCGGGGGCGATCGCCGCCTGCGTGGGGGAGGGGCTCGGCGCCGCGCCGCCCTGCTGGGCGCCGTCCGCCCGCGCGGCCACGATCAGCTTCAGCTTCGTCGCCGCGAGCGCCGTCGTCACCGGCTGGAAGAACGTCGTACCCCCCGCCGTGCAGTCACCGCTGCCGCCCGAGGTGACGCCGAGCGCGATGCCCTCCGAGAACATCGGGCCGCCGCTGTCGCCGGGCTCCGCGCACACGTTCGTCTCGATCAGGCCGGTGACCGTGCCCTCCGGGTAGTTGACGGTCGAGTTCAACGCCGTGACCTGGCCGTCGCGCAGCCCCGTCGTGCTGCCGCTGCGGAACACGCGCTGGCCCACGGCCGGGTCGCCGAAGCCCGTGATCTTCACGCCGTTCCCGTTGCCGATCGCGACGATGTCCGCGCCCTCGCCGGCCCTGCCGTTCGCGTACTGGATCACCGAGTAGTCGCCGCCCGGGAACGAGGAGTCGACGGTCCGGCCGACCTCCTGCGACGCCTGGTCGTTCCCGAACCAGATCGAACCGTTCGGCCCGCAGTGCCCGGCGGTCAGGATGAAGTCCTGCTGCCCGTTGGTGACGTTGAACCCGGCCGAACACCGGCCGCTCGTCGAGAGGATGGGGAGTGCGCCGTTGATCCGGGTCGTGAACCTGCCCTTCGTGCGCTCCATCTGTACGAAGCTGCCGATGCCGGACGCGACCTTCGTCAGCCGGGACCAGTCGTCCGCCGAGACCGTGCTGTCCGCCTGGACGACCACCTTGTTCGTCCGGTAGTCCACCGACCACGCCGTGCCCGCGACCCGCGGCGCTTCCTTCAACGTCGTGGTGGCCGCCTTGAGTTCGTTCATGCTGTGGCCGACCATCTTCGGCTCGGCCCCGGCCTTGCGGACCTCCGCCGCCGCGCTGTCGTCGGTGACCGCGACGACCGGCCTGCCGTCCGCGCCGATCCAGCTGCCCGCCGTGCGCGCGGTGCCCAGCCTCTTCGTCAGCTCGGCCCCGGTCTGGCCCGCGGTGTCCGCCGAACTCTTCACCAGCGCCGACGCGTTCGGCGTCTCGCCCGCCATCGCCGCCTGCGCGACCATGACGCCTCCCAGGAGGACTCCGCCGACGGCCGCCAGCCGTGTCACTCGCCGGACGGTGCGTCGTCGTACGTGCCTCATACCTGGCTCCCGAACCCGAACACGCGACGCCGGGCGCCGCGGGGCGCCGTGGTCGTGGAGCGCCCACTGTTCATACGAACGCGGCCGTACGGGTGTTCACCTCAACTGACCGGGTTCTTCGGCGGGTTGCTTGGGAGGGCGGTGCCCCCGAGGTACGGCTTGAGCAACGCGCCGAGCGCCTCGTCCCCGGCTCCGCTCGCCTCGTCCCCGGCGATCTTCCGGGCGATGCCCGCGAGGAAGTCGGCGAGCTGGACGCGGGGGTCGGAGCGGGCCTGGACGAGGCGCATGCCGGCCAGCGTGACGCCTCGCTCCTCGGCGCGGCGCCGGATCCACTCGATGCGGGCCGGGGTGAGGAGGGTCTGACGGTCGTGGACCAGGCGGACGGGGGCGCCGGCGGCGGACCAGTGGGCGGCGGTGTCGACGACGGTGGGGAAGAGGGGGTCGAGGACGGGAATGAGGGTGGGTATCGACGCGCGGTAGGCGAGGGCCCTGTCCTGCTGCCCGGCGAGCGTGTCGAGAACGTCCCTCGCCTCCGCCCCCTCGGCGACACTTCGCAGTGCACGCAGGCTGCCGAGGAACTCCCGGACGAGTTCCCCGCTGTCGACGTCGGCCCGCACCCGCAGCAGCCGGTTCCCGCTCGCCAGGAAATCCCCCCAGGCCCTCCCCGCGAACCCCTCCCGCAGCAGGCCGCCGGCATCGCCGGCCTCCCCGCCCAGCACCTCCACCACCCGCCCCACCAGGAACGACTCCTTCCTGACCAGCTCGACATGGGCGCTCCCGCTCAACTCCCGGAGAAACCACTCCAGCACGGCCCGGTGTTTCTCCCGCAGCAGGTGAATCGCCTTGTACTCCTCGGCGGGCGACCGGATCCGCTCCCGCACCTCGGCCACGAGAGCCCCGGCGGCCTCCGCGGAAACCCCGACGCTGCCATGAGCGAAGAACAGGGTGTTCCCCCCGACGAGATTCTCCCCGTCGGCCCCGGACTCGTCGCACCCGATCTCGATCACGCCCCCATCTTGCTCCCACACGCCCACCCAAACCAGAAATTTTCCCCCACCGACCACGATCCCCGCCCCCGGCACGAGATCCGCCTTCGGCGTCAGGCCTGCCTTCGGCGCGAGGCTTGCCGTCGGCGTCAGGCCTGCGTTCGGCGCGATGCCTGCCGTCGGCGTCAGGCCTGCCTTCGGTACGAGATCTGCCGTTGGCGCGATGCCTGCCGTCGGGGTCGGGCCCGCCTTCGGTGCGAGATCTGCCGCCGGCACCAGGCCTGCCTTCGGCGCGAGGCCTGTCCCCGACGTTAGCCCCGCCCTCGGTGTCAGGCCTGCCCTCGGCGTTAGCCCCGCCTCTGGCGTTAGCCCCGCCTCCGGCGTCAACCCCGTCCCGTTCCCTCCCGTCGGGCGTTCGGTTCGGTCGGCGCAACCTTTCCGCAATGTCTTGACATGCGGCCGAAATCATTCGTAGCTTGAGCCCCTAATTTAGATTCGTGAAGCAAGTTCACGGATATGAACGGAGAGTGCCCATGGTGGATCGCCGACGGAGTCGTCGCCTGGCCGCCAGCCTCGGTGCCGCGGCGCTGATGTTCGGGGTGGCCGCTTGCGGTGGCGGGTCCAGTGGAGCGAACGGCGATGACCCGAACACCCTTGAGGTCTGGACCAGGAGCAATCCGGACCCCGCGGAGACGTATAAACGCGTGTTCGCCGCGTTCACGAAGAAGACCGGCATCAAGGTCGACTATCAGCCGGTCGTCAACTTCGACCAGCAGCTTCAGGCGCGCGCGTCCACCAAGGACCTCCCGGACGTCATGATCAACGACACGGCGCTGATGGGCAGCTACCAGAGCCAGGGCCTGCTCAAGCAGATCGACCCGGCGACGATCGCGGGCGGGAACCAGATCGACGCCAAGACCTGGTCCTCGACGGTCGGCCTGGACGGCAAGCACTACGGCATCCCGTACTCCCGCCAGGCGTTCACCCTGTTCATCAGGAAGGATTGGCGCGAGAAGCTCGGCCTGCCCGTCCCGAGGACGTGGGCCGAGATGCTGACCCTGGCCAAGGCGTTCGCGGACCAGGACCCGGACGGCGACGGCAAGAAGGACACGTACGGCATGGTCGTCCCGGGCAGCGCCCAGAACGGCTACGTCGCCTGGTGGGGCGCGAGCTACCTGTGGCAGTCCGGCGCCCGCGTCATCGAGCCCACGAAGACCGGCGGCTACCGGCCGGTCATGGACTCCGACGCGGCGGTGAACGCGGTCACCTGGCTGAAGAAGAACCTGTTCTGCACCAAAGACAACGGTGTCATCCAGCCGGGCGCGATCACCGCGATGACGAGCAACGCCACGAACTTCCAGGACGGCAACGCCGGGATGTACCTCACCGGCCCGTACAACATCGCCACGTTCGACACGGTGCTCGGCAAGGACAAGTTCGAGGTCGTCCAGGCCCCCGCCGGCCCCGCCGGCAACAGCGACGTCCTGGCCGACGGCGAGAACGTCTACTTCGGCGCCAAGACCGGCAAGGACCGGCAGGAACAGGCCCTCGCCGCGTTCCTGGTCTCGCCGGAGGGCCAGCGGCTGGCCATGACCGGCGACCACCAGCCGGTCGTCCGTATCCCCGTGAACTCCACGCTGAACGCGGCGACCGTGCACGACGACCCGCGCTGGGGCGTCGTACAGAAGGCGTACGAGGACGCCTCGGTGCAGTTCCCGAACGCCCTCGACTGGGCCCCGTTCCGCCAGGACACCGCCGACGCGCTGAACTCGATCTTCACCTACTGCGGAGGCGACGTCCGCTCCAGTCTCAAGGAGCTGAACGAGACCCTCGCCGGTGACCTCAAGGACCAGGACCTGCTGAAATGACCGCGACCACCCCGACCCCGGTGCGCCGCGCCCGGGGGATCAGCAAGAGAAGTGTCCTGCCGTGGGTGTTCCTCGCCCCCGGCCTGCTCCTCGCCCTCGTCTTCAAGTTCTGGCCGATGGCCAAGGGCATCTGGCTCAGCTTCTTCAAGGTGCGCCCGTTCCTGGGCGACCAGTGGGTGGGCCTGGACAACTACACCCGCGTGCTGTCCGACCACCGCTTCCAGGACGCCGTGGGACACACCCTGCTCCTCGGCATCGGCCAGTCCCTCGGCGGCATCCTCGTCGGCTTCGCGCTCGCCCTGCTCCTGGAGGGCCAGAGCCGCTCGCTGAAGATCGTCCGCACGGCCGTGTTCCTGCCGGTCGTCACCGCGACCGCCGTCGTCGGCGAACTGTGGCGGCTGATGTACTACCCGACCTCGGACGGCCTGATCAACCACGGCCTCGGCTTCCTCGGCCTCGGCCCGACCCAGTTCCTCGACAACCCCGGCACCGCCCTGTGGTCGACGATGGCCATGGGCATCTGGATGAGCGCCCCCTACAACATGGTCATCATCCTGGCCGGCCTCGCCGGCGTCGACCGCTCCCTGTACGAGGCCGCCGCGATGGACGGCGTCTCCCTGTGGCAGCGCCTGCGCTACATCACGATCCCCGCGATCCGCCCGGCGATCGGCATCGTCCTCACCCTCGCCGCCATCCGCGGCCTGCGCGTCTTCACCGAGGTGTACGTCCTCACCGGCGGCGGCCCGGCCGGCTCCACCGAGGTCTGGATGACCCGCGCCTACACGCTCGGTTTCACCCGCAACGACATCGGCGGCGCCTCCGCGGCCTCCGTGGTCCTCCTGTGCGTGACGCTCCTGCTGACCGTCACGGTCAACTACTTCCGCAAGAGGGGAGACGCCCGATGAGCGCGCCCGCCATCGACCCCGTCAGCGCGCCGCAGGCCCCCGCCCGCGGCCGTACCGCCAGAGCGGCCCGCACCACCCCGGCCCGCTTCGACACCGCGCTCGGCTGGAGCGACCGCCCCGGCGTCGCCTGGGCCTTGCGCATCCTGCTCTGCCTGATCGCGCTCGGCGTCTTCGCCGCGCCCTTCCTGACCATCTTCGCGGGAGCGTTCAGCGAGAACCCCAGCGGCTCCGACCTGTCGTTCCTCCCGCACCACCCCACGCTCCTCAACTTCAAGGTCGCGAACGAACGCAGCATCTGGGACTACTTCACCAACTCCCTGGTCATCGCGGGCGGCGCCCTCCTGCTCCAGCTCGCCGTCTCGGTGCTGGCCGCCTACGCGCTCGCCCGGCACAAGTTCCGGGGGCAGGCCCTCATCCTCACGCTGTTCATGCTGACGATGATGCTGCCCGAGGAGGTCATCGCGATCCCCCTCTCCCTGGTCCTCGGCCACGTCCCCGTCCTCGGCCTCGACCTGAAGGGCACCGCGTTCGGCGTCATCCTGCCGCTCGGCGCCTGGGGCTTCTCGATCATGCTGCTGACGGAGTTCATGAAGGACATCCCCGTCGAGATCGAGGAGGCCGCCCGCCTCGACGGCGTCGGCGAGTTCCGCATGTTGTGGCAGGTGATCCTCCCGCTGTGCAAGCCGGCCCTCGGCGTCGCGGGTGTCCTCGGCTTCGTGATGATCTGGGACCAGTACCTGCTGCCCCTCATCGCCTCCAAGGACCCCACCGACTACACCGTCACCGTCGCTCTGTCGGTCCTGCGCACCGACCCCGAGGTCGGCTCCGGAGTCCTGCTGGCCGGCGCGGTCATCGCCCTGGTCCCCAGCCTCATCGTCTACCTGCTCCTCCAGCGCTCGCTGGTCACCGGCATCGCGGCCGGCGCCACCAAGGGCTGACCTCGACACCCCCACTGAGAGAAGACATGAAGTTCCACGGAGTGCTGTTCTTCCCGGTCACCCCGTTCGACAAGGACGGCGCCCTGGACGAGGACCTGCTCGCCCAGCACATCGACAACGGCGTCACGGCGGGCGCGGGCGGCGTCTTCGTCGCCTGCGGCACCGGCGAGTTCCACGCCCTCACCCCGGACGAGGTCGAACGCGCCACCCAGGTCGCCGTCAAGACCACCGCCGGACGCGTCCCGGTCCTCGCCGCGGCCGGCGGACCCACCCCGGTCGCCCGCGACCACGCCGTACGCGCCGCCCGCGCCGGAGCCGACGGCATCCTGCTGCTCCCGCCGTACCTGGTCACCGCGCCCCAGCGGGGCCTGGTCCGGTACGCCGCCGAGGTCACCGCCGCCACCGACCTCCCGACGGTCTTCTACCAGCGCGGGACGGCCCGCCTCAGCGAGGACACCGCCGCCGAGATCGCCGCCCTGCCCCGTGTCGTGGGCCTCAAGGACGGCCTCGGTGACCTGGAGCGCCTGCACCGCGTCGTGCGCCGCGTGCGCGCGGAGCAGCCGGAGTTCCAGTTCTTCAACGGGCTGCCCACCGCCGAGATGACCGCCCCCGCCTACCAGGGCATCGGCGTCGACCTCTACTCCTCGGCCGTCTTCGCCTTCGCCCCCGAGATCGCCCTCGCCTTCCACCGGGCCCTCGCCGAAGGGGACACGGCTCTCGTCGCCACCCTCCTCGACGAGTTCTACGCCCCCCTCGTCGCCCTGCGCGACGAGGTGCCCGGATACGCTGTCGCCCTGGTCAAGGCCGGAGTCAAGCTGCGCGGCCTGGACGCCGGCGGCGTCCGCGCCCCCCTCGTCGACCCGACCCCGGACCACCTCGACAGGCTCGCGAAACTCCTCGACCACGGACTGGAGACCGTCGCCGCATGAGCGCCACCCGCATCCGCGAACTGATCATCACCCCGATCGCGTTCTCCGACCCGCCGCTCCTCAACTCCAACGGCTGCCACGAACCCCTCGCCCTGCGGATCATCCTCCAACTCGTCCTGGAGGACGGCACGGTGGGCCTCGGCGAGTCCCCCGGCGGCACCGCACGCCTGGAGCGACTTGAGATCGCCGCCAAGACGGTCGTCGGCATGGACGTCTTCGACGCGACCGCGATCAGCGCCGCCGTCGACCAGGCGCTCCAGCCGACCGTGCCGTCCTCCCACGAGCGCGGCTGGACCCACTCCGCCGTCGAGGTCGCCTGCCTCGACGCCCAGGGCAAGCTCCTCGGCCGCCCGGTCAGCGACCTCCTCGGCGGCAAGGTCCGCGACTCCGTGCCGTTCGCGGCGTACCTCTTCTACAAGTGGGCCGAGCACCCCGAGCTGAACGGCCGCCCCGCGATCACCGACGACTGGGGCGCAGCGCTCGACCCCGCCGGGATCGTCGAGCAGGCCCGGCTCATGCGGGAGCGGTACGGGTTCACGTCGTTCAAGCTGAAGGGCGGCGTCTTCCCGCCCGACGAGGAGATCGCCGCGATCCGCGCCCTGGCCGAGGCGTTCCCCGGCCGGCCGCTGCGCCTGGACCCCAACATCGCCTGGACCGTGGAGACTTCGCGGTACGTGGCCGAACAGCTCGACGGCGTCCTGGAGTACCTGGAGGACCCGACCCGGGGCATCGAGGGCATGGCCGAGGTCGCGCGGACCGCGCCGATGCCGCTCGCCACCAACATGTGCGTCATCGCCTGGGAACACCTCAAGCCGGCCATCGAACAGAACGCGATCCAGGTCCTGCTGACGGACCATCACTACTGGGGCGGCCTGCGCCGCACCCGTGAACTCGCCGCCGTCTGCGAGGCGTTCGGCGTCAAGCTGTCCATGCACTCCAACTCCCACCTCGGCATCAGCCTCGCCGCGATGACCCACGTCGCCGCCGCGATCCCCAACCTCGACCACTCGTGCGACACCCACTACCCGTGGAACAGCGCCGACGAGGTCGTCGTGGGCGGCCCGCTGAAGATCGAGAACGGCGAGGTGAAGGTCCCGACCGGACCCGGCCTCGGCGTCGACCTCGACCACGACGTCCTGGAACGCCTGCACCGCCGCTACCTCGACTCCGGGATGCGCGGACGCGACGACACCGGCTACATCCAGAACTTCCAGCCCGAGTACGAGCTGAGGCTGCCGCGCTGGTAGGTCCCTAGACTGCGGGGCATGACACAGGAATTGGCCGCGGGGAAGTACCTGCTCATCACCAGCTACCGCAAGAACGGGACCGGTGTCCCGACGCCGGTGTGGGTGGTGCCCGACGGCGACGCGCTGGGCGCGTGGTCGGCGGCCGACTCCTGGAAGGTCAAGCGGATCAGGGCGCGCGGTGACGTGCTGGTCGGCCCCTGCGACGCCCGGGGCAACCCGACGGGGAAGCCGGTCGCGGGGACGGCGGAGATCTGCGACGCGGAGACGACGGCCCGCTACCGGACGCTGATCGCCCGGAAGTACGGGGTCCTCGGGCGGCTCACCCTGCTCGGGAGCAGGCTGCGGCGCGGGCTGGACGGCACGGTCGGAATCCGCATCACGCTGACATGAAAAAAAGAGGGGTACGAGCCGCACGGCCCGTACCCCTCATCTCATGCGCGATGTCAGGACGCGTCCGTCACTGTCCCGACGACCCCCGTCCCCGGGAGCTCCTTGCCGTCCTCGTCGGTCAGTACGGCCCGCACCGACTCCACCGGCTCGGTCACCGAGTCCTTGACGGTCCGTATGTCGAAGTCCCCGGTGGTCTTCCCGGCCTCGACGGCCACCCACACCCAGACGTCCGCCTGGGACAGCGCGCGCTCCGGGTCGGGCTTCTGGCCCGAGTAGTCCGCCAGCCACTGCGGATCGACGTCCTTCGTGGACAGTTCGGTCCCCTCGGTCACCGGCACGAGCCGGATCGGGTGCCAGATGTCGACGTCCACGGCCGCCGACTGCGTGACCCGCCACAGCAGCGTGCCGCCTTCGGTCACCTTGTCGGTCACCGGCACCAGCGTCGCCGTGGGCGCCGGGTCGTCGTTCTTCGCGGTGACCCCGCCCCGGTGCTTGCCGACGACCGCGCCGCGCACCGCCTTGACGGCGATGTCCTGCTGCCGGTCGGGCCCGAACCGGGTGTCGCCCTTGACCGTCACCGGTACGTCGATGGTGTTCGCGCCCGGCCGGACGGTCACGACCTTGTCCGTGGCCTTCCCGGACGCGGCGTCGAGGACGTAGTAGCGGACCTGCCCGCTGCCCTTCCCGGACACCTTGACCGGGATCCGGTAGGTGCGCGTCCCGGAGTCGCCCTCCAGGACGGTGAGCCGGCCGACGTCGACCCGCGGCATCGCGGCGACCTGCGCGGCGGGGGTACCGGCACGCCAGCCCCACGCGTCGATCAGCCACGCCTTGCCCGCCTTCGAACGCGGCGTGATCTCAAGGGACTTGATGCGCTTCAGGTCGAAGGTCTTCGCCGTCTTCAGCGGGACCCGCACCTCGCGCGCCCAGTAGGACGCGGTCTGTGCGGAGCCGGGCAGCCCGTCCACGGTGACCCGGCCGAGCCCCGCGCGCCGGTTCGCGGAGTCGACGAGGGTGACGTCGAACTGCGTGCCCCGGGTGTTCGGCGGGACGAACAGGCGCAGGGCGACGGAGGAGGAACCGGCCAGCGAGAGCGGCTTCGCGGAGGTGATCCGCGCGGCCGTACCCGGCTTGGTCCAGGAGACGGCGACCGCGCGACGGCCGCTCTCCCGCTCGGTGTCCCACTGCGCGAAGTGCGGCGAGGAGCCCTTGGCCCGGTCGAGCCCGCAGCCCTTCTTCGCGTCGGGGGTGACCTCGTCGCACAGCCGCGCGCCGGACACGCTCACCGTGCCGTCGGGCAGGAACCCGGCGCCCCGGTTCGCGCCGACCGCGTGCGTGAGGACCTGCGCCTTCCCGGCGGAGGCGGCGCGCACGGCACTGCCGTCGAGGAGCGGGCGGACCCGGTCGTCGCCGCCGACGAACAGGCGCGCGGCGGCGGCGATGTAGACCGCGCCGGCCTGGTGCTGCTGGTCGGCGGTGAGGCGGGTCGCCTTGCCGGGGGTGCAGACCGGGTCGGGCTGGTCGGGGTCGCTGCCGAAGTCGTCCCAGGCGGGGGCCTGCGCCTTGCCCGGCGTCCACTCCGTGTTGAAGAAGTTGTGGTTGGCGCCGGCCACGTACACCGCGCTGTGCAGCGCCTTGCCGTTGCTGACGCCGCGCGTGCCGTCGACGTACACCTCGCCCTGGAGGTCGGAGACGTCGCCGTCGCAGCCCGGGAGGATCGTCGCGGACGGGACGTCGGCCACCGGGTTCTGGCCGAAGATCGTCGGTCCGATCAGGACGGTGCCGCTGATGTGCCAGCGTGCCTTGCCGGGCGCGCCGTCCTCGGCGGGCGGCGGCGGGTAGAGGCTGTCCATCGCCGCGCGGTTGACGCCCTCGCCGCCGCGCGAGTGCCCGACGAGGAGCACCTTCGACAGGTCGGTCTTCGGCGCGCCGCGGACGACCGCGGGTGCGGACGCCGGCTTCGCGGCCCAGTCCGCCCAGTCGGCCAGGTGGCGGCGGACCAGCGAGGAGCGGGCCTGGGCGCCCGCGTCCTCGGCCTCCCAGTCCTGGCCGTTGATGCCGTTCGCGGAGATGGAGACCGTCACATAGCCCTGGGACGCGAGGAGTTGCTGGTCCTTCACGTACCCCTGGTAGCTGGGGATCTCCTTGAAGCCCTTGGCGCACGGCCAGTCACCCGTGACGGCGTCGTCGCCGCCGCCCGGCTTGAAGCACGTCGAGTGGCGGCCGTGCAGGAACAGCGCCACGGGACGCTTCCCGGCGGCACCCTTCGGCGCGATCACCAGGCCCCGCATCTCCACGGGCACCTTGAAGCCCGGGAGTTTCACGGAGGGCAGGGAGTACTCGCCGCGCGTCGTGCGGTACGGGCCCGGCTTGCCGGGGTCGACCGGGTTGGCCGGCGGCGCGGGGGCGGCCTGCGGGGCCGCGGTCTGCGGGGCGGCGAGGGAGGGCGAGGACCCGGGCTCCTCGGCGTCCAGGCGGCGACCGCTCGCCTGCACCTGGAGCCGCGTCAGCTGCTCGGCCTGCGCGGCGTCGTCGAGGGGGAGGGTGAACGTACGGCCGTCGGCGGCCGGTTCGGGCAGGCCCAGGAGCCGGCCGTTCGCGTGGAACTCCACGCGCGCGTCGCCCATGGGCACGGGCTGCGGCGCGCGCCACAGCAGATCATGGCCGGATATTCGCCAGCCGGGCGGAAGCGTGTTCGCCGCCTGCGGCGCGTCGTGCGCCGCGGCCAACCCCGGTGAACCCGCCAGGACCGCGAGCGCGGCCACAGCGGTGACACCTATTCGCCGGGAACGGGACAAGGGAGTTCCCTCCTCGCACATGGAGTGCGGGCGTCCCGTCGGAACCGGGTGCCTCGCACGTCACTGAGGATGCGAAGCATGTCCTATGGGTTGACTGTGGGAACTCTGTTCGGATCAACAGCCGATGCTTTCCGGCCAGTTCTGAAACTTTCAAGAAGCTGTCTGGCCGGACGCCCTGTCAACTACCAGGACCGGTACGGCTCGTCGACGAGCTGGAACACCGGCTCGCCCCGCACCGGGTCCTGAGCGGTCGTCAGCCGCACCCGGTCCCCGCTGTGGATCCCGATCGCCGGTCCGATGACCCGGCCGCGCACGACGAACCCCTCGGCCATCTCGACCATCGACACGTTCCGCGCGGCCGGGGTGTTGCGGTGCACGACCGTCGTGTGCCGGACGGTGCCGGTGCCCTCGGCGCGCTCCGTGCGCAGGTCGCTGCCCCGGCACACCGGGCACAGCAGGCGGTGGTACATCGCCGTACCGCAGTAGTTGCAGCGCTGGTAGAGGATCGCCTCGTGCTCGGCGGCGCGCCGGTCGAGTACGGCGGCCCCGCCCGCCGCCCGCTGCGTGGCGTTCGTGTGGTGGTACACGCTGATCGACTCCCTGCGCTCGCCCGGACGGAACACGAGCAGCGTATGGCACTCAGTGCCAGCCGTAAAGGCACTGCGTACCCCGGAAAGCCGCGTTTCAGCCGCGGCCGAGGGTCGTCTCGATCTCCTGGACCACACGCCAGAGCGGCGCGCCCCGCCGGGAGACGACCACGACGACGTCCTCGGCGTCGTCCTGCGCACGGGCCGCGGGCGCGGCTTCGGGGGAGGCGTAGGTCGACTGGACGTACTCCAGCGCGTGGTCCACCATCGCGCTCGCGTCCCCCGTACCGTCCGAACGCAGCCACGACCGCAGGGCGTTGTTGTGCGCCGCGACCACCGCGGCGGCGATGACGTCCGCGCGCAGGATCCCGTCCGGGAGCCCGGCGAACCGCTCGCGCAGATACTCGGCCAGCGCCCGCTCGTACCGCCACACGACCGACAGCTCGTAGGCCCGCAGCCCCGGGACGCGCTTGGTGAGCCGGTAGCGCTGGACGGAGAAGGAGGGGTTCTCGGCGTACATCCGCAGCACCAGGCGGGCCGCGTCGCACACCCGCCGCACCGGCTCGAACCCCGGCTCGTCCTCGGCGAGATACGCCGTCATGTCGGCGAGGCACCGCTCGTGGTCGGGGAAGACCACGTCCTCCTTGGACGGGAAGTACCGGAAGAAGGACCGCCGTCCGACCCCGGCGAGCGCCACGATGTCGTCCACCGTGGTCTGCTCGTACCCGCGCTCCAGAAACAGCCGGAAGGCCGCCGCGACCAGCGCGTCCCGCATGGAGGGCTTGCTCATGGCAGGGAACGTAGCACGCGATGGCACTCAGTTCCCTGCCCCAGGCCCTGTCGTCACATTCCCGCCTGCCGGGCGACGCCTGCCACGCGCATCTGCGGCGTTGTCGTCGGTTGCCGACGCTCCGCGTCGACGCCCTCCTCCGCCTTGCAGCTGCACGCGTCAGACGCCGCCCGGCCCGCCCTTCGGGCGGACGACGGGAATGTGACGACAGGGCCTGCGGTACTGAGTGCTACTGCCGCTCCGCCGCCTCGACCACGTTCGTCAGCAGCATCGCCCGCGTCATCGGGCCGACCCCGCCGACCGGCGGCGAGTAGGAGCCCGCGACGTCGCTGACGTCCGGGTGGACGTCGCCGAGGATGCCCTCGACCGTGCGGGTCAGGCCGACGGACAGGACGGTCGCGCCGGGCTTGATCCAGTCCGGGGTGACGAGGTGGGCGACGCCGGCGGCGGCCACCACCACGTCGGCGACGCGCGCGTGCGCGGCGACGTCCTGCGTGGCCTCGTGGCACAGCGTCACCGTGGCGTGCTCGGTGGAGCGCGTCAGCATCAGGCCCAGCGGGCGGCCGACGGTGATGCCGCAGCCGATGACGCAGAACTGCTGGCCGGTGATGGCCACGTTGTTGCGGCGCAGCAGGTCGATGATGCCGCGCGGGGTGCAGGGCAGCGGGCCCGGGATGCCGAGGACCAGCCGGCCGAGGTTGGTGGGGTGCAGGCCGTCCGCGTCCTTGCGCGGGTCGATCAGTTCGAGGACCGCGTGCGTGTCGATGTGCGCGGGCAGCGGGAGCTGGACGATGAAGCCGGTGCAGGCCGGGTCCTCGTTGAGGCGCAGCACGGCGGCCTCGACGTCCGCCTGCGAGGCGTCGGAGGGGAGTTCGACGCGGAGGGAGGCGATGCCGACCTGCGCGCAGTCGCGGTGCTTGCCGCCGACGTAGGAGCGGCTGCCCGGGTCCTCGCCGACCAGGATGGTGCCGAGGCCGGGGGTGATCCCGCGCTCCTTGAGCGCACTCACCCGCTGGGCCAGCTCGGTCTTGATGTCGGCCGCAGCGGCCTTGCCGTCGAGAAGTGTCGCGGTGGTCACGGGAGGAGAAAACCCTTCGGGACGAAGACGCCGGTCGGGAGCCGGTGACGTCCTCGGCCCCCGTACGACCATGGTACGTCGCCCGAGTGGAGGATCCCGCGCCGGACGGATTGTGCGGTCGTACGAAAATCACCCGCGACCCGCCGATCACCCGCGACCCGCCCGCCTCGATGAACCGCTCCCGCCACCCGCCCGTATCTCTCCGGAGGGATCCGAGGAGAGGGGAGACCGGCGTGCCGACACCGGAGACCAGCGGCGAACCGTTCGAGCGTGAGGTCCTGGAACCCATCGTGGTGCTCAGGCCACGCCGCACCGACGCGCTCGCGGACCTGTTCCGCGAACTGACCGAACTCAGCGTCGACGACCCGCCGGGCCAGGAGAGGACCCGCGCCTACGAGGCGGTGAACGTCTCGAAGGAACCGGAGACCCAGCGCATCCCGCCACCGCTCCCGCCCCTGCCCCCGCGCCGCCGCCAGGCCCCGCCCCCACCGCCGCCCGCCACCGGCAAGGGCGTCCGCAGAGCGGCCGGGGTCATCGCGGTCTCCGCCGCAGCCCTGGTCGGCTTCGCCGCCGCGATCCTCCTGCTGCCCGGCCGCCAGAACGACGCGGCGGCGGCCCAGCCCCCGGTCAGCAGCGCCCCCGCGCAGCAGAACCCGGCCCCGACCCCCACCCCGAGCGCCCCCGCCCAGGACCCCGACGGCGCCGGCGTCCTGCGGGAAGGCGCCACCGGCCCCGAGGTCGTCACCCTCCAGGAGCGCCTGCGCCGCATCCCGAACGTGTACGACAACGGCGCGACGAACGGCGAGTACGACGCGACGCTCACCGAGGCCGTCGCCCGCTTCCAGCTCTGGTACGGCATCCGGGGCGACGAGTCCGGCGTGTACGGCGACAACACGCGCCACGACCTGGAGGCGCGCACCTCCTGACGTCCGGTACCGGCGTTAGCGGCTGTTTTAACGGCTGCCTCAGCGGCGCAGGGCGGCGGAGGCCGACCGGGCGGCCAGCGCCTCCGCGACCGCCCGCACGCCGCGCGCCAGGTGCTGGAGCTGCGTCAGCTCGGCGGCGTACATCTTGATCGTGTGCTCGATCGCCGCCTCGTGCAGACCGAGGGCCGGCAGGTCGGCGCGGGCCGTCTGGAGCGCCGTGCGGGCCACCCGGACCTCCTGCTGGACCTGGAGGTGCGCGTGCCGGGCGAGCAGGACGGGGTGGCGCAGCAGCGCCGGATAGCCCGCGTACCGCGCGGGAACCAGTTCGCGCAGCCATTTGACGGCGGAACGCTCCCAGTCGTAACTGCCGGGCGTCTTGACGTGGCGGGGCCAGTCCGGGCTGAGGCGCGTCGTCGTGAGACTCATGAGCATGGCTTCCGATGTGCGGCGGTGCGACCGGAGCAGTATTTATATATGCCGCCACCTTTGCAAGACGTATGGAAACATTCACGGTCTCGTCGGCGGAACTCCACGCTCCGGTCACCGGCCCGCAAGCGGGGTCAGTCGGGCAGGAAGAACTGGTGCCGGTCGGCGACCTGCTCGTACTCCTCCAGCCGCGCCTGCGTCCGCTCGGGGCCCGCGTCCGTCATGGCCTGGAGCAGCGCCGCCGCCATCACGCCCGGCGCCGCGTACGAGTCGAACACCAGCCGCGACCCGGTCCCCGTCGCGAACACCGCGTCCGCCTCGTCGGCCAGCGGGCCCAGCGCCAGGTCCGTGATCAGCGCCACCTTCAGGCCCGCCCCGCGCGCCACGCGCACCGCCGTCAGCGTCTCCTGCGCGTGCCGGGGCATCGAGAACGCCAGCACCCACGTCCCGCCCGCCGCCCGGGACTGGAGCAGCGCGTCGTAGGCGACGCTCCCGCCGCGCGTCACCGGCCGCACGTCCGGGTGGACCCGGCGCGCCGCGTACGTGAAGTACTCCGCGAGCGACGCCGAGATCCTCAGGCCCAGCACGGTCAGCGGCGCCGACTCCGAAAGCCCCCGGCCGACCTCGATGACCTGGTCCGGGTCGGCGAAGTCGCGGCGCAGGTTCTCCAGGTTGCGGATCTCGGCGTCCACCGCCGCCTGGAGCTCGTTGCCCCGGTTCACCTCCGCCGTGCCGTGCGCCCCGAGCGCCAGCGCCTGGAGCCGCTCCCGGAGCGCCGGGTACCCGCTGAAGCCGACGGCCGCCGCGAACCGGGTCACCGAGGGCTGGCTCACCCCGACGCGCTCGGCGAGGTCCGTGATCGACAGGAGGGACGCCTCGGTGAGGTGCTCGATCAGGTACTGCGCGATGCGCCGCTGGCCGGGGGAGAGGTGCGGACCGTCGAACAGGGCCCGCAGCTGCGAGGCCGGCGAGAGTTCCGTCTCCGGCACGGCCTTCCCCGAGGTGATCGCCGACGCCTGCGCCCGTGCCTGCTGCTCCGAGGGCCCGGAGCCTCCTCCTGTGTCTCCCACGCGCCTCAACATAACCCAGGATCACCGCCGGTAGACGGTGATCGAGTACCCCACCTCGTCCACCGCCCGGCTGGTCCGCAGCAACTCGGCGAGCCGCCCCCGCGCCTTCGCCGCCGCCGAGTCGGAGACGACCAGCAGACCTCGGACCCGCTCCGCCGGCACGGCCAGCGGATCGCTCGCTTCGATGCCGTAGTACGACGGCACCCCGGCCCCCTTGTACACGAGCCACAACGGCTCACCCCGGTACTTCTCCGCGAGCCGCCCGAGGTCCTGCCCCCAGTCCACGTTGGAGTCGTGCAGCCGCAGATGCGTACGGGACGGACCCCCGAACGCCTCGTTGGAGTACGGCAGATAGTAGGGAAACGTCCGCAGCGAACTCACCGCGACGAACGCCACCAGCGCGTAGACCACCCACACCCGCCTCAGCGTCAGCGCACAACCCGCCGCCACGGCGAGGAACATGGGCACGAACACCGCGTACCGCGTCCCCAGGTCCCGCGCCCCCGTCATCGCCGACGCCAGCAACACCCCCGCCGGGACCAGCACATACACCGCGGCGCGCCGCAGCCTCGGCACCGACAGCATCGCCACCGCCCCCGCCACCCACAGCGCGATCATCCCCAGCGGCGTCTTCACCAGCAGCGCGGCCGGCAGGTAGTACCACCGCGACCCGGTGTAGAGATGCCCGAACAGGAACCCCTGCCACGGCCGGCTCTCGAACCCGAACTGCACCCGCATCCCGTCCCGGTACGACTCCGGCACCGGCAGCAGATCCACAACCAGCCCGCGCAGACCGCGAGTTGACGGAATCTCACCCGGCGCCGGACTCCACCGCAGCCGGGGATCGACGACGAGATACGACACCCACACGACGGCGAACGCCGCCACCACGACACCGCACGCGCCCAGCAGCGCCCTGCGCCGGCCGGCCCGCCACAGCGACACCACCGCCAGCCCCGCGAACACCGGCACAGCCGTCAGCGCGCTCATCTTCGTCGCCAGCGCCGCCCCCAACGCCGGCCCGGCGAGGGCGAGATACAGCCGAGGGCTGCGGTCCGCGCGCCATAACAGCCACGCCGACGTCAGCAGGAACCCCGCCGCAGGGACGTCCAGCGTGGCCAGCGAACCGTGCGCGATCACGTCCGGCGAGAACGCGTACAGCGCGAGCGCGACGAAGGCCGCCGCGCGCCCGGCGACGTCCCGCGCGAAGAAGAAGACGACCAGGCCGAACAGGAGCGTCAAGGCGATGACGGGTAACCGGGCCCAGAACATCACGTCCCAGGGGTCGTTGCCGGACTCGTACAAGAGGTGACGGCCCAACGCGCCCTGATCACCGGTGAATCGCGGATCGACGTGCGGACCGGCGACGGCCACCCCGAGGGCCACGATCAGCTTGCCCAGCGGCGGGTGCTCGGGGTTGTAGCGGACCTCGTGCGCGTGCAGGTAGTCGGCGGCCGTCCCGACGTACACCGGCTCGTCGATGGTCGGCGTCTGCTGAACGGCCGTCGTCACCATGGCCGTCGCCATCTGGGCCAGCAGCAGGAACACCAGCAGGGGGACCAGCCAGGGGCGCCGACGGGCCCGGACGAGCGCCGGGGGTTCTCGCAGAAGAGTTGTGCTCGCCATCATCCGCCCTAGATGACCGTACGGGGTGGGAGCGGCCCGCTCTGTCCAGACTAGGCCGCTCCCACCCCTCAGTACGTCACCGCTTCACGAGTCGTACCGACAGACCGTCCGCCGTGTAGTGGGGTACGGCGCGCAGGTGGGCCGAGTTCACCTCCACCTTGTCGAACTGGCCGCGCAGCTGGGCCGCGTGGAGGACCCGGACGACCGTGCCGGCGGCCGGCGGCTGCTTGGCGTCCAGGCGCAGCACCAGCTTGGCGCCCCGCTCCAGACGGGCGCGGCCGGAGACGGTGAGGACGGCGCCGTGGCCCTTGCGGACCGTCAGGTCGAGCGTCGCGGCGCCCTGCGTCCAGCTGCCGCGCACCCGCACCGGCTGCGGGGCGCCGAGCGTGCCGCCCGCGAGGGTGACGTGGCCCTGGCCGAGCGCGTTGGCGTGCCCGGCGACCAGCGTGCCCTCCTTGACGACCGTGCCGCCGTGGTAGCGGTTGTGGCCGGTCAGGGTGAGCGTGCCGGAGCCCTTCTTGGTCAGGCCGCCGGCGCCGTCGATGTCGTTGCGCCAGGCGTCGGCCGCGTGGAAGCCGTGCTTGGCCGCGTCCAGGGTGACCGTGACGTCCGACTCGAAGGAGCCGTACCCGTCGGCCGCCGCGAACAGGTTGAGGCGGCCCCACTGCTCGAAGCCGTCCAGCAGGACGTACCCCGACTCCAGCGCGGTCGTCCGCAGCACCGCGCGGCGCTGCTCGGCGCTCAGGTACGGCTGGCGGGTCTCCAGGAGGACCTCGGCGCCCTTGGGGACGGTCAGCGGGTAGGAGCGTCCCTCGCGGGGCAGGACGTACGTCAGCTTCGGCTCGACCAGGCAGGCGTTGGCCTCGCGGTGGGCGTACCGGTCGGCGGCGTCCGCGTGGGCGTACGCGTACAGGGTGTCGGCGTCCGTGCCGGTCTTCGCCGTGAAGTAGGCCAGCGCCTGGGCGCGCGCTGCGGCCTTCAGCTCGGCGTTCGCCGGGTCGGCGAGGGTCGCGGCGGCCAGCGCGGTGGCCATGATCCGGCCGCCGATCACGTCGACCGTGGAGTGCATGCCGGACATGATCCGGGTGTGGCTCAGCTCCAGGGCGCGGGTCACCAGCTCCTGGAAGCGCTCCGGGACGGCGTACGCGTAGGCGAGCGCGGCCAGGTGGAAGGCGTTGGTGTGGCCGCTCGGGTAGCCGCCGTCGTCCTTCGGCGACATGTTCCGCTGGCGCAGCAGCTGCGGGACGACGAGGACCTTCGAGTCGTAGACCGGGAAGCCGAGGTCGTCGGTCCTGCCGGTGTCGACGACCTGGCTGTTCTCGTTCATGCGCCACGGACGCGGGTACTGGTAGGCGTACTTGCCCGGGTTGCCGGACGCGTAGTTGCCGCGCACGGTGTCGACGAGCGTGGCGACCAGGCCGAGGTCCGAGTCGTGCGAGCCGGCGCCGAGCGCGGAACCGGCGGGCGCGTCGGCCGGGACGGCGTCGTCGATCTTCGCCGGCGGGATGCCGTCGGGCGCCGCGGTGATCGAGGTGACCGCCTTGGCGCCGGAGCGGTAGAGCGGGGCCAGCGGGCCGAGGCCGCCGATCATCGCGTAGCTCTGGTGCTGGCGGTCGTAGACGAACGCCTCCTTGCCCTGGGCCTCGGTGCGCGCGTGCGTGAGCCGGATGCTGTAGCGCACGTTGGCGCGCAGCACCTCGCGGTCCAGGACGGTGCCGGTGTTCCAGGCGTCGCCCGTCTTCCAGACCTTCGCCATCCCGCCGAGGACCCGCACCACGGCGTTCGTCTCGGGCGTCAGGTTCGCCATGACGTTCGTCTTGTAGGCGTCGACGAACGCCGCCGGCGCGGCGGTCGCGGCCTTGGCGTCGGCGGCGCCGAGCCACGACACCAGCGTCGGCGCGGCCACCAGAGCGGCCGAACCGCCCACGGACGCCTTGAGGAAACGCCTTCTGTTCACTGCGGCGGGGGACGACATGCGTGTGCCTCTCTGGAAGTGACGGAGATCGTGCGATCGGGTGCGGCTCGGAGGCAGCTGCCGTCGACTGAGCCGGGTGATGCGTACCAGCGAAGATCTACGGCGGAGTCGTGACCGTTCCGGGTGGGAACGGCGACCGGACCATGTCCCGTGGGTGAACGGGGAGTTCGGCCGACGCCGCGCACATGTACTGAGGAGAGAGAGTTCTACAGGAGTGCGCGGGCCAGCGCCACCGCCCCCTCGACGGGCGCCACCGTGAGCGGTCGCGCCTTCGCGCCCGGTACGGCCTCTGCGAGGCCCGCCGTGAACGCGTCGTACAGCACCGGCTGCCCGAGGACCGTCCCGCCGGCCACCACCACGTCGTCCACCGGGACGCCGCGTGCGGCGAGCCGGGCGACGAGCGCCGCGAGGGCCTGGCCGGCCTCGGCGATGACGGCGTGGGCGAGGGGGGAGCCGGAGGCGGCGGCGGTGAAGACGACCGGCGCGTGCCGCCCCCAGTCGGCGGAGGCGCTGGCCGCACTCTCCAGCGCGGCGCCCAGCGCCGGGACCTCGGGCACGCCGAGCGCCTCGACGAGCCCTTGGGCGAGGGAGTCGGGGGCCTCACCCCGGTCGTGCGCGGCCCAGGCGGCGCGCGCCGCCTCACGGACCAGCCCGGCCGCGCCGCCCTCGTCGCCCAGCACGGCGCCCCAGCCGCCCACCTGGACCGCCGAGCCGTCCGCGAGCCGCCCGACCGCGACCGAACCGGTGCCGGCCACGAGACCGACCCCTTGGTCCAACCCGGCGGCGGGCACGAGGAGTTCGGCGTCCCCCACGATGCGCGCGGGGACGCCGAGAAGTTCTTGCAGAGCGGTACGGATGTCCGCGCACTGGCGCGGCGTCTCGCAGGCGTGCGCGCCGACCGCGACGGCGGACGGACGCGCGCCCGGCGGCAGCGCCTCGCTCAGGAGGTCGGCGAGCCAGCGGGCGGCGGCGTCGGTGTCGTGCGGGCGCCAGCCGCTGCTGGCACGGACATGGTCGGCGACCGTCTCGTCCCCCGCGAGCGCGCGGAGGTGCGTCTTGGTGCCGCCCACGTCGATGCCGACCAGAAGCGGGCACGAGGGGGGTGCGTCCTGCACGGGTTCTTCCTTCGTCGGAAAGCGCTGAGCTGCGACGGCGGGCGAACCGTGCGGATGTGAACGGATCTTGAACTTTCTCGGGAAGCCCCGGGACGGGCTTCGGTCGGCCACGGCAGGCGAGTACCGTGAGGATTTCGTTAGGAAGCTAACTAACGAAGTAGAGTGCGTCAAGAGGTTGTTGTGCACCCTGGGAGAGCCGCGTTCCGCAGGTGACGGGTGGGTGACCCGTTCTGCCTGCGTGTGGGAGGCGACACCGTTGTCATGCGGCGGATGTCGATCGCTGGCTGTCCAGACATTCAATCATTCGTAACTCCGGCGACACAATGCGCCGGGGTGCTCGCCGACCATTTCTGTTGGGGGAGCTGTGCAGCACCTGAGTGAGAGCGCGGGCGCGGTCTTCGCCGTCCTCGCGGAGGCGGGCGACGCCACCCGGCCCCGCCTGGCCCAGCTCGCGGGCCTGTCCAAGCCGACGGTGTCCAGCGCGGTGGCCGAGCTGGAGTCGGCGGGCCTCGCGTCCCGTACCGGCACGACGAGCGGGACGACCGGCCGCTCGGCCGCCGTCTACCGCATCGGCCCCGCCGCCGGAACGGTCCTCGCGGTGGACCTCGGCTCCACCCATACGGCGGTACGCGCCTGCACGCTGGACGGCACGGTCGTCGCCTCGCACACCGCCCGTGACCGGGAACTTCCGGCGGAGACGGTGCGGGGGGCGCTGTGGGGGCTCGCGCGGGAGGAGCTGGGGCCGGTGCGGGGGGTGGTGGTGGCGGTACCGGATGTGGTGCGGCCTGGCGGCGGCGCGGGGGAAGAGGGCGGGGCGGGTGCGGGCGGGCACGGTGCGGGCCTGCGGAACGACGACCGCACCGCCCCTGCCTCCGGATCCGCCACCGGCCCGGCCCCGGGCGCTCGCCACGCCTCGGACACCCACTCCTGGGGCGCCCGCCCCGCCACCCCCTCCATCGCCGCCGCCGTCGACGCCCTCGCCCTCCCCTCTCACCTCCCCGTCCACATCGAGAACAACGTCAACTGCGCCGCCCTCGCCGAACTCCACGAGGGCGCGGCCAAGGGGCGGCACACCTTCGGCTACCTCCAGGTCGGCTACGGCATCGGCCTCGGGATCGTGGTCGGCGGCCGGGTGCTGCGCGGCGCGGGCGGCGCGGCCGGGGAGATCGCCCGGTTGCCGTACCCGTGGCTGCCGGGCCGCGAATCCGTCCTGGAGGGCATGGAGGCGTACGTCGGCGCGGGCGCGCTGATGCGCAGAGTGCGCGAGGGGTGGACGGAGGGTCGCGTACCGGAGGGTGCCGCCGAACTCTTCGCGCTGGCCGGAAACGGGCACGAGGCGGCGGCGCGGTTCGTCGCCGGACACGCCCGGGAGGTGGGCAGGCTGGCGGCTGCGACGGTCGCCGTACTGGACCCGGGGCTGATCGTGCTGGGCGGCGGGATCGGGGCGAATCCGCAGCTCCTGCCGGGTGTGCGGGCCGAACTCGCGCGGCTGAGCTGGCCCACCGAGGTGGTCGGCAGTGAGGTCGGCGAGGACGCCACGGTCGCGGGCGCCGCCCGCCTCGCGGTGGCCCGGGGAATCCAAACCGTGACCGAGGGGTCGGACAAGAGGCATTGACGGACTCCGTCGGCTTCTGCCAATGTCCGGACAAGCGCTTTCTAGCCGGGCGGGACCCCGGCACAGAGCGGCGAATCCGGCCGTACGGACCGTACGGACCCACGAGGGCGTGTTCGTGGGCGGATGCCGTTCGTCGCGGTGGCGCGACCGGGCGAGGTCGCGGACCATGAGCGCACTCAAGCCACAGGACCCCGAGCCGCCTCACCGGCCGGAAGATTCCGTCACGCACATCCAGGGAGGGACCCGGTGGGTCACGAGATCTCGCGCAGAACCATCTTCCGCGCCGCGAGCGGCATCACCGTCGCGACGGCGCTCGGCACCACGCTGAGCGCCTGCGGCGGCGGCACGGGCGCCGGCAGCAGCAACAGCAAGCTGACGATGACCTGGTGGGGCAGCGACCAGCGCCACGCGGCGTACAAGAAAGCGCTTGCCACCTTCCAGAAGGACAACCCGAAGATCAAGATCCAGGAGACCTACCAGGGGTACGACGGATACTTCGACAAGTTCAACACCAACGTCGCCGGCGGCTCCGCCCCCGACCTGATGCAGATGGACACCGCGCTCGTCGCCCAGTACGCGCGCAAGGGCGTCCTCGCCCCCATCGACGAGTACGTCGGCAAGGACCTGGACCTCACCGGCTTCTCCAAGACGCTGCTGGCCGCCGGCACCGTCGACGGCAAGCTGTACGGCGTCCCCTCCGGCATCGGCGTCAACCAGCTCACCGTCAACCGCAGCGGCCTGGAGAAGCTCGGCCTGAAGCTCCCGGACCGCGAGTGGACCTGGAACGACCTCAAGGCGATCAGCCAGGAGGTCTACAAGAAGAGCGGCGGCAAGACGTACGGCGTCGACGACGGCGGCGGCGGGACCCTCCAGTGCTTCGAGATCTTCGCCCGCGAGAAGGGCCAGCAGTTCTTCTCCGACGACGGCAAGAAGATCGGCTTCACCCCGGACACCCTCCAGGAGTGGTGGGAGTTCTGGGCCGAGATGCGCAAGACCAACGCCTGCCCGCCCGCCGCTATCACGTCGGCCGCCCACAACGACCTCACGAAGAACGCGGTCGTCATCGGCAAGGCGCTGTTCACCTTCGACTCCGGCGTCTACGGCGCGGGCGGTTCGATCACCGACGCGCAGCTCGACTTCCTGCCCACCCCGCAGGGCAACTGGTCCGGCGCGCGGGAAGGCAACTACGTCAACGGTGGTGTGCTGCTGAGCGCCACCAAGACCAGCAAGCGGATCGCCGACTCCGTCAAGATCATCTCCTTCTTCGCGCAGAACGACACCGCGATCAAGGACATGCAGCTGCTGCGCGGCATCCCGCCGACCGAGAAGGCGCGCAACCTGATCGCCTCCGGCCTCACCGAGACCGACAAGCTGAACATGGCGAGCGCCGACTACATCTCCCAGCGCGTCGGCAAGGCCACCAACGTGCTGCCCAATCCGGTGCCGCCGCCGCAGGGCGCCGACCAGATCTGGGACCTGCTCTTCCAGTCGAACCTCGCTGTGGCCTTCGGCAAGGCCACCATCAAGTCGCAGTCGGGCAAGTTCTTCGACCAGGCGGCAGGCATTCTGTCCGCCTGAGCGGGCGCACGTACGGAGTAAAGAGGGCCAGGGAGATGAGTATGACCACCGCGAAGACCGACGAGGTCGTGAAGGAGTCGCCCGCCGCGACCCCTTCCGACCAGCGGGAGCGCGACCGGCAGCGGCGCCGCCTCGCGAGGAAGCGAGGCGGCGGCTGGTGGCCGTACCTCTTCCTGGCCCCATGGTTCGTGGGCCTGTTCGGGCTGACGATCTACCCGATGCTCGACTCGCTGTACCTGTCGTTCACCGACTTCGACCTGCTCACCCCGGAGAAGTGGGTCGGCACCGCCAACTACGAGCGGATGTTCACCGACGACCCGGTCTTCTGGGACTCGGTCCACGCGACCCTGCTGTACGTCGTCGTCTCCGTCCCCCTCAAGCTCGGCCTCGCCCTCGCCGTCGCCATGCTCCTCAACCGGGACATCAAGGGCATCGGCCTCTACCGGGCCGCGTTCTACCTGCCCTCGCTGCTCGGCGGCGCGGTCGCCATCGCCATCGTGTGGCGCCAGGTCTTCGGCGGCGACGGCCTCTTCAACGACTTCCTCAGCTGGTTCGGCATCAAGGGCCAGGACTGGATCTCCAGCCCCGACACCGCGCTCTACACGCTGATCCTGCTCGCCGTCTGGCAGTTCGGCACCCCGATGGTCATCTTCCTGGCCGGCCTCAAGCAGCTCCCCAAGGACGTCTACGAGGCCGCCGCGATCGACGGCGCCAGCCCCGTCACCCGGTTCTTCAAGATCACCCTGCCGCTGCTCACGCCGATCGTCTTCTTCAACGTCGTCCTCCAGATCATCGACGCGTTCAAGACCTTCACCCCCGCGTTCGTCATCAGCAACGGCTCCGGCGGGCCGCTCAACTCGACGATGCTCTACTCCCTGTACCTCTACAAGAAGGGCTTCACCGACCTTCAGATGGGGTACGCCTCGGCGCTGGCCTGGGTGCTCTTCCTGGTCATCGCGGGCTTCACGGCGGTCAACTTCATCGCCAGCCGCTACTGGGTCCACTACGACGACTGACGACGACTGACGATTGAGGAAAGCCACCATGTCCGCCATCACTCCGTCGCCGTTGCAGAAGCTCCGCTCCGCCACCGGCGCCCGCCGCATCTTCATCCACACCGTCCTCATCGGTGTCGCGATCGTCATGCTCTACCCGCTGCTGTGGATGCTCAGCAGCTCCTTCAAGCCCGACACGGAGATCTTCACCCACCCCGGGCTGATCCCCAACAAGCTCAACCCCGAGAACTACAGCAAGGGCTGGGACGGCTCCGGCAACTCCTTCTCGCTGTACATCACCAACTCGCTGATCGTCACGGTCGGCGCGGTCATCGGCAACGTCGTCTCCTGCTCGCTGGCCGCCTACGCCTTCGCGCGCTTCGAGTTCCGCTGGAAGAAGCTCTGGTTCGGCCTGATGCTCGGCACGCTGATGCTGCCGACGCAGGCGGTGCTGATCCCGCAGTACACGATCTTCTACAACCTGACCTGGATCAACACCTACCTGCCGCTCATCGTGCCCAAGTTCCTCGCGGTGGACGCCTTCTTCATCTTCCTGATGGTCCAGTTCATCCGCTCCATCCCGCGCGAGCTGGACCAGGCGGCCATGATGGACGGCGCCAACCCCTGGCAGATCTACTGGAAGATCATCCTGCCGCTGATGAAGCCGGCCCTGGTCACCACCACGATCTTCACGTTCATCTGGACCTACGACGACTTCCTGCACCAGCTCGTCTACCTCCAGCAGAACGACAAGTTCACCGTCCCCCTCGGCCTCACCCTCTTCATGGACCAGACCAGCGGCTCCTCCTACGGCGCCATGTTCGCGATGTCGACGATCGCCCTCGCGCCCACCCTGATCTGCTTCCTCATCTTCCAGAAGAGGCTGGTCGAAGGCATGGCCACCTCCGGCATGAAGGGCTGACACCGCGTGCACCTCCTCCACCAGCGCGGCCCCCTGCACGACCTGCCCGACACCCCCGAGGCGTACGACGCCGTCCTCGCCGACGTCGTCGAACAGGCCCTCGCCCGCATCACCCCCGAGGGCAACCTCGAACACCCCGACTGCACCGACGACATCGGCGACACCTCCCTCGGGATGACGTCGTTGCTGGCCCTGGCCTGGCAGCGCTCCGGCGACGAGCGGCTCCCCGAGGCCGTCCGCCGCAGCCTCGCCTTCCACCTCGACCAGCGCGTCTACACCGAGGACAACCCCGGCTACCCGAACCTGACGGTCCGCGACTCAGGGTTCCCGTACGCCCGTTACGTCCTCGCCCCCGGCGCGCACCCCATCGGGGACTGGCCGAGCACGGTGTGGGCGCTGCTCCAGGCCGTCAACATCCTCGAACTGTCGGACGGCCTGGTCCCCGAGGGCCAGCGCGCCCGCCTCCTCGACGTGGCCCGGGGCTACTGGCGCTGGCTCACCGAGGCGACCTTCTTCAACCCGCAGGAAGCCGGCAACCAGGCCATCGGCTGCGTCGTGGGCGGCCTGATGCTGGCCGGGCAACTCCCGTCGGGACAAGGCGAGTCGGTCCGCGCGACGGCCCTGGAGCTGTACCGGTCGAAGATCCGCGCCCACCGCGTGTACGACCGGGGCGCCCTGCTGCCCCCCGAGCACGGCGGCGCCTACGACAACAACTACGGCCCGATCTCCCTCTCGTTCCTCGCCCAGGCCCACCGGGTCTCCGGCGAGGAGATGTTCGCCGAGGACGGCACGGCGCTGGCCCGCTACATCGACGCCCGCCTCACGGGCGGCGGCTTCGACAACGGGGGCCCGCGCTACAGCGAGCAGCACTCCGGCTTCGAATCCGTGCTGGGGCTGCGGTACTTCGGCTCGCGCATCGGCGCCGACATCGGACGCTACCGGGGCGACACCCGGTGGGGGCGCCACGCGGTCAAGGCGGACGGCGGGGTCGACGGGCACTTCGCGTGGATGCTGGTCTGGCAGATCCAGGACGACAGCGTCTGGCACCGCGAGCCGTCGGCCGGGCCCGCGCGGCATCAACTCCGCGCCGGGACCGTGTCGGTGGCGTTCGACTCGAAGATGACGCCCTCGCTGGTCGAGGCGGCCGGCACCTACTACCTCCCGGCCGCGACCAACCGCCAGCACGGCTTCGGGCCCGTCCTGGACGGGTTCCTGTTCACGCGCCCGATGGGCGAGGTCCGGGTCCGCGACCTCCAAGCGGACGGCCTCACCGCGAAGTTGGTGACCAAGCCGGTCGTCGGCCGCGACCATGTCCTGCGCAGCGTGCGGTCCCTGTACGTCACCGACGGCACGTCCCTGTGGACGACCGTCGCCGTCGAACGCTTCGACGGGGAGCCCTACCTGCTGGCCGGTCTGCCGTACGCCGCCGACGACGCGGGACGTGTGCTGCGCACGCCCTCGGCGGCCGGGGTCGCCTCGGCGGGGGAACTGCGCCTCACCCACCCGGCGGCCGAGGGCCCCGACCACTTCGACGCGCGGTCCGAACTCACCCAGGAACAGGCGGCGTTCGTCCTCGCCGCCGACCCGCGCGGGTACGGCAACCCCGACGAGGGCTGGCGCCACCTGGTCAGCTCGACGGCGCTGGAGGCGGGTCCCGTCGCGGACGCGCCCGACGACCTGCACGTCTTCGCCATCCGGTACGGGGACCCGGCGCCGTTCACGGTGAGCGTCACGTGGGCCGACGAGGGGCTCGTGATCCGCACGGACGCGTTCACGGCGGTCCTCGGGGGTCTCGACGCGGCGGCCGAACCGGAGTTGACGCTCAGCCGCTGAGGCGTGGCAGCGCGTGGACAGGGAGCCTGGCGTCCTGGAGATACGCGGGGGAGAGGGACAACCCGAACCTCCGCTCCAGGAACACCAGGCTCCTGTGCCGCTCGCCGTCCGCCGGAAGATAGGTCCCGCCGTCGGCCGTGAGGATCCCGGCGGCGGCCAACTCCGGTACCAGCAGGTCGGGTTGGTCACCCCAGCGCCACAGCTCCTCCGTGAGGCCGTGTCCGCAGAGGTGGACGCCGTCGAAGGCGTGGTCGAAGAGCGCGGGCGGGTGTTCCTGCGCGGGGCAGTACCTGACCAACTCGACGCCGTCGCGGGAGAGTTCGGCGAGGAGGTCGCCGGCCGGGGAGTCGCCGTACTCGACGGCCAGGGTCCAGCTCCCGTACGTCCCCACGCGGATCGCGGCATCCCCGTATCCGTCCTCGCGGTAAGGCTCGGCGAGGAGGTCGTCGACCTCAAGCTCCGTGGCCGGCTCGGGGAGGGGTTCGCCTCCCATGCGGGCCGCCAACTCCTCGGGGGAGACCCCCTTCGCGAAGAGGAGGGCGGTGAGCCGGCCGTCGTAGTCCTGGAGCCAGGTGATGCCGTCGGTCATGAGGGGGACGGTAGCGGAGTCCTCCTGCGGGCCAGCATCAGTGCCGGTACCGCCGCGAGCAGGAACAGGACCCCCGTCATCCCGGCGTACAGCTGCACCCCCGTCGCCGTGCTCACCGGGGCGCCGTCGGCGGAGACCCCCGCGATCTCCGTGGCCTTGAGGATCTCGCCGCCGGCGAAGGTGAAGACGACCGAGCCGAGGGCCAGGACGACCGACACCAACCCGGCGGCCGTGCCCTGCCGTTCGGGTGCTTCGAGGCTGGTGGCGAGGTTGTAGCCGGAGGCGCCGATCGCGCCGGCGGCGACGCCGGCGAGGGTGCCGCAGGCGATGGCCAGGGGGAGCACGGAAACGCCGGCCAGCATGGCGAAGGTGGCCGCCGCGCCGAGGGCGATGCCGCCGAGGAGGGGGAGGGCCGGGCCGTACCGTCCCGCCAGCAGGCCGGCGAGGGTGCCGCCGGCCACGATGCCGAGGTTGGGTACGGACAGCAGGACCGCGACCGCCTCTCCCTCGCCGAGGCCGTAGCCGAGTCCCAGGTCGGCGGGGACCTGGGCGACGATGCTCGTCAGTTGCAGCATGCTCCGGAAGGAGCCCGCCGCGAGGACCAGCGCGAGCAGCGTCAGCAGGATCGGACGGCTGAGCCCCCGCAGGTCGACGACGGGTTCCTCGGTCCGCAGCGCGAGCAGCACCCAGCCGGTCAGCGCGGCGGCCCCGCCCGCCAGCAGCGCGAGCATGCCCCCGGACAGCCGGCCCTGGTCGCCCCCGAGGCTGACGTACGCCAGCACCGCGCAGATCCCGCCGCCCAGCAGGAGCGCCCCCTTCAGGTCGACCCGGCCGGTGCCCCGGACCGGCGACTCGGGGATGAGGGTCCGTACGCACAGGGCGGCGACCGCCGCGAGCACCGCCGCCACGAAGAACACGCTGCGGTAGCCGAACACGTCGATGGCCGGCTGCATCACGTACGGCTCGACGATCCCGACGACCGACGACCCGGACGTCACGAGCCCGATCAGGGCCATCGCCACCCGGGGCGTGCAGATCTGCCGGGCGAGGGCCACCGTGAGGAACACCGCCGCGAACGCGGCCCCTTGCAGGAAGCGCCCCGCCAGGAAGATCCAGAGGTTCGGCGCGACGAGGCAGACCAGCGCGCCCCCGCAGGCGAGGAGCAGCGTCCCGACGAGCATCTTGCGCTTGCCCAGGACGTCCGACCCCTTCGCGAGCAGCGGCGACCACAGGGCCCCGGCGAGCAGCGCGCTCACGTTCAGCCACGCGGCCTGGTCGGTGTCGAAGCGGTCGAGGAGCTGCGGCAGCACCATCATGGGCGAGCTGACGGCCAGGTCCGCGAGGACGTTGGCGAGGGTGAGGACGAGCGCCCACAGGACGAGGCGCCCGCTCCAGCGGTGCTCGCGCAGGGCGGGGGCGGATTCTTCGAGGGTGCCGGTCACCGGGCGTTCCCCTCGGGGGCCCGGGACGAACCGGCGGCCCGCAGTGCCTCGTTCCGCGCGGCGATGGCCTCCCACGTCGGGGGCAGCATCCGCTCCCGCCCGCCGTGCACCCGCTCCTGCGCGGCGGCGACGTACGGCCGCTGCCGCGCCTCGTACCGCGCGAGCCCGGCGTGCAGGTCCCCGGCCCGGAGTTCCTCGGCGAGGAACCGCGCCCCGGTGAGCGCGAGCGACGTGCCCCGCCCGGAGAGGAACGCCGGGCAGTACCCCGCGTCCCCGACCAGCACGACGCGCCCCCGGTGCCAGGACGGCATCCGGATCTGGCTCGCCGAGGTGAAGTAGAAGCCGGGGTCGGCGAGCGCCGCGTCGAGCAACTCCGGTATCCGCCACGACCGCTCACCCGCGAAGGCGTCGACGAGCAGTTTCTTCTGCGCGTCCGGGTCACGGTGGTCGTGGTCGAGCGGCGCCGACCGGAACTGGAACACGGCGACGGCCCCGCCCCCGTACCGGAAGACCCCCGCCATCCGGCCCGGCACGTTGTATATCGAGTTGGGCCCGTCCGCGTGCGCCTCTTCCGGCAGCGCGGCGAGCGCGAAGTACACGCCCAGATGCCGCAGATGCTCCTCCTCGGGCCCGAACACCAGCTCCCGTACGCCGGAGTGCTGGCCGTCGGCGCCGACCACCAGGTCGTAGCGCCCGGTACGGCCCGAGGCGAACCGTACGCCGCCGTCCTCGGTCAGCGTCTCGACCGAGTCGCCGAAGCGGACGGTCGCCGTGCCGGGCAGGGCGTCGGCGAGGACGCGGACGAGGTCGCCGCGCAGGAGTTCGACGTCGTGGGCGGAGTCGTTGATCTCGGTGAGGGGGAGCGGGGCGATCGGCCGGCCCTCGCTGTCGACGAAGTATGTGCGCTCGGACATGTCGATCCGGTGGCGCAGGACCGCCGGGAGCAGGCCCGCCCGGTCCACGGCGTCGAGCGCGTCGCCGCGGATGTCGATGGGGGTGCCGGTGAGGCGCAGGCGGTCGGCGTACTCGACGACGGAGACGTCGTGGCCCCGCCCGCCTAATTCGAGTGCGCAGGCCAGACCGGCGATTCCGGCTCCGGAGACGAGGATCTTCACGTGGGTGCTCCAGGTGGCTCAGATGTTAAAGCGACAATCTGTCGCTTTAATTGAGCGTACGTCCCGGCGGCTTGCACCGCAACGGAGTGCCTGGCGAGAATCGCCGTCCGAGCAGAGAACGTGAGGTGAGCGCGGTGACGGCCGACGGGACCACTGACCGGCCGGCCGCGCGGCGCCCCGGGGGCCGTACCGCGCGCGTGCGGGAGCGGATCCTCGCGGCGACCGTCGAACTCGTGGCCCGCGACGGCATCGCCGGGTTCCGCTACGAGGAGGTCGCCGAGACGGCCGGCGTGCACAAGGCGAGCGTCTACCGGAACTGGCCCGACCGTGAGGAACTGGTCGTCGAGGCGCTGCTCGCGTACGTCGAGGACCTGGCCACGGTCGCCGACACCGGCGACATCCACCGGGACCTGGCCGACTTCCTGGTCGCCCTCGCCGGGGTCCTGGACACCCCCTTCGGACAGTCCCTGGAGAAGGCCCTCCAGCCCGCCCGGCAGACCGTCGCCGTCCAGGCGCTGGCCAAGGTCCTCGACCAGCGCGTGGCCGCGATGCGGCGCCGGGTCGACGCCGCCGTGGAACGCGGCGAACTCCCGCCGGTCGACAGCGGATTCCTCGGCGAGATGATCTCCGGCCCCGTCCACCTGATCGTCAACCGCGGCGTGCGCTCGTTCACCCGCGCGGACGCGGAACGCATCGTCGGCGTGGTCCTCGCGGGGCTGCGGGCCCTGGCGTAGAACGCCTGCGCGGCGGGCCGGGGCGGGCCTCGGGAATCCGTGCATTCGGTAGGGAACGGATGTACGGGAGTGAATCGTTGGAAGAGGTGCACCCAGGCAAGTTCAGCCTCCTCACAGGAAGACGGATCACTCTCGTATCCGTGAGAGAGGGGGAGAGGAAAGGAGCGTCCGCCGTGTGTCCGACCCAGGTCTCCACCGCCGTCGACGACGAGGCGCGCATCCGTGTGCTGATCGCCCGCTGGGCGCAGTCCGTGCACCGGGGCGACATCGACGGGGTGCTCGCCGGGCACGCCGAGGGGCTGTCGATGTTCAACGTCGCCCCGCCGTACGAGGGGATTCGCTCGCGCGCCGCGTACCGCGTCATCTGGCCGCCCCTGTTCGCCTGGCAGGCGCTCGGCGCCCGGTTCGACATCGAGACGCTGGAGGTGACGGCCGGTACGGACGTCGCGTACGCGCACGCGCTGGTGCGCTGCGGGACGGAACGGGAGCTGGCCGAGCGCCCGGAGCTGCGGCTGAGGCTGACGTTCGGGCTGGTCAAGGAGCGGGGGGAGTGGGTGATCGCCCACGAGCACCATTCGTTCCCGCACGACTGAGCAGTCCGCCGCCCGGGGGAACCCGAGACGCCGGATCGCCTCGCGGAGGGTTACGTTGGCGGTACCCCCAGTGACAGTCGTCGGCCGTGGAGAGAAGGCAGCGCACATGACTTCCGAGCCGTGTGCCGCGGTCACCGCCCCCGTCCGGCGCCGGGTCCCCTGGCCCCTGCTGGGCTCGTTCGCGGTCCTGCTCGGCGTGGCCTGGCTGGCCCGCCGGCACTGGTCGGTGGTCTCCGACGGCGCCGGACGCCTCGTCGTCGCGGACCAGGGCTGGCTGCTGTGCGGCGCGTTCGCGACCGTGGGGACGTGGGGGTGCGCGGCCCTCGCCCAGCAGGGCGCCGTACCGCCGAGCCTGCCGCGCGGGAAGCTGGTCGCCGCGCAGTTCGCGGCGTCCGCCGCCAACCACCTCCTGCCCGCCGGGCTCGGCGCGAGCGCGGTCAACCTGCGGTTCCTGATGCGCTGCGGGCTGTCCGCGACGCGCTCCGCGACAGCGCTCGGCGTGAAGGCGACGGCTTCCGTGATCGCCCGCGTCACGCTGATCGCGATGCTCGCGCCGCTGGCTCCCGGCGTCCTGCGGGTCCCCGAGGCGCCGGCCGGTGCCGTCGTGGCCGTCGTCGCCGCTGTGCTGCTGCTTCCGGGGCTGCTGCTGTGGGCGCGGTGCAGGCGGGCGCTGTCCGCCGTCGTGGCCGACATCCGGGCCGTCCACGCGCGGCCGTGCCGGGCGGCGGCGCTGTGGGGCGGTTCCTTCGCGTTCGCCGTGCTGCACGCGTGCGTGCTGGTCGCCGTGACCCGGGCGATCGGGCTGTCGCTCTCGCCGGTCCATGTCGCGCTGCTGTACCTGGCCGCGAGCAGTGCCGCCGCGCTGCTGCCGACGCCGGGCGGGATCGGGTCGCTGGACGCGGTGCTGGCGTTGTCGCTGGCCGCGACCGGGGCGCCTGCCGTGGCGGCGACCTCGGCGGTGCTGGGGTACCGGTTGCTGACGGTGTGGCTGCCGCTGGTGCCGGGACTGCTCGTGCTGGTGGCGTTGATCAAGCGGCGGGCGCTGTAGACCCTTGGCCGAGCCATGGTGAAGATCTGCCGCGGGCTTTACTGCACATGATGTGCAACTAGGAGAGCATGGCGGGTGCTGACTGTCTGCGAGGAAAGGCACCACCCCCATGACGATGACCCGGCAGGAATGGACCCGCGTCGCCGGAATGGCCGCGTTCATCCTCGCCCTGCACGTCGTGGGCTGGTTCACGCTCGTCGCGATCGTCGCCCCGCACCACTACAGCATCGGCGAGAAGACCTTCGGCATCGGCATCGGCGTCACCGCCTACACCCTCGGTATGCGGCACGCCTTCGACGCCGACCACATCGCCGCGATCGACAACACGACCCGCAAGCTGATGAGCGAGGGCCGGCGCCCGCTCTCCGTCGGCTTCTGGTTCTCCCTCGGCCACTCCAGCGTCGTCTTCGCCCTCGCGCTGCTGCTCTCCTTCGGCGTCAAGACCCTCGCCGGGCCGCTGCGCGACGACGACTCCAGCCTCCACGACATCACCGGCCTGATCGGTACGGCCGTCTCCGGCACGTTCCTCTACGTCATCGCCATCCTCAACCTCGT
Organism: Streptomyces niveiscabiei; assembly: GCF_033794345.1. Taxonomy (NCBI): domain Bacteria; kingdom Bacillati; phylum Actinomycetota; class Actinomycetes; order Kitasatosporales; family Streptomycetaceae; genus Streptomyces; species Streptomyces niveiscabiei. The sequence continues at coordinate 317,474 of NZ_JARAYJ010000008.1, forward strand.
CATCCTCGCCGGGATCTGGAAGGTGTTCCGGCGGATGCGCACGGGCGAGTTCGACGAAGCGGAACTGGAGGAGCACCTGAACAACCGGGGCTTCATGAACCGCCTCCTGGGCCGGGTCATGAACTCCATCACCGAGCCCTGGCAGATGTACCCGCTGGGCCTCCTCTTCGGCCTCGGCTTCGACACGGCCACCGAGGTCGCCCTCCTGGTCCTCGCCGGCTCCGGCGCGGCCTCGGGCCTGCCCTGGTACGCGATCCTCTGCCTCCCCGTCCTCTTCGCCGCCGGCATGTCCCTCCTCGACACCATCGACGGCTCCTTCATGAACTTCGCCTACGGCTGGGCGTTCTCGCAGCCCGTCCGCAAGGTCTACTACAACCTCACGGTCACCGGCCTCTCCGTGGCCGTCGCCCTCCTCATCGGCACAGCCGAACTCCTGGGCCTCGCCGCCGAGAAGCTCGACCTGCACGGGGCGTTCTGGGACTGGGTGTCCGCGCTCGACCTCAACACCCTCGGGTTCGTGGTGACGGGGATGTTCGTCGCGGCGTGGGGAATCGCCCTGATCGTGTGGAAGGTCGCCCGCATCGAGGAGAAGTGGACGCCCGGCCCTCAGCCGGAGCCCCACACCGAGCCGGCCGACACCCTCTCCAGCACCCGCCCCTGAACCCCGTCCCGCCGTCATCTTCTCGCCAGCTCCTTGCGGTAGCGGATGATCTGCTGGGCCGGGTCTCCCGTGCAGGTCCAGGGAGCCGGTGTCGCGCGGCGGCCCATGAGGTCGAGGAGGATGCCGGCGATTTCCGGCTCGCCCGCTCGGCAGGCCGCGTGGGCGAGGTGGTTGAGGTCGCGCAGTTCGGCGGGGGAGACCGGGAGGTGTCCGGGGCGGGGGGACAGCCAGCGGTCCCAGGTGCGGCGTACGTCGCTGATCGCGCCGTCGTTCGTCCAGTGCTGGGCGATGCCGACGGCCGTCGGGCGGTCGCGGGTGAGCTCCAGGGTGTGCCGGTACTCCTCGACGCGGGCGTACTGGACCAGCACCGGCAGCGGACAGCCCGGCGGGGAGACCCCGGCGGCGTCGCGGGCGAAGTCGTACATCAGGCCGTGCGTGCCGTGCCAGCGGGCCGAGTAGTAGTGCAGCACCTGGAGGTGGCCCTCCATGCTGTACGGGTCCCGGCGGTGCAACTCGTCCCACCAGCGGGCGAGTTCCTGCCGCCGCACCCCCGCCGGGTACAGCCGCGCGACCGAGATCAGCGACACCCACGGCGTCGGGTCCACCGGGTACGCCTCGCTCGCCGCCAGGCACGCCGACACCGCCGCGTCCACCCGCCGGGGGTCGATCGGCGCACCCCGGCCCGCCTCGATCGCCAGGTTGAACGCCCGCGTCGTCTCCGTCGCCGCCCGCAGCACCAGCGCGTCCGGGTCACGCGGCTCGGCCGCCAGCCACGACTCCACGGTGGACCCGCCCGCACACACCTGCGCCAGCCGCCGCACCCGGTGCCCCCGCGCCGCCCAGTCCGGCCCCGTCGCCCGCAACAACTCCCGCAGCCCGTGCCATCTCCCGATCACCAGATCCGGCCGGGTCACGGCCAGCGCCTCGTCCCCGCAGTCGGGATCAAAGTCGAGCGAGAAACGATCACGCACCATGGGGCCTGCCTCGGTCGGGGCTCGGGGGGTGTCGGGGGAGGTGGAGTGGCTGGAGGGCGGCTGGAGGACGGAGCGGGGTGACTGCAAGGGGGCGGATGGTGGTTCGGCGGGCGGCGTGGGGCTGGGGCGGGGGGGATCAGGGGGCCAGGGTGGGGAAGTCGGTGTATCGCCGGGGCCGAGTGCCCGGGGGCCGGGCCGGTCGGGACCGTCGGGGCGGGAGGCTGCTGTTCCGGGGGCCGCGCGGGGCGTGGCGTGCGTCCCGCTGACCGCCCCGCGCGCCTCCGGGAATCGGCGCGACAGCCTCGTACCCGTCGTCGTCCCCGGCCTGCGGGGCCTGCGAGTCCTGCGGGTCAGAAGTCCGTGGGTACGCCCTCGTACGCGCCTCTGCCCGCCGGGACCGCGTGGGACGTGATCGTGTGGGAGGCGTCCAGGCGGGTGGGGCGGTAGTAGTCGCTGCCCTTGGCGCGGTACCAGAGGAGCGGGACGAGGCCGAGGGCCAGGCCGCCGAGGCCGATGGTGATCGCGGGGGTGCTCAGGGAGCCCAGGGACTCGACGAAGATCCAGAACATGAAGAGGGCGCCGCACAGCGGCCAGACGCCGCCCAGGAGGAAGGCTGCGGGGGACTTGAGGAGCAGCCTGCGGTACGCGACGACCGCCGCGAGCCCCGTGAGGCCGTAGTACAGGGCGATCTGGAGGCCCATCGCGGAGATCGCGTCCGCGAGGATCTCACCGACGGAGCCGAGCGCGTTGGACGCGACGAGCAGCGTGAGCGCGACCGCGCCGACGACGGCGACCGCCACCCAGGGCGTGTTCCAGCGCCGGTGGACGAGGCCGAACGCGGCCGGCATCGTACGGTCGCGCCCCATCGCGAACAGGGAGCGGGTCACCTGGATGAGCGTGGTCTCCAGCGTCGCGATCGTGGACAGCATCACCGCCACGACCAGCAGCTTTCCGCCCCACCCGGGCCACACGGCCTCCCCGAGCGCGCCCAGCACGTTCGCCGCGTCCCGGTCGATCTCGTCCCGCGTCAGCACGACATTGACGGCGACCGTGTAGATCTCGAACAGCAGGAACACGATTCCGAGGCCGATCAGCCCGGCGAGCCCGGTGGTCCGGCGGCTGTCGCGCGTCTCCTCGCCGAGGTTGCTGCTGACGTCCCAGCCCCAGTAGTAGAACGCGGCGACCAGCGCCCCCGCCGCGAACCCGCCGACCCCGTCGAACTGCCCGGGTCCGAACCAGGCCCAGTCGAAGGCCCGCGCGCTGTCCGTATGCAGGAACGCCAGCACGGCGAAGACCGCGAGGATCGCCAACTCGATGCCGGACATGAGGAGTTGGACCCGCGCGGTGAGCCGCGCCCCGCCGAGCACGATGCCCAGCATCAGGACGAACCAGCCCGCGCCGACGACCGTGGACCAGCCCGTGGAGTCCGCGAGCCCCTCGTCGAACAGGGAGAGCGTCAGCGACCCGGCGGGCAGCGACCCGGCGACCATGAAGATGGTCGTCGACACCACCAGCGCCCACCCGCTGAGGAACCCGAGGAACGGATGGAGCGTGCGCCCCACCCACGAGTACGCCGCCCCCGCGTTCGCGTCGATGCGGCCCAGATGCCGGTAGGCGAGCGCGATGCCCAGCATCGGCAGCGCGCAGTAGAGCAGGGCCGCCGGGCCGGCCAGACCGACCGCGCCGACCAGGACGGCGGTCGTCGCCGCGATCGAGTACGCGGGAGCGCTGCCCGCGAGCGCCATCACCGTCGTCTCGAAGGTGCCGAGGACGTTCGCCTGAAGCCCTCGACCACTGCTGTTGCTCATGGTGCGCTGCTTTCCGTCGTGCACACCGCGCGGCGGGAACTGCCCGGCGGCGCGTGGGGGGTGGGGGGTTGCACCGCCGCGCGTCCAGGGATGGGCCTGGGGCGGCGGCGGGAAAAAGGCCGTACGGAACCTGCGTGCGGGACCTGTCGCACCACCGCTCCGTCGGCGGCCGGTCACACCGAGTATGCGAGTGATGATAGTCCCAACGGTTTACCTTTCAAGATTGACCGTCGGGTAACCTCTACGACCGGTTTTCTCGAACTCCCTTGCGCCGTACGAGCGTTCAGTCGCCGATCCGGTCCAGCTGGCGCAGCCGGTTCGTCGCGTCCAGCGCCGCGACCTTGTAGGACTCCGCCAGCGTCGGGTAGTTGAAGACCGCGTCCACCAAGTAGTCGACGGTGCCCCCGCAGCCCATCACCGACTGGCCGATGTGGATGAGTTCCGTCGCCCCGCTCCCGAAGCAGTGCACCCCGAGCAGCTTGCGGTCCACCGGCGACACCAGCAGCTTCAGCATCCCGTGCGCGTCCCCGATGATCTGACCCCGCGCCAGCTCCCGGTACCGGGCCACCCCGACCTCGAACGGCACGCGCTCCTCGGTGAGTTGATCCTCCGTACGGCCGACGAAGCTGATCTCCGGGATCGTGTAGATGCCGATCGGCTGGAGGTCGTGCATCCGGCCCACCGGCTCCCCGAACGCGTGGTACGCCGCCGCCCGGCCCTGTTCCATCGCCGTCGCCGCGAGCGCCGGGTAGCCGATCACGTCGCCGACCGCGTAGATGTGCGGGACCTCGGTGCGGTAGTGCTCGTCCACGGTGATCCGGCCGCGCGCGTCCGCCGTCAACCCGGCGTTCTCCAGGGCGAGTTCATCGGTCAGGCCCTGTCTGCCCGCCGAGTACATCACCGCGTCCGCCGGGATCTTCTTGCCGCTCTCCAGCACCGTCAGCGCGCTGTGCTGGTGCTGCTCCACCGCCGCGACCGTCTCCCCGAACCGGAACGTCACGGCGAGGTCGCGCAGGTGGTACTTGAGCGCCTCGACGATCTCCACGTCGCACATGTCCAGCATGGCCGGGCGGCGTTCGACGACGGTCACCTTGCTGCCGAGCGCCGCGAACATGCTCGCGTACTCCATGCCGATCACACCCGCGCCGACGATCACCATCGACCTCGGGACGCGTTCGATCGTCAGCACGTTGTCCGAGTCGAGGATCGTCCGGCCGTCGAACTCCACGCTCGGCGGGCGCGCGGGGCGGGTGCCGGTCGCGATGACGACGTGCTCCGCCGTCAGCACCCGCTCGTGGCCGGTGACTTCGCGCAGGGCGACGGTGTGCGGGTCCAGGAAGCGGCCGGTCCCCGCGAACAACGGGACCTGGTTGCGGGCCAGTTGGCTGCGGATGACCTCGATCTCGCGGTTCACGACATGCTGCGTACGGGCCGTGAGGTCGGCGACCGTGATGTTCTCCTTCAGGCGGTAGCTCTGGCCGTACAGGTCCCGCTGGGTGAGGCCGGTCAGGTACAGCACCGCCTCCCGCAGGGTCTTCGACGGGATGGTGCCGGTGTGCAGCGAGACACCGCCGACCATGTCGCCGCGGTCGACGACACCCACTCTGCGGCCGAGTTTGGCCGCGGCGATGGCGGCTTTCTGGCCGCCGGGACCGGATCCGAGCACGAGCATGTCGAAATCGGGCACGGTCGGAGTGTGGCAGGGGGTGAGGCTTTCCGGAAGGGGACGTCGGTGCGGGCAGGCCGGGTGCCGGGTGCCGGGTGCCGGGTGTCTAGGGGAGCAGCTTCTCGATCGCGGCGTCTCCCTCCGTGGCCAGTTTGCGTTCGGCCCAGGCGAGGTTCTCGGGGGTGAGGTCGCGGCCGGCGGCGAGGACGACGTCCTCGGCGGTCACCTCGGTCCCCGTACGGGTGTGGAGCAGGGCGTCGGGGGTGGCACGGTCCTCGGAGGGGCTCGTCATGGGATGGACTCCTCTGGTGCGGTCGACCGGCGAGGTCGACAAATCCACTATCACCACACATCGCGCGGCTCGCATGTGCGCGTGCCCGCGGAGATCGCCGGAAAACTCGTGGACGCCCCCGAGACGGCTGTCGTATCGTCTGACCGCACGCCCGAGACGCACGGAAGGAGGCGAGTGCCATGCAGTCCACCACGACCCCGCGCTCCCTCCCCGCCGCCGTCGCGTGCCACGTCTGACCTGCCCGGGAGCGCACCGCACGTCCGCTACCCGGAGGAATCCGTGACCGACCTGGTCATCCGCGCGCTCGACGAGAGCGACGCCCACCTGTTCGACACCCTGCCCGACCCGCTGCGCTCCGCCGACGCCCTGGGCCACGTCACCTACCGCCCCGACTGGAAGCGCGTCGCCCTGCGCGACGGCCGTGTCGTGGCCCGCGCCGCCTGGTGGGGCGGCCCCGGCGACACCGAACCCCTGGCCGTGCACTGGTTCGACTTCGCCGACGGCGAGGCGGAAGCCGGCGCGGAACTCCTGCGTACGGCCCCCTGGCAGGTCGGCGTCGAGCTGAACCCGCCCGGCGGCTGGCGCGACGACCCCGCGACGAAGGCCGCGGGAGAGGCCCGCATCGACGCGGCACGGCGAGCGGGGCAGCGCGTCCTCGTCGAGCGCTACATCTACCGCTGGACCCCCGAACGCGGCCTCCCCGACCGCCCCGGCCGCCTCTCCTTCGGCCCCGAACCCGACGACGCCGTCTTCTTCGACGCCCTGCGCCGCATCCACTCCGTCACCCTCGACGCGCACGCGCGCAAGGCCATCAAGGAGGGCGGCCTCGACCGGGCCGCGCAGGAGGAGATCGACTTCTTCCGCTGGTGCCCGTCGCCCCGCGAGTGGTGGCAGGTCGCCCGTACGCCCGAGGGAGAGCTGGCCGGCATCCACATCCCGGCCCACAACTCCAGCGGGCCCTGCATCGGGTTCATCGGCGTCGTCCCCGAGCAGCGCGGGCACGGGTACGCGTACGACCTGCTCGCCGAGTGCACCCACTACCTCGCCGAACGGGGTGCGCGGTTCATCGCCGCGGCCACCGACCAGGGGAACTTCCCGATGGCCGCGCACTTCATGAAGGCCGGGTATCCCGTGGTGCGGGAGCGGGTGAACTTCGCCTGCGAGGGCGTTGTCGGTGGGGGGTGACAAGCTGGGGTGAGACGGACTGAGAGGACCGGAGGGGACATGGGGTTCGACGGGGAGATCTGGCGGCTGCGGTGCGGGGGCGAGGAGGTCGGTACGGTCACGATCGACGACGCCGACTTCCCCTGGCTCTCGGGCCGCTTCGCGCCGGGGCCGGGGTACGCGGCGGTCGAACCCCTCTTCACCCGTGAGCTGGCGCTGCTGGGCGAGGGGTGGGCCGAGGAGTGGGAGTCCGCGTACGACGAGATCGCGAGCCGCGTCTCGCTGTCCTCCCCGGACGGTCCGGTGCCGGAGTTCCTGCTGCACATCGAGGGGGAGCGGGCGTGGTTCCGGTGGAGCGACGAACCCTTCGAGGAGGAGTGACGGGCATCACATCCAGGGCTGTCACACTCGCGCTCTCCCCGCTGTCTAAGGGGTGTACCCAACGGAACGGCACAGGGAGAACACGATGGAAGCCCGCCTCAACCTCTTCGGCAGCCAGCTCTTCGGCAAGGTCCTCCGGCACGTCAACTCGGCCGGCAAGGTCGTCTCGGACTCCACGCTCCCCGCGGCCACCCAGGAGCTGGTCAAGATCCGGGCCAGCCAGATCAACGGCTGCGGCTTCTGCACCGACATGCACACCAAGGACGCCACCGCCGCCGGCGAGGACGCGACCCGCCTCAACCTGATCGCCGCCTGGCGCGAGGCCACGGTCTTCACCGACGCCGAACGCGCCGCCCTCGCCCTGGCCGAGGAGGGCACCCGCATCGCCGACGCGGCCGGCGGTGTCTCGGACGAGACCTGGCAGAACGCGACGAAGCACTACGACGAGGAGCAACTGGCGGCGTTGGTGTCCCTGATCGCCCTCATCAACGCGTACAACCGGGCCAACGTGATCATCCGCCAGCCCGCAGGCGACTACCAGCCGGGCATGTTCGGCTGACAGAAGCCGGGGCCTTCCCCCGAAGCGTGGACACCGTTTGCTATGCGGCAGTGGTCAGCGTAGCTGATCGCTGTTCGAAGGCGATGGGGCTGATGTAGCCCAGCC
>NZ_JARAYJ010000080.1:0-11546 GCF_033794345.1 Streptomyces niveiscabiei
CTCCCCCAGTGCCCGAAAGGCCTGGGAGGTACCCCCATGGGGCGGCACGGGTGGGCTGGGGGTCCCCCCTGCTCGAAGAGCTTGGGGGAGGCACCCCGCAAGCGCGGGCAAGCGCCAACGCCCCCACCCCAGCCGCACCGAACCCCGGTCCATTAGCCTCGCTCGGGCCAGACCGGCCCCTCGTCCGTCCAGGTCACGCCCTTGTTGCGGCACAGGCAGAACGGGTGGCCGATGGGGTCCGTGTAGACGCGGAAGCCGTAGCCCTCCGCGTCCGTGCAGTCCCGCTGGAGGCTCGCGCCGAGGTCCAGGATCCGGCGCTGCTCCGCCTCGATGTCGTCGACCTCGAAGTCGAGGTGGAACTGCTTGGGGTGCTCGGCGTCGGGCCACTGGGGGGCGCGGTAGTCCTCCACCTGGATGAAGGCCAGCTCGATCGCACCGAACCGGATCCCGGCCCAGTGCTCGTTGCTGTCCTCCTTGACCGGCACCCCGGTGACCTCGGAGTAGAAGGCGGCCAGCTTCATCGTGTCCGGACAGTCGATGATGAAGTCGGTGAGTCGTAGCATCCCGCGATCCTGTCACGAGATCGCGGGAGCCAGGCGCCGCGCCCCGTCAGATCTCCGTGACCTCCAGTTCCCCCTCCGCGTACCGCCGCCGCAGCACCTTCTTGTCGAACTTGCCGACGCTGGTCTTCGGCACGGACTCGATCACCGTCCACCGCTCGGGCAGCTGCCACTTGGCGACGCCCCCCTCGTCCGCGAGGAAGGCCCGCAGCTCGGCGAAGTCGGCGGCCGACCCCTCCTTCAACACGACGGTGGCGAGGGGCCGTTCCCCCCACTTCGCATCCGGCACGGCGACCACCGCGGCCTCGGCGACAGCGGGGTGCGCCATCAGCGCGTTCTCCAGATCCACGGACGAGATCCACTCACCCCCGGACTTGATGACGTCCTTCGCCCGGTCGGTGAGCGTGAGGTACCCGTCGGGAGAGATGGTCCCCACATCACCCGTCTTGAGCCACCCGTCCGCGCTGAACTTGTCCTCGGGCCGCAGGAGTTCGGCGTCGGGCCCGTTGTAGTACGCCCCGGCGATCCAGGGCCCGCGGACTTCGAGCTCACCGGCGGAGGCCCCGTCCCACGGCACTCGCTCACCCCCGGGACCGGTGAGCCGCGCCTCGACCCCGGCGGGGAACCGCCCCTGCGTGACCCGGTACGCGAACTCCTCGTCCGTACCGATGACATGGGCGGGCGGCCGGGCGATCGTGCCGAGCGGGGACGTCTCGGTCATCCCCCACGCGTGGCAGACCCGCATCCCGAGCTCGTCGAACGCGGTCATCAGCGCGGGCGGACAGGCGGATCCCCCGATGGTGACCTGCTGAAGGCTGGACACCTCGCGCGGCCGGGCCTTGAGCTCGGCGAGCAGGCCCTGCCAGATCGTCGGCACGGCGGCGGCGTGCGTCGGCTTCTCCGACTCGATCATCTCGGCGAGCGGCCCGGGCTGGAGGAACCGGTCCGGCATCAGCATGTTGACGCCGGTCATGAAGGTCGCGTGGGGCAACCCCCAGGCGTTCACGTGGAATTGGGGCACGACGATCAGCGAGAGGTCCTCGTCCGTGAGCCCCATCGACTGCGCCATGTTGACCTGCATGGAGTGCAGGTAGATGGACCGGTGACTGTAGACAACTCCCTTGGGATCACCGGTAGTTCCGGACGTGTAGCACATCGACGCGGCACTGCGCTCGTCCAGCTCGGGCCAGTCGTACGCGGTCGGCCGCCCGGCGATCAGCTCCTCGTAGTCGTGCACCCGTACGGCCGCGCCCGCGAGCCCGGACCGGTCCCCGGGCCCCGAAATCACCACGTGCTCAACGGTCTTGAGGTGCGGCAGCAGCGGAACGAGCAGCGGCAGCAGCGAGCCGTTGGCGATGACGACCTTGTCCTGCGCGTGGTTGGCGACCCACACCAACTGCTCGGGAGGGAGGCGGAGGTTGAGGGTGTGCAGGACGGCGCCCATGGAGGGAATCGCGAAGTATGCCTCGACATGTTCCGCGTTGTTCCACATGAGAGTCGCTATCCGCTCATCTCCGGTCACTCCCAGTTCATCGCGCAGCGCATGCGCCAACTGGGCCGCCCTGCCCGCCACTTCGGCGTAACTCCGGCGCTGCGGCTCCACCTCGCCCGTCCAGGTCGTCACCTGCGAGGACCCATGGATCGCGGCCCCATGCGTCAGGATCCTCGAAATCAGCAGCGGTACGTCCTGCATCGTGCTCTGCACGGCGTCCTCCCGGGCGACATTGCCTGCGACGGAACTGGTTGAGGCCGATTCTGCGCACATACCGATCGGTATGTCACTAGGAAGGGGCCGATCGATCGGCTCACATTAAAGCGAAGGTCAAATACCCAGGTGAGCGAAACAGCGATCCGCCCCCGATCACCCCCTCAAGCACTCTCCGGCATCACATTGGCAAACGCTTCCGCCCCGAACGGAGCGCCCTCGTACGTGTACGGATACTCCAGCCCCGCAGCCGCGTACGCCGCAGCCCGCCGCCGCTCCCGCTGAAGCTCGACCTCGGCGGCCTCGGCCCACGCCCGCGCCTCGGCCTGCCGCCGGAAGATCGCGGCGGCCTCTTCCTTGGACGGCGAGGTCCAGGGGCGTGACCAGGGGCTTTCGGGAATGACGGGCTCGAGGGCCGGGGCTGCGGGGGCTTTCACGCAGCACTTGCGGCGGCTACCGGTGGCGGGCAGGAGGAGGGCGATCAGGGTGCAGAGGTACGCCAAAAAGGCGTGCGCGATAGAGTTGCGCATGGCGACAGGTTCCTTTAGCGAGAGATTGTCGTCAGGCCCCATCAGCAGAGTGTTTGCTGCACTCTGAGTCCTGGTGGGGCCACTTTTTGTTGTGGCTGAGGAGCACCGTAGCACCGAGATCGCCGAGTTGAAGCAAATCCCAGCGAACTCGGCAACTTTTTCTGTGAGTTGGCGGTGACGTCACGTCATCCGCGCGATGCACCGTCCGGCCACACCACGTCACGGACTGGCCGGCCACCCCACACAGCAAGCAGCCTGTCGTACGTCCCGGTGATCGAAACGCACTTGACACCACGAACGGCGCCTCTGGCCCGACTGCGCGCTGAGCCAGAGACGCCGTTGTCGTTTCCGCGTATGCGGCTACGCCTCGTCGTCCTCGTCTTCTTCGGAGTCTTCGTCGACGTCGCCCGCCGCCTTCGAGGCGGGCTGGGCCTCAAGTACCTCATCGCCCCGGTAGTAGCGCCACGCGCTCGCGTACTCCGTGTCGCGGTCGTCGTACATGATCACGTACCCCATCAGAGCGCTGATCTGCCACGACGAGGGAAGCGCTCGCGCCACGAGTTCGAACACGCCGTTCGCCGTCATCTCGAATTCGGGGACCGCTACGGCGATGTTCTTGAACTGCGACGACTCCTTGTAGCGGAAGTTGTACGGCAGACCCTGCTTCATCTGCTGAAGCAGATCATGCAGTGACTGCTCGCCCGGAGTCAGCCCGTCGACCATACGGTGAAGGTCGATGGGAAACAACATGTCGAAGTGATTGGCCTTGAGTACGGTCCTGTCCCGGTTGCGGCCGGGGTCCTTGTTACCGAACCCGTTCGCGTTCCAAGGGATGTGGCCGGATGCCTTGTACTTCTTGATGAGAAGCTTTTCCGGAGCGACCGCCGAAAAGTCTTCCGCGACGTAGAGACACTTGAACGTCATCTCGTCTATCGAGATCTCTCGACGCCCGGAGATCTTACGCAGATGATTACCCAGGCGGGACGACAGCGGTTTGTCGGCCTTTCCTACATAGACCAAATCCTGATCGGGCCCTCGGTGTAGTTGATAGACCCCGGAACGACTCTGTAGCTTCTCAATCCTGGCGCGTTCGTCCAGTGCGTCGAGATTTTCCTGAGTCAGCGGTGCCGGAGTCAGTTTGTCCAACGCCTCCGCCAACTGATCACCGAGCGCTCTGGTGATGCTGAGGCGGAACTGATCGCTGAACTGGTCGGTCATGTGGGCACCCCGTCCCCTATGAAACTCCTGATCACGCGCACCCTACCTGGGGCAACTGGGGGACACGCGAGATAAGTTGCGGGATACGCCGCCATGATCACAAACTCCGCGGTACGCTTCTCTCATGCCTGAGCTGCGAGAAGAACGCCAAGAGGTAGGGACCTGTGTCGAGCTGTTCGCCGGCGGCGGAGGGCTCGCGATGGCTGTGCACGCGGCGGGCTTCCGCCCGCTCCTGGTGAACGAGTACGCCAAGCGGGCGTGCGAAACCCTGAGCGGCAACCCGCCGGACCCAAACGAGCCGACCACTCGTTGGCCGCTCATTCCAGGCGACGTACGTGACATCGACTTCACCGATGTCGTCACGGGCGAGGTCGACGTCCTCGCCGGTGGACCACCCTGCCAGCCATTCAGCCTAGGGGGCGCGCACAAGGGCATGGAAGACGAGCGGAACATGTTCCCGCAGATGTTCCGCGCCATTCGGGAAATGCGGCCAAAGGCAGTCATCTGCGAGAACGTGCGCGGCTTGCTCCGGCCGTCCTTCGAGCCCTACTTCAAATACATTTTGAACGAAATGCGTCTTCCGTTCGTGGAGCGCGACAAGGAAGCAACGTGGGAAGAGCACAACGAAACCCTTGAGAAGCGGATCGCCAACGACTCCGTTGACCTCTCCGAGAGATACATGGTCAAGGAGATGGAGGTCAACGCGGCCGACTACGGCGTGCCACAGATTCGAAAGCGAGTGATCATCATCGCATTCCGCGCCGATCTCGGTATCGACTGGGCCAAGTTCATGCCCAAGGAGACACACTCCGAAGAGTCGTTGATCCATTCCATGCGCGAGGGCGGACCCTACTGGACAGAACGACACAAGAAGGTACCTGCCGATGTACGCAAGCGTGTCATCGCCAACCTTCCGGCACTTGACTACGAGAACAAGAAGGTCAAGGAGAAGCTGAAGCTGGAGCCATGGCGCACACTGCGTGACGCTATCGAGGGAATCGATGAGAACGAGGGGAATCCCCTTCCGTACGTTACGGAAGAAGCCGTAAAGAACAAGCTCCCCGTGGGCACCGTCCCCGATCACATCGGATGGCCTGGGGCTCGTATGTACACCGGGCACACCCCGAACCTGCTGGACCGGCCCGCGAAGACTGTGAAAGCGGGCGTACACGGCGTCCCGGGCGGGGAATCCGTCATGCAACTCGACGATGCGAACTTCGCGAACTTCGGGGGTGGAGACGGATACCGCTACATGACCGTGCGCGAGACCGCACGAGTCATGACCTTCCCGGACCGTTGGCTTCTCAGCGGGCCACGGGGAGAGAAGATGCGGCAACTGGGCAACGCCGTGCCCGTCAAGCTCGGGACGGCCTTCTCAAAGGCCGTCGCCGAAGCTCTCAAGTCAGTTGGGGCTCTGGAGGACCCGGAGAAGCGGAAATGACCGAAGCCGCGAACGATCGACAAAGGCGTTGGAAGGATCGGATGCCTCCCGATCGGGCGTGGAAGCCGCGGGCAGGGATGAGCAGGGAGGCCCGAGCTTCTGAGCAGGACCGGGCCGCCAGCAGCCGCCTCGCTCGCGCGGTCGACCTCGGCGAGGGCCGATTCGCGCGGGCATCTATCGCCTTGCGTCTCTATCGCGGCACTCGCCGTATCCGCGCGTACCTACGGTGGTCCCAAGAGGGCGAGACACAGGAACGGTATGTCGGAGAGGTAGACGCCGAGACGCGCGCCGCGAACCTGGCGCAGGCATGGCAGATGGCTCACGTTGCCGGTCTCGTGACCACCGAGACCGTACCTCCCAGCTCACGAGCTTCCTCCGCCGCGTCCCGAGCGGTCATGTCCGCCAACAAGGGACGGGACACGAAGCCCGAGAAGCTGTTGCGGTCCGCGCTCCACAGACACGGGCTGCGATACCGCGTGGGAGTCAGACCGCTCCCCGATCTACGCCGGACAGCCGACGTGGTATTCACCAAGGTCCGCGTCGCCGTCTTCGTCGACGGTTGCTACTGGCACGGCTGCCCTGAACACCACCGGCCCGCGAAGAAAGGGGCGGCATTCTGGCAAGAGAAGATTGCCGGAAACCAGGCACGTGATACCGAGACCAACGAAGCCCTGCGCAACGCGGGTTGGCTCGTCATCCGTGTATGGGAGCACGAAGATCCGGAGCGAGCGGCGCAAGCGGTGCTCCAGGCAGTGAGGTCAAGGCGGTGACACAGCGCTCCTTGCGGCTGCGGAAAGCCCGTAAGGAGCGCCGTCGTTGGTCCTTTTGGATCAGTCGGTCGTGCTTAGCCGGCCATCAGCGATCGCCTCGACGAACGTAGCCAAGCGTCCTCTGTCCAGCAGAAGAGCAGGGCCGTGGGGGGTCTTGCTGTCGCGGACGGCGATCGTTCGGTCGTCGACGACGCCGCACTCGACGCACTGCGTCCCTGCGTCGCTGTACGAGGACTTCCGCCACGCCAGAGGGAGAGTCGAGGCGTCGTCAACGTGGGTCATGTCGTGCTCTTCCTTATTTCTGTGATCAGTTCCACCGAAGCCTCGACCGAGAGCGCCGCAGCGCTCAGGCGCTGCCAGGCATCCCGGTGAGCGGCGACCTTGTCGCGCTCTTCGATGTACAGGGCCGTGGTCAGCCCCTCTGTGTGCACCACGTCAAGGTCCGCGTGAGGCCCGAACCCGAGTATCGCGAAGCTACCCAGCTGGCCAACGTTCAACGGGGCGCCGGAAGGCAGTACTTGTACGTTGACGTTCGGCCGCTTGCCCATGGTGAGGAGTCGGCCCAACTGGTCGTGCATCAGGCCGTCGACTTCCGACGTGGACCGTAGAGCACCCTCGGCAATGATCGCCCACAGAGTGAGGGGCTCATCGCGCGTGAGCACCGCCTGACGCGCGAGCCTCACCTCGACCAGGGCATCGACCCGTGCCTCGACAGCCTCGGACATCGCGGCTGCCCGCATAAACTCCCGCGCATACTCGCCGGTCTGGAGCAGGCCAGGGATGGCGCCCAGTTGCCACCAGGAGATCGATTCCGCCTCGGCCTCCAGGCTGATCAAGTCCTCGTACACGGGCGTAAGTACACCCCGATACGAATGCCACCACCCCCGCTGCGCGCCCTCCTTGGTGAGCGCGATCAACGCGGCACGCAACTCGTCGTCGACCTCACGCCCCAACTCGGCGTACAGATCCAGCAACGCGTCGATGTCCTTCGCCTTGGCCGGACTCTTCGCCGTCTCGATGCGCGACAGCTTGGACGTCACGAACTGGCCGCCCGAACGCTCCGAAACCTCTTCCAGGGTGAAGTCACCGCGAAGTGCCCTGAGCTTCGCACCAAGGCGCCGACGGCGCACAGTGGGCGCACTCACGTCGTATCCGTCCCCTCCCGAGTCCTGGCGGACAGTCTGCCGCGCCGTCTCATCACCTGTCACCTGCGTACTTGACATGCCCTCCCCTACTCGAACAGTCATATGCAAATTTCTACAGAATCACGGAACTGCTTGCGTCACAGGTCGATTGGGGAGCAACCTAGTGTGGCGAAATGCACATGAAGCCACGCTCGCGTCATGCATCCGACGCGCAGAGTGGCCGTCTCCCATGAGGGGATTTGCATGATCGAACGACCACTAGCAACCTCGCCCGCACCGCCGCCGGTTCTCGTACTCCCCGGCGACCCCTCCTCCGCCGGAGTCGCCCGGAGATTCGTACGTGCGTACGTCGAGTACCACGTACCGGGCGTACCTGAGGACTACGTCGAGAACATCGCCCTCGTGACCTCAGAGATGACCACCAACGCCATCCGTTACGGCACCGAACCCGGCGACTCGATCCGGATCACCATCGACGCGGACGACCAGGAGGCCCGCATCGAGGTCCAGGACCCCACCCGGCGTGCGCCGAGGCGGCGGCCGGAATCTGGTGAACGCGGAAGGGGGCGGGGGCTGTTCATCCTGGACGCCGTCTGCGGGGACGACTGGGGGTGTCGGCCCGCGCCGTTCGGCAAGGTCGTCTGGGCGCGGGTACGCGCGCCGAAGGTGTCCGCACCCGGCGCCGGGTTCGTCGCCGGGCTCACCGTCCTCACGTGGCTGGACTTCACGCCCGCCGGGGTCACGCCGTGGCTGCTGATCGGGCATCCGCCGCCGTACCGCCCGAACGAGACCGCCGAGTCGATCGAGAAGGGGCTGCGCGCCATCGGCACCGCCCTGCGGCTGCGGCCCGCCGCCGAGCGCGTGCCCGGCATCGGGGACCGGCTCCGGCTGGGCGGACGGACGGTCGCGCTCGACTACGGGCACGAGCACTGCCTGCTGCGCGTACCGGACGCCGACGAGAAGTGGCGTACGCAGGTCGGTCAGGGCAGCGCCGTATGCCTGGCCGTCTGCCTCGACGCGCTCCCCGTGGGCGTCGGCGTCGAGGACGCCGCCGAGCTGATCCGGCGCGCCGGCGCCGAGGGCCGGGTGCTCCTGGGGGCGGCGGGGGTACGGGGTCGCTGACGTACGGGAACGGGTCGCCCCGGGGTGTAGGAGACTCCGGGCCGACCCGCCGAGCCCGACCCTACAAGCCGCGTACGACCGCCCTGCCGCAGGAGGAACAAAGGATGACCACCGTCCGAGAACTGCGCCTGCACCGGAAGTACTACGACCTGGTGGTGGCCGGGGTGAAGACGGTCGAGGTACGGGTGCGGTATCCGCGGCACGCGGATCTCGTCGAGGGGGACGTGATCCGGTTCCGGGTGGAGGGGGCGGGTGATACCTGCGACGTACGGGTCACCCGGGTCACCGAGTACGCCGACTTCGGGGCGCTGCTCGACGGGGAGGGGCCGGACGCCGTGAACCCTACGGCCACTCGGGAGGAGCAGCTCGCCGCGATGCGGGCCATCTACCCGCCGGAGAAGGAGGCGCTGGGCGCGCTGGCGATCGGGATCGAGCTGATCGGCGTCTGAGCAGGCCCCCTCAGTCGCGGGCCAGCTCCAGCTCAGGGTCCTCGCGGAGTTTGCCCAGCGCCCGCGACACCGCCGACTTCACCGTGCCGATCGAGACGCCGAGGACCTCGGCGGTCTGGGCCTCGCTGAGGTCCTCGTAGTACCTGAGGACTACCATCGCGCGCTGGCGGGCGGGGAGCTTCAGGATGGCTCGCCACATCGCGTCGTGGAGTGCCTGCTGCTCGGCCGGGTCGTCGAGGGCGAACGAGGGCTCGGGAAGCTCGTCGCACGTGAACTCGTCGACCTTGCGCTTGCGCCACTGGGAGGTGCGCGTGTTGAGGAGGGCGCGGCGGACGTAGCCGTCGAGCGCGCGGTGGTCCTCGATGCGGTCCCAGGCGACGTAGGTCTTCGCCAGGGCGGTCTGGAGGAGGTCCTCCGCATCGCACGGATTCGCGGTCAGCGAGCGGGCGGTGCGCAGGAGCACCGGCTGCCGGTCCCGGACGTAGGACGCGAACGACGGGTACGGGCGGACGGTGGTCCGCGCCCCGCGGTTCGAAGCGCTGGTGCAGACGGGTGTGGTCATGTCTCCACGCTAGGAGGGAGACCGTGTCGTCCGGATCGCCCGCAGGTCCCGAAGACGAGTCCCCCTCAGGTTGTAGGGGTAGGGCAGGCCCCACCTCCTGAAGGTGGAGCGACGGCACCCGGGTACTACGGGATGACCCCTGGGGGGTCAGCTGTCCGCCGTAAGGATCAGACCGGAGGTCGGTACCCCGGTACCGGCCGTCACCAGCGCGCTCTCCGCCCCAGCCACCTGGTTGACGGCCGTCCCGCGCAGCTGCCGTACGGCCTCGGCGATACCGTTCATACCGTGGAGGTACGCCTCCCCGAGCTGCCCCCCGTGTGTGTTCAGCGCGAGCCGCTCCTCCGCGACGTAGCCCCATCCCTCCCCAGGACCACAGAACCCGAACTCCTCCAGCTGCATGAGGACGAACGGCGTGAAGTGGTCGTACAGGATCCCTACGTCGATGTCGGCGGGCGTGAGTCCCGAGGCGCGCCAGAGTCTCCGCGCGACCACCCCCATCTCGGGGAGTCCCGCCAGGTCACCCCGGTAGAAGCCGGTCATCGCCTCCTGCCCCTTCGCCGCGCCCTGCGCCGCCGCCGCGACGAGTACGGGGGGCCGCGCCAGGTCCCGCGCGCGCTCCGGGGTCGTCACGATCAGCGCCTGGCCGCCGTCGGTCTCCTGGCAGCAGTCGAGGAGGCGCAGGGGCTCGACGATCCAGCGCGACGCCGCGTGGTCCTCCAGGGTGATGGGACGACCGTAGAAGTACGCGGCGGGGTTGGTGGCGGCGTGCTTGCGGTCGACGACCGCCACGTGGCCGTACGCCTCCGGGGTGAGGCCGTACGTGTGCAGGTAGCGCTGGGCGGTCATCGCGACCCACGACGCGGGGGTGAGGAGGCCGAAGGGGAGGGTCCAGCCGAGGGCGACGCCTTCCGCGGACGGCTCACGCCGGGTCACCCCCGAGCCGAAGCGGCGGCCCGAGCGCTCGTTGAAGGCGCGGTAGCAGACGACGACCTCCGCGGTACCCGTCGCCACCGCCATCGCCGCTTGCAGGACCGTCGCACAGGCCGCGCCGCCGCCGTAGTGGACCCGGGCGAAGAACCCCAGCTCTCCTATCCCGCAGGCTTGCGCGAGGGTGATCTCGGGGTTCGTGTCCATCGTGAACGTCACCATGCCGTCGACGTCCGTGGGGCGCAGTCCGGCGTCGGCGATGGCCGCGCGTACGGCTTCCGCGGCCAGGCGCAGTTCGCTGCGGCCCGAGTCCTTGGTGAACTCGGTGGCGCCGATGCCGGCGATGGCCGCGCGTCCGGCGAGGGTCATCGGACCGTCACCTCCACGGTGCCCGTCACGTGCCGCCCCCGGCTGTTCTCGCCGGTGACCCGGACCGTCACCTCGTCGCCCTCGACCCGCTCGACCCGGCCCGTCAACTCCATGGTGTCCCCGGGGTAGTTGGGGACTCCCAGCCTGATGGCGACCTTGCGCAGGCGGGAGTCGGGGCCGAAGTGGTCCGTGATGTACCTGCCCACCAGGCCGTTGGTCGTGAGGATGTTCATGAAGATGTCCGGGGAGCCCTTGGCGCGGGCGGCCTCGGGGTCGTGGTGGACGTCCTGGTAGTCGCGGGACGCTATCGCCCCGGCGACGATCAGCGTGCGGGTGATCTCGACGGCGAGCGGCGGGAGTTCGGTGCCTTCCCTCATGCCGGGCCCTCCCCCGCGCGGAACACCGGGAGCGTCAACTCCTCGTCGTACGCCCGGAATTCGAGCGTCACCGGCATCCCGATGCGGACCTTGTCGTACGGCACGCCGAGCACGTTGCTCACCATCCTCGGGCCTTCCGCGAGTTCGATCAGGGCGACGGCGTACGGGGGGTCGAAGGCCGGGAACGGGGGGTGGTGCATGACGACGTACGAGTAGACCGTGCCCTCGCCGGACGCCTCCCGCGTGTCCCAGTCCGGGGAGCCGCACTCGGCGCAGCCGGGGAGCCACGGGAAGCGCAGGGCCGTGCAGGCGGTGCAGCGCTGGAGGAGGAGGCGGTGGTGCCGGACGCCGTCCCAGAAAGGGGAGTTGTC
>NZ_JARAYJ010000081.1:0-9220 GCF_033794345.1 Streptomyces niveiscabiei
ACCGAAGGCCGGGGACGGGGTATCAACTAATCTGGCGTTGATTTTTGGCACGCTGTTGAGTTCTCAAGGAACGGACGCTTCCTTTGTACTCACCCGAGACACTCTCTCAGGCTTTCCTCCGGGCTTTTCCCTTCGGTCTTGCGTCTCCGACTCTATCAGATCTTTTTCCGATCCGATTTCCTCGGTGCTTTCCGGTTCTCGCTCTCCGCTTTCGCTTCGGGCGTTTCCCTTTCGGCGTTTCCGACTTTATCAGAAGTTCCGGGCCGGTCTGACCGGCCGTTCTTTTCCGAATTCATCGGGGAGTGCCTCTGGTTGGAATCGAAGTTCCGGGAGGCGTTGTAGATACTAACTCACTGCCAACCGTATCAGATCCAGTTCTAGGCAACTGTTCGAATCTACCGCCCTGTAGGACCCGTGTCAACGGTTCCTGTGGGGCGAAGAGGAGACTAACAGCTCGGCAAGCCTGTTTGCACATCAGGCGGCCATAGGGACACGGGCGCTGCGCTCGGCGGCCTCCACGTCCCCCGTCTCCCCGGCTCGGACAGCACGTCCGCCGAGGACCCAGACGTACACGAGGAAGGCCGTCTCGGCGGCGATGCCGATGGTGATGCGGGCCCACGTGGGCAGGCCGGACGGGGTCACGAAGCCCTCGATGGCGCCGGAGACAAAGAGCACCAGGGCCAGGCCGATGGCCATGCCGACGGCGGCGCGGCCTTCTTCCGCGAGGGCTGTGCGGCGGGTGCGTGGGCCGGGGTCGATGACGGTCCAGCCGAGGCGCAGGCCGGTGCCCGCGGCGACGAAGACGGCGGTCAGTTCGAGGAGGCCGTGCGGGAGGACGAGGCCGAGGAAGGTGTCGAGGCGGCCGGCGGAGGACATGAGGCCGAAGCCGACGCCCAGGTTGAGCATGTTCTGGAAGAGGATCCAGAGGACCGGCAGGCCCAGGAAGATACCCAGGACCAGGCACAACGCGGCGGCCTGGGCGTTGTTCGTCCACACCTGGGCGGCGAAGGAGGCCGCCGGGTGGCTGGAGTAGTAGGTCTCGTACTCGCCGCCGGGGCGGGTGAGTTCGCGCAGCTGGCTGGGGGCGGCGATGCTCGACCGCACCTCCGGGTGGGTGCCGATCCACCAGCCGAGGAGGGCTCCCACGGCCGTCGACAGGAGTGCCGTCGGGACCCACCAGTGGCGCGCGCGGTAGACGGCCGCCGGGAACCCCTGGGTGAGGAAGCGGGTGACGTCTCTCCAGGAGGCGCGGCGGGTTCCTGTCACGGCACTGCGCGCGCGGGCGACGAGTTGGCTGAGCCGTCCGGTGAGCTGCGGGTCGGGGGCGCTGGACTGGATCAGGGAGAGGTGGGTGGCCGTGCGCTGGTAGAGGGCGACGAGTTCGTCGGCCTCCGCCCCGGTGAGGCGGCTGCGGCGGCTGAGGAGGGCGTCGAGGCGGTCCCACTCCGCGCGGTGGGCGGAGACGAAGACGTCGAGGTCCATCGGTGTGCGTGCTCCTCGGCTGTTCGTCGGCTACCGGTCGGTGAAGTCAGCTTGTCGCACTGGGGCGCGAAGTACCTTCAGCTTGGCAGACTTGCTGTTCACCGGGCAGACCAGGGAAGGGGCGCGAGCGTGAGCGAGCTGGTGACGGGCGAGGCCGTGGCGTTGGAGCTACGGCCCGCGAGGCTGCCCAGCAGGGCGCTGGCCGTCCTCCTGGACCTCGTCGTGGCCGTTGTGCTCTACATCGTCGTGTCCGTCGTCCTGATCGCGACCACGGCCTCCCTGGACGAGGCCGCGCAGACCGCGCTGTCGATCGCGTCGTTCCTGCTGGTGCTGGTGGGGGTGCCGATCGCGGTCGAGACGCTGAGCCATGGGCGGTCGCTGGGGAAGCTGGCGTTCGGACTGCGGGTGGTGCGGGACGACGGAGGGCCGATCCGGTTCCGGCACGCGCTCGTGCGCGGGGCGATCGGGGTGGTCGAGATCCTGGCGACGGGTGGGACCGTGGCCGTCATCGCCTCGCTGGTGTCCGCGCGCGGGAGGCGGCTCGGGGACGTGTTCGCGGGGACCCTGGTGGTGCGGGAGCGGATACCCGTCGCGCGGGGCGGCTTCCTCGCGCCTCCCCCGCCCGCGCTGGCGGGCCGTTTCGCCGAGCTGGACCTGTCCGCCGTACCCGACGCGCTGTGGCTGGCGATACGGCAGTACCTCGGGCGCGCGCACCAGTTGGATCCCCAGGTCGGCTGGAGGATGGCGGAGCGCCTCGCGAACGATCTGGTCGCGCGTACGGGCGCGCCCGTGCCGGAGGGGATGACGCCGGGGGCGTACCTCGCGGCGGTGGCACAGGAGCGTCAGGCGCGGGAGGCTCGCCGGGCGTTCCCGACGGGTACGACGGGTGCGGCGGGTTCGCCGTACGACGTGTACGGGGGCGCTGGAGGGGTTTCTTACGGGGCGCAGGCGCCTCGGGCGTACCAGGAGCCGCGACAGGCTCAGCCGGCCCCTCAGAAGCAGCCGGAGCAGCAGGTGCCCCAGCAGCCTCAGCAGCCGCCTGCCGAGCGGCCCTCGACCGGGTTCGTGCCGCCTGCCTGACGGTTCAGGTGAACGTCGACGGGGGTGAGGCGAGGTCCTCCAGTTCGATGCCGGGGGCCGCGAGGACGACGTCGCCGGCGATGTGGACGGTGTGGAGTTCGCCGGTGTCCAGGGCTGTGACCTGGTATTCGTCCACGGTCAGGGGGGCGTTGTCAGTGGCGTGTGCTTCGCTGTTCACCAAGGCCCAGGACTGGTCGGTCGTGCGGGGGGCGAGGACCGGGTCGGTGAAGGAGACGAGGCGGACGCGGGTCGCGGAAGGGGAGGGCGTGAGGCGCAGGAGGCGGGCGGTGGCGACGAGGAAGGCCGGGGAGGTGCCGGTGAAGGCGTGGGCGGGGGCGTTGCCCTCGGTGGCCTCGGCGCCGGTGGGGTCGGTGCGGACCCAGGTGACGCCGTCCAGGGCTGCGGCGCGGACCTGCCAGCCGGCCGCGTGGAGTTCGAGGCGGATGGGGCGGCCGAGGTCGTCGAGGGCGAGGTCGACGGAGCCGCTGTGGTCGCCGGCGGGGGTGGTCCGCTGGGCGACGTACCGCCAGCCGGAGGGGCCGGGGGCGCACTGGAAGTACTCCTCGCCGAGGGGGGTGTGGTCGTGCGGGTCGTGGAGCGAGTAGCGGCCGCGGGGCATGGGGGTCCTGGGTCGTGACAGAGCTGGTCGGGTCGTCGGGGGGCGGTCCCGGCCGGGCCGAAAGGGGCAGGCCCCCGGCACGGGGGTGCGGGGGCCTGCCTCTGGAGTACCGCCGGTTCGGCGCGGGTCGGGGACCCGGTGCCGCCGGGTCAGTAGCGGTAGTGGTCCGGCTTGTACGGGCCGTCGACCTCTACGCCGATGTACGAGGCCTGCTCGGGGCGCAGGGTCGTCAGCTTGACGCCGAGGGCGTCGAGGTGGAGGCGGGCGACCTTCTCGTCGAGGTGCTTGGGCAGCGTGTAGACGCCGACCGGGTACTCCTCCTGCTTGGCGAACAGCTCGATCTGGGCCAGGGTCTGGTCCGCGAAGGAGTTGGACATCACGAAGGACGGGTGGCCGGTCGCGTTGCCGAGGTTCAGCAGGCGGCCCTCGGACAGGACGATGAGGACCTTGCCGTCCTCGAAGGTCCAGGTGTGGACCTGGGGCTTGACCTCGTCCTTGACGATGCCGGGGATCTTCGCGAGGCCGGCCATGTCGATCTCGTTGTCGAAGTGGCCGATGTTCCCGACGATGGCCTGGTGCTTCATCTTGGCCATGTCGGAGGCCATGATGATGTCCTTGTTGCCGGTCGTGGTAATGAAGATGTCGGCCTTGTCGACGACCTCGTCGAGGGTCGTGACCTGGTAGCCGTCCATCGCGGCCTGGAGCGCGCAGATGGGGTCGATCTCGGTGACGATGACGCGGGCGCCCTGGCCGCGCAGGGACTCGGCGCAGCCCTTGCCGACGTCGCCGTAGCCGCAGACGACGGCGGTCTTGCCGCCGATGAGGACGTCGGTGGCGCGGTTGATGCCGTCGATCAGGGAGTGGCGGCAGCCGTACTTGTTGTCGAACTTCGACTTGGTGACGGCGTCGTTGACGTTGATCGCCGGGAAGAGGAGGACGCCGTCGCGCTGCATCTCGTACAGGCGGTGGACGCCGGTGGTGGTCTCCTCGGTGACGCCGCGGATCTCCGAGGCGAGCTGGGTCCACTTCTGGGAGCCCTCGGAGATCGTGCGGTGCAGGAGTTCGAGGATGACGCGGTGCTCGTCGGACTCGGCGGTGTCGACGGCAGGGACCTTGCCGTCCTTCTCGTACTCGACGCCCTTGTGGACGAGGAGGGTGGCGTCACCGCCGTCGTCGAGGATCATGTTCGGGCCGCCGGTGGGGCTGTCCGCCCAGGTCAGCGCCTGCTCGGTGCACCACCAGTACTCCTCCAGAGTCTCGCCCTTCCAAGCGAAGACCGGGACGCCCTGGGGGTTGTCGACCGTGCCGTTCGGGCCGACGGCGATGGCCGCGGCGGCGTGGTCCTGGGTGGAGAAGATGTTGCAGGAGGCCCAGCGGACGCGCGCGCCGAGGGCGACGAGCGTCTCGATCAGGACGGCGGTCTGCACGGTCATGTGCAGGGAGCCGGTGACGCGGGCGCCGGCGAGGGGCTGGGACTCGGCGTACTCCTTGCGGATCGCCATCAGGCCCGGCATCTCGTGCTCGGCGAGGGTGATCTCCTTGCGGCCGAAGTCGGCCAGGGAGAGGTCGGCGACCTTGAAGTCCTGGGTCATGGAACTGCTGCTCCTCGATGTCTGGGCGAGAGGTGGACACGGCTGGTCTGCGCGGCGGCGGACACAGGGGTGCGCCCGCGGGACGCGTGGTCCTGCGGGGGCACGGGCAGGCGAGCCCGCGTACGCGCAGCGCAGTCCGTCGGAGGCCCTCTCTCCCTCGGCCGGTCCGCTGGGGACCGCCCGACCGCCATCAGCAGCGACGTCTGACTCCGCCCCAAAGCTACACCGGCCACCCGGGACGGCCCAGCCCGCGTCCGACAGGTTCGAGCCGATCCCGAGGGGTGCACGGGGGTGGTGGTGGGGGCGGGTTCGCGGCTTCACCTGGGGTGTTGCGGGCGGGGGCGGGCCGTCGCGGTGTGCTGGAAAAGGCCGTCCCGGAGATCGGACCGGATGGCACCGCGCCGGGGTTGCGTCGTGAGTCGCCGTACGGGGTGCTGGGGGTGGGCCGGGGTGCGGGGTACCGCCCGTCGGGGCACCCCGCGGCGGAGGCGGGGCCGGGCGCCGACCCTCGGGGCACCGTACGGCGGATCTCCACGGCGGAGGCGGAGCCGGGCGCTGACCGGGCACAGGGCCACGCGCCGGGCCGAGCCGGGGACGGCGGGGCCGCGCGGGCTCACGGCTCACGGCTCACGGCTCACGGCTCACGGGATGCCTACCGGGCGTGAGCCGCGCTGCGCCCGTCGCAAGGCGGTAGCCGTACCGCGCCGTCGTGAGGCGGGAACCGCCCCGCACCCGTCGTAACGCCCCTGAGCCGGGCCCACCGCCCTGTCGGCCGCTGGTCCTGTCGGCCCCCGCCCTGGCGGAGCCCCCGGGTGTGAGCCCCGTCAGTGGTCCGTCGGTGTGAGCGTCGGGCCCCCCGGAGCCGCCTCCGGGTCCGGGCCCTTGGCGGCCTCCGTCTCGCTGTAGATGTCCGGTTCGAGGTAGATGACGCGGGCGATCGGCACGGCCTCGCGGATGCGGGACTCGGCGGCGTTGATGGCGGTGGCGACCTCGGTGGCGGTGTCGTCGTGCTGGACGGCGACCTTGGCGGCGACGAGGAGTTCCTCGGGGCCGAGGTGGAGGGTGCGCATGTGGATGACGCGGGTCACCGTGTCGCCGTCGACGATCGCGGCCTCGATCTTCTTGACCTCCTCCAGACCCGCGGACTCGCCGAGGAGCAGGGACTTCGTCTCGGCGGCGAGGACGAGGGCGATGAGGACGAGGAGGATGCCGATGCAGAGCGTGCCGATGCCGTCCCAGACGCCGTCGCCCGTGGCAAGCGCGAGGCCGACGCCGCAGAGGGCGAGGATCAGGCCGACGAGGGCGCCGAAGTCCTCCAGGAGGACGACGGGCAGCTCGGGCGCCTTGGCGCGGCGGACGAACTCCTTCCAGGAGAGCTTGCCGCGCAGTTCGTTGGACTCCTTGATGGCCGTCCGGAAGGAGAAGCCCTCGGCGATGATCGCGAAGACCAGGACGCCCACCGGCCAGTACCAGTGCTCCAGTTCGTGCGGGTGCCTGATCTTCTCGTAGCCCTCGTAGATCGCGAACATGCCGCCGATGGAGAAGAGCACGATGGAGACGAGGAAGGCGTAGATGTAGCGCTCGCGGCCGTACCCGAAGGGGTGCTGCGGGGTCGCCTCGCGCTGGGCCTTCTTGCCGCCGACGAGGAGCAGCGCCTGGTTGCCCGAGTCGGCGAGGGAGTGCACGCCTTCGGCGAGCATGGACGAGGAGCCGCTGAAGGCGAACGCCACGAACTTCGATACCGCGATCGCGAGGTTGGCGCCGAGTGCCGCCACGATCGCCTTGGTGCCGCCTGACGCGCTCATGTGCTCGCCCGATCCCTTCGTCTCCGTACAGCGCTTTGCCGGGCCTTTGCCGGTGGGCCATTGTTACAGCATCCCGGGGCCGTGGTGCGGGAGTTGTCCACAGCCCCGGTCCGATGATCGGATCAGACGACCACGGTGGCCCTGAACAGCGTGCCCGCACCGCTCACCTGGGCCTTCTCGCCGGCGGCGACGAACACGGACTGGCCCGGCGCGAGGTCGTGCTCCCCGGCGCGGACGCTTCCGGCCGTGCAGAGCAGGATCTGCGGGGCCTGGCGGGTGAGGTCGTGGACGGACGTGCCCTCGGGCAGGACGTACCGGGAGAGGCGGAACTCGTCGATCGGGGTGTCGTAGACCTCCTCGCCGTCCGGGGACGCCTCGGGGCGCAGGACGCCGGGGCCGGTCGCCTCGAAGCGGACGACGCGCAGGAGTTCGGGGACGTCGACGTGCTTGGGGGTCAGCCCGCAGCGCAGGACGTTGTCCGAGTTGGCCATGATCTCGACGCCCAGGCCGCTGAGGTACGCGTGCGGGATGCCCGCGCCGAGGAACAGGGCCTCGCCGGGCTGGAGCCGTACGTGGTTGAGGAGCATCGCGGCGATGACGCCGGGGTCGCCGGGGTAGTGGCGGGCGATCTCGGCGTACGGCGCGTAGGCGCCGCCGAGGCGTTCGCAGGCGGCGGTCGCCTCGGTGACCGTGCGGGTCATCTCCGCGCGGTCGGCGCTCAGGACGGCCGTGAGGACCTCGCGCAGGGCCGCGTCCTCGGGGTGCGCGCGCAGGAGGTCGGCGTACGGCTTGAGGGAGTCGACGCCGAGGCCCTCCAGGAGGGTGGCGGACTCCTCGGGGGCTCGGAAGCCGCACAGGCCGTCGAACTCGGTGAGCGCGCAGATGAGTTCGGGCTTGTGGTTGGCGTCCTTGTAGTTGCGGTGCGGGGCGTCGACGGGGACGCCGCGGGCCTCCTCGTCGCCGTAACCCTCCTTCGCCTGCTGGAGGTTCGGGTGCACCTGGAGGGAGAGGGGGGCGCCGGCCGCGAGGAGTTTGAGGAGGAACGGCAGGCGGGGGCCGAACTTGGTGACGGCCGCCTCACCGAGTTCCTCGCGCGGGTGCGCGTCGATGACCTCGACGAGGGTCCCGCGCGCGGTGCGCGAGGGGGCGCCGGGGTGGGCGCCCATCCACATCTCCGCCTGGGGTTCGCCGGTCGGCTCCACGCCGAGGAGGTGCGGGATCGCGGTGGTGGAACCCCAGGCGTAGGGGCGGACGGTGTTGTCGAGGCGGTCCATACGGTTCTCTCTTGCGTGAAGGTGCGGGCCGGGAACAGGATCAGGCCCCGGCGGCCAGCGCGAGGTAAACGGCGGCGAAATCCGTGATGGCGATCAGTTCGGCCAGGGTCTCCAGTTCGGTGCCCTCTTCGGGGTCGAGTTCGCTGATCGGCGTGTCGTGGCCGAGGGCCAGGTCACGGGCTGCGGGGGCGGCGCTGAGGCCGCCGCTGGGGCGGTCCCGGAGGAGCACCACGCGCGCGTGCAGCGCGGGCGGGTCGTCGACGCGGTCGCGGAAGAAGTCGTCCGGGTCGGCGCCGGCCGCCAGTGGGCCCGCGAGGAGGGCGCTGTGCGCGGCGAGGGCCTCCGGGAGTTCCGCGACCAGGGCGGGGCGGCCGGCGAGTTCGGCCAGGGCGGCGGCGAAGCGGCGGCCCGCCGGGCCCGCGGAGACGCCCTCCGTCCAGATCACCGGGAGCGCGTCCGCGAGTTCGCCCGCGAGGGTCTTCGCCGGGTTGCTGTACGTCGCGACCGCCGGGCCGCAGCGTTCCGCGACGTGGTCGAGGCGGTCGGCGATCTGCTCCAGGGTCTCCGGCGGGGCCGTGGTCAGGCCGATGCGGTCCAGGAGGGCCAGGAGGGGGGTCAGGAGCGCCCACAGGACGCCGGGGGCCGACGCCGTGAGCGGTTGCGCCTCCGCGTCGTACGGGGCCGTCGCCAGGGGCAGGAACAGGCTGTGCGAGGCGCCTGTCGCCTCCGCGAGGGGGGTGCGGGCGGGGGCGACCGATACGACCGTGCAGCCGCGCCGGTACGCCTGTTCCGCGAGGAGCACCAGGCCCGGTTCCGTGCCGTCCGGGGTGGCGATCAGGAGGAGGTCCACCGAGCCCGCCCAGCCCGGGAGGTCCCAGCGGAGGGCTCCGGCGGCGGGGGCCACGCCGGTGGGGGCGAGGCGGGTGACCGGGCAGGACGCGCCCGCGAGGGTGGCGAGGAGGTCGGCCACGCAGGTCGCTGCCGCGCCGGGGCCGGCGATCAGGATGCCTCGGGGGCGGCCGTCCGGTTTCAGGTCCCGTACGCCGGCTTCTGCCGTGAGCCTCGTTGCCGTGCGGACTCGTGCGCCTGCCTCTGCCGCGCCGCGCAGGAGGGCTCGGCGGTCGGCCTCGGCGAGGGCCTCCGGCGTGTCGAGGAGTGATTCGTCGAGCATGGCGGGTCTCCGATCGCCGGGGGGTGTCCGCGCGTGCGGGTGGATTCGGGCCGGGGGTTCGGGTGCGGGTCGGTGGGTGGCTGGGGTGGGGGCGTTGGCGCTTGCCCGCGCTTGCGGGGTGCCGCTGCGCCCACCCGTGCCGCCCCTAGCGGCACGACTGCCCGCAGCTACGGCAGGGGGGTGGAGTGGGTGCGGGG
>NZ_JARAYJ010000082.1:0-9088 GCF_033794345.1 Streptomyces niveiscabiei
CCGCGCCGCCCGGCGGGGGGGGGGGGGGTGGCCGCGGCGCCCCCCCCCCCCCCCCCCCCCCCCCCCCCCCCCCCGCCACTCTTCTTGCTTCCCTGCGGGCACGCGTACGGCCCCGGCCGCCAAGGGGTGGGGCGGCCGGGGCTGTTCCCGCCCGGGCAACGGCGCGTATGAACCGGGCGGAGACGACGGCGGCTATGCCTGAGCCGAGGGCACCCCCGTGGTCCGGAGCCGTTCGAGTGCCGTGGTGATGCGGGTGATGCCCTCGTCGAGGGTGTCGAGGGCGGCGGCGAAGGACAGCCGGATGTGCCGGTGCCCGCTGGGGCCGTACTCGCTGCCGGCGCGTACGGCGACGCCCTCCTGGAGGAGGAAGCGCGTCACTTCCGTCGACGGCAGGTCGGCGTCGTAGCGGGCGAACGCGTAGAAGGCACCCTCGGGCTCGTTGCCGTGGAGCAGATCGGTGACGGCCAGGCGCTTCGCCACGAAGTCGCGGCGCTCCTGGTACGCCTTGAACATGGGGGCGGCGATCTCGGGGCCCAGCCGGAGGGCCGTGAGGGCGGCGCGCTGCACGGCGGCGTTGACGGATCCGTTGAAGGTGCGGTGGACGTGGCGGACGGCGGTGGTGACCTCGGCGGGGGCGATCGCGTAGCCGATGCGCCAGCCGGTCATGGCGTACGTCTTGGAGAGGGTGTTGACGTAGATGAGCCGGCCGCGCAGGGAGGCGATGGCCAGCGAGGAGACGAAGGGCACGCCGTCGTAGACGAGGTCGGCGTACGCCTCGTCGACGAGGACGAGGGTGTCCGTGCCGTCGAGGAGTTCCCCGAGCCGCGCGAGGTCCTCGGGCGGCAGCACCGCGCCGGTCGGGTTGGACGGGTTGCACAGCACGACCATGCGCGCACCGGGCAGTGCGGCGGACAGCGCGTCGAAGTCCAGGTGGTGGTTCGCGGTCATGGGGACGAGCACCGGTTCACCGCCGGCCAGGCGTACGGCGTCGGGGTAGAGCGAGTAGGTGGGCTCGGGGATGACCACCCGGTCCCCGGGGTCCACGACGGCCAGCGCGCTCGCGGTGATGGCCGCCGAGCCGCCGTGGCTGATCACCACGGAGTTCTCGGCGTACGGCTCCGCCGACAGGAGGCCGGCCCGGTCCGCGATCAGCGCGCGCAGTTCAAGATCGCCGTTGAGGTCGCCGTAGTGGGTGTGGCCGTCCCGGATCGCCTGGCGCAGGGCCTCGGCGATGGGCTCCGGGGTGGGGAAGTCGGGTTCTCCCATCGCCAGGGAGACGACCCCGGGCGGCGCCGTGAAGGTCGGCCGCAGGGAGGACTGCTGGACACGGGAGATGGCCTGGGAGGGCCGGAAGGGCTTCATCGGGTGCCTTCGGGGTTCGTCAGCGCTGGGCGCGGGCGTGGAAATCGGCGATCCGTTCCCACATCGCGACGGGGTTGGAGTACATCGGCCAGTGCCCGCTGTGTGCGATCTCCGCCAACTCGACGCCGTTGGCGGCGAGTTTCGTCAGGTACGACAGGGAGGAGTTCTGCTCGCCGTACAGGAACATGCGCGGGAAGGGCAGCGACAGGAACTTCGTCATCAGGTCGCCGTGGTCGGACAGGTCGACCATCGACTCGAAGATCCCGCGCACCGCGCCGGCCCGGACCTTGTGGCGCAGGCCCGCCGCGTACAGGGAACTGGCGAACTGCGGTGCGCGGCGTGCCCGTTCGGTGAAGTCGGCCAGGAAGCGTTCGGCGTCGCCTGAGGGGTGGGTGAGAATCTGGCGGCTCAGGAAGCAGTCCTCCGGGGCCACGTTGCCCTCGATGTCGACGAAGCTGAGGACGCGGTCGGGTTCCTGGTGGGCCAGCAGCAGTCCGGTCAGGCCGCCCATGGAGTGCCCGACCAGGTGGAACCGCAGGATCCCCGCCCGCTCGAGTACCTCCCGGGCGGTCCGTACCAGGAACGGGATCGAGACCCTCGACAGTTCCTCGAAGGTCGTCTCCCCGCAGCCCGGAGCGTCGTAGGCGAACAGCGGCCGCCCGGCGAACGCGGGGTGGAACGCGACGTCGGCGTAGTCCTCCTTCGTGGAGCCGAAACCGTGCAGGAAGACGACGGGGATACCGGTTCCGTCCCGGTGGCTCGCGGCGACACTCAGATCCACACCGTCGACCCTCAGATCGAGGCACTCGTTCATCACTGCCATGGCATCGAGTCCACCAGACGGTGTCCATAGACTCAAAGTCTGATTCTGACTGTCAACGATATGTATCACCTCTTGAGGGGCGGGCACTCCTGGGGACGCGTCAGGAGGTCACCTTGTCCTTGGCGAGGGGAGCGACGGCTGGGCTCGGTGTGCTGCCGGGAGCGGCCGCGGTGCGTCGCTCACGTCGGCTCCGGCCGGCTCGGCCACCGCGGCGCTCGGCGTATTCGGCGTGGTTTGTCAGACCGGGCAGTAGAGATCAAGAGGTCTGCCGTTGCCGACAGTGTTGATCAGTTCCTGGAGTGCTGGGGGCGGGGGCTTCGTGGACCATGCCCGCCAGTAGCGTCGCAGCGTGGCCCAGGGTGTCAGCCAGCCACGGACGGCTCGGAGTGCCTGGGGCCAGCAAGCCGGTTGGGGCAGTTGGGACTCGGGGTCTCCCCCTCTCTGACGGGCCTGGCAGTGTGTCAGGACCGGGTGGCTGGTCGGCTGGCAGGGGGCGGGGGCGTTGGTGGGGCGAACCAGGTGTGCCAGCAGAAGCTGAACGCGCAGTTCACGAGGGTCTGGTGGCGCCGGATTGCAGTGTCGGAGCGGACCTGGAAGTCGGCCCGGCCAAGTTCGTCCTTGACCTGTTTGTAGCTCTGCTCGACCCAGTGCCGCAGCCCGTAGATCCGCACGATCTCGGCGAGGGTGGCGGGCGGGCAGGGCGATGCGGCCGCGCGTGGCGAGCCTGGGCGGGGCAGGTCGGTGGCCAGGTACCAGGTCGCCTTCGCCGGCAGGGTGGCCGGGTCGGCTGTGGCCACCACCAGGCGGACGTTCCCGTCCGGGCCCCACCAACCCAGCCGGGCCTCCGCGGCCCACCAGGTGGCGGTGTGCCCGTCGCGGAACGTGCGCTCGATGCGGGCCCAGTCCCCGGGATGTTCCGCATCCTGCCAGGCCAGGAGGCGGGCGGCATCGGCGGGAGTGTGGGCGTCCCGGCCGTAGGCCCACGTTCCGTGCCGGGGCTTGAGAGCCATCACGAACGGTGGGCCGGTGGCGTGGAAGTCTGAGCGGAAGCTGTCCTGGTCGCCGTAGGCACAGTCGGCCGCCACTGCACGGAAGACCAGCCCGGCCGCCTTGGCCCGGGCGGCCAGGTCGGCCGCGATCCGCAGTTTGGTGCGAAAGCTCGGGTCGTTCTTGCCGCGGGGGAAGTGATGGGCCCGGGTATAGGGGCAGGCATCCACCGGGTAGTACACGCGCTCGTCCGCCCAGCACGTGGTCACGGTGACCACACCGCGGTCGATCTTCCCGACCGAGCCGGATACTGCTTGCCCCCGTGCGCCGTCGCCGTCCCGTCCTTGCGGTCCCCTGAGTCATCGATCATCAGGACTCCGCCCGGGTGCGGGGCGGTGGCCGGGTCGGCCAGCAGCAGCTCCAGGCGGCGGGTTGACAGCTTCTTGGCTCCAGGTCGACTCGGACAGGAAGAACTGAAGCCGCTGCACGGAAGCGTGCTGGGCACCGGCCACCGGTTCCGTACCGGCCGGACAGGTCAGCGTCCTGTTGCGGTCACGGGGCAGCAGCAGCCCGGCCAGGTACTCGCGAAACCCACGCCGCTGGGCCAGCGTCCCGAAGAGATCATCGAACCCGCCGGCGTACCCTTCCAGCGGACCGGGCGCGGGCGGACACGGCAACCGCTTCGTCATCTCGGGCTCCCCAGACCGTAGTTGACGCCTTCACCTCACGGCCCACTCCCACACGAACCCGCCGTCAACAAACCACCGCTAGAGGGCCATAGAACTCTTCCTCGAAAGAGCGGTGACTGGCCAGCCCCTCGAACAGACGAGTGGCGCTCAGGACGGGTAAGGCACTCATACGTACTCCTGAGTGAGAGCAAGGACTGTGGAACGGAGCGTGGCGCGCGGCACCACGGGGAGGTGGGGAATCCCCAGACGGTCGGCGAGGTAGGCGGTGGTGGCCACGCCCGCGTGCCCGTCGCGGGGGGGCGGAGGCGAGTACGGGTTCCTCGCCGAGGGCCTTCGTCCTTCGGACGAGGTCGCCGGTGTCGTATTCGCCGGTGAGGCGCACCAGCGTGGTGTCGAACGGCACCGCGTCGGCCAGTGCCCGGCGTGTCACCGCTTCCAGCAGGCCGCCGCGCAGCGTCGACAGGTTCAGCAGGAAGGCGCCTGCGCCGCTGTCCGCGCGGGCCTGGGCCGCCAGCAGTTACGCGAGGACGGCCCGGTCCGGAACCGAAGTGGTGAGACGGCCGAGGAGCTCGGCCCCCCATGCCTCGTACGCGGGCAGGAAATCCGCCCCGGCCCGACCGCACTGGTGGTCGGCGGGTGGTACTCGGTGGTGAAGTTCCACGCACCGGCGCTGTCGAGGTCGAGACGCAGCAGTCCGGCGCCCAGTTCTGGGGCCTTGACGACATGCCGTGTACCCGATGTCCAGTGGTACTGCTCACGGTGGCAGTGGGCCGCCACGATCAGGTCGAACGGGCTCAACCCGCTTTCCTGAAGGGCCACATCGTGCCCGAAACCGCTGTGGCTCACCCCGATGACGGCATCGGCCCCCTCGGGGAGCAACCGGTCGCGTTCGACGGACAGCAGCTCAGCGGACACCTCCTGGAAGGCGAACCCGGCCCGTTCCTCCGGCGGGATCGCTTCGTACGCCTGCGCGCCGATGAAACCGACCACACCGACCCGCAGACCGCGTACGGGAAAAAGCAGGCCGGTCTCCCAGCGCCCGCCGAAACCGGACGGCGGGCTCAGGTTGCAGCAGACCACCGGCGGGAACCGCTGCGGGTCCCGCAGACGCATCAAGTCGGCGAGGTCGTGGTTCCCCGGTACGACGGCGTCGTAGCACTCAAGGGGTACGCGTTGAAGCGCGCAGGGCGGTTCGGGACCGGCAGGCCCGAGCGGCTTGCCGCGCGGTCTCGTCGGCCGCCGTGCGCAGCGGGCAACCGTTCGACGAGTACAGCTCAACTGTTCGATGCGGCGCAGGAGTTGGGTGTAGTGCCTGTGTAGTGCCGCGGCCACGCGCAGTACGCTGACGGCGACGCAGGATGGTGGGATGCCAGTCATGGACGGTCGTGTCCCTCGTCGTGCAACGCCGTTGCTTTAGCAGTTCGGGCTGGGTGTCAAGTACCTGGTCATGGGGCGGGACCTCGAGTAGTTCCTGTGGTGTCGAGCCCAGGAACGAGTACTCGGAGGTCCCGTGCCGCAGCAGTCTGCCAGCGTCGGGCGGTGTCCGACACCCCTTGATGTCTATGCCCCGGGCCAGTTGGGCGAGTTGACCCAGATCATCGATCCCTGCCTGGTCGACGCCGTTGTTGACGAGACTGCCGCCCGGGAACAGCGGCTGCGGCTGCTGCCTGCGCGGGTGGTGGTGTACTTCGTGCTCGCGCTCGCCGTGTTCGAGGGAGTCTCGTATGCAGGGGTGTGGGCGAAGCTGACCGCCGGTCTCGGCAAGGCGGTGACGGCATGCCCGTGTGCGTCGTCGCTGTCGCGTGCGCGGCGCCGGGTGGGCACCGCACCGCTGCGCCGGCTCTTCGAGGTCTTGGCAGGCCCGGTTGCCTCTCCGACCCGACAACGGGACTCGTTCTACCGCGGACGGCGCCTGGTCGCCCTGGACGGCACCACCCAGTGCGTCCCCGACGATCCCGCCGTCACCTGGCACTTTCCCAAACACATCGGCGAGGTGAAGGAGTTCGGCTATCCGATGCTCCGCCTCGTGGCCCTGGTGGAGTGCGGCACCCGCGCCCTGCTCGACGCCGCCTTCGGCCCCGATCGCATCGGCGAACTGTCCTACGCTCACCGCCTCCTGGCGAGCCTGGACGCCTCCATGCTGCTGCTGGCCGACGCCTACTACGACGCCGTGGACTTCCTCAACGCAGTATCCGAGACCGGCGCCGCGTTCCTGCTCCGCTCCACCAGAAAACGCTGCCCCACCACCCGGCTGGCACTCTCCGACGGCTCCTATCTGACCTTCATCCGCTCCCAGCACTACCGCGCCGGCCGAGGATACGGCCGACGCCTCCAGGTCCGGATCATCGAAGCCTGGATCACCGTCAGCCTCGAAGACGGCACCCAGCGCACCGAGTTGTGGCGCCTGATCACCAGCCTGCTCGACGCCGACCGCTATCCCGCCCGGGAACTGATCGAGATCTACCACCGCCGCTGGGAGGCCGAGACCTGCTACTTCTCGCTGAAGTCGACCCTCCTGGACGGCCGCATCCTGCGATCCAGGACCGTTCCCGGCATCGAGCAGGAGTTGTACGCCCTTCTCACGGTCTACCAGGCCCTGATCCACACTGCGGACGACCTCACCCTCGTCCACGCGGAACTATCTGCACGCCGCGTCAGCTTCACGGTCCTGCTGCGGGCCGCCGCCGACACCATCGTCACAGGCGAGTTCCCGTCGAGCACGGCTCCGGCCTCGCTGGTGGGCTCCATCGGCCGGGCCGCCCTGGCCGGCCTTCACCCGCCACGACCTCGCCACCGGTTGAAGGCGCGGATACGTAAACGGCAGGGCAAGTATTCCTTTACCCACCACCGTCATCCCCGCAGGTGCATGCGCTACAAGCTCCACACCGCGATCATCACGGACGGCATTCTTGACAAGGCACCACCCGGCTAAACGCAACGGCGTTGCACGACAAGGGACACCATCCGCGCTCCGGCCCGTCCGCCGCGTTGCCAAACCTGTGCGCGAGGCAGTCACACGCCGGAGACGGCGCGTCGGACTCCGTGGACGCGAGTACGAAAATCTGCGACACAGAGCCTCCTTGTGCTGCTCGATTGGGATCGCAACCACGAGCTACCACAGGAGGCCCTGCCGTTATGACTCGGCCACCGCCACATCACCCGAACAGGAACAGCGTTCGACTGATCAAGACTGTCGTGAGGGGGTCAGGGCGGCGAAAGCGTCGTCCAGGAGGCCGGTCAGATCCAGTTGGCCGTCGGATGCGGTCCAGTGGTCGAGGGCAACGTTCAAGCAGTCCAGGGCTGCGGCGGCGCGTACGGCGTGGGCCAGTGTCGTCTGCTCGGCCGAGCCGGTTCGCTCGGCCAATGCCCGCGCCAAGGCCGGCCGCCAGCCGCTCTGCTTCTCCAGTTGGCGCGCGCAGAGCGCCGGGGTGTCCTGGACCAGCCGTGTCATCGCAAGGGCGCTGTCCGGGTCCTGACGGTAGTGCTCCAGCGCGGTGTCCAGTGCACGCCGTAGCGCGGTCCAGTCGTCCTCGGTGGCCGGGCGGGCGCGCAGCGCGTCGGCGACGCGCTCACCGTGAGCGTCGAAGGCGTTGAGTGCGGCCTCCTCCTTGCTGCCGAAGTAGCGCAGGAACGTGCTGCGCGACACGCCCGCCGCGGCGGCAAGGTCGTTAATGGTGACGTTTTCGTACCCCTCGCGGCGGAACAGTTCGAAGGCCGCCTGGGCCAGCTCGGCGCGCACGGCGCTGCGGGCGATGTCTCGGGTGCTGGTTCGCGTCGCGGCTGGGGTCATGCCCCGAATCGTACCGCGGACAGAGTCACGATTGCAGTTCTGGTATCAAATACCTATTGTGAGACTGAGTGTCATAGCTAGTACCTCGATTCGAAGCGCTCGGGATCGACACAGTGATCACCTCCCCGCCTCCGGGCACGGACGCGAAGCGATGGATCGAGGGCCACGCCGCACCGGCGACACGACGACTCGCCGAACTCGGCTGACCCAGCCGGCCCGGATCACCAAGACCAACCACTCCTCAACCGGAGGCATTCACATGACCGCCCCATCCATCCTCATCGTCGGCGCCGGGGCAACGGGCCTGCCCGTCGGCTATCACCTCAGCCTGGCGGAAGCCGACGTCACGTTCCTGGTGCGGCCGGGCCGCAAGGCTCCACTGAGCGCCGCACAACGGCTGTACTGCTACGACGACGCCGAACTGAAGACGTTCGACGACTACCGCGTTGTAGACAACATCACCCAGCTGGCGGGCACCAGCTTCCAGTTCGTCATCATCACCCTCGACGGCCACACCAGCCGGGCACCGGAGGGCATCGAGCTGCTACGTGGCCTGGGCAACGTGGTCCGGGCCTGCGACGCGCACGTCATCATGTGCGGCTTCGGCCTCGGCGTCCGTGAGCACCACCTCCAGGCCCTGGGCATCGAGGAGGACCGGCTCACCCACGGATTCCTCGGCATGCTCAGCCACCAGGCCACGGCCGACCTGCCCATCCACCCGCCGACGGACCCGGCACACGTGGCACAGGCGAGCATCTGCTACCGGCATCCGGCGAACCGGACCGGCTTCCGCATCGAGACGGGCAACGCCACCGCCGCCCAGCAGTTCGCCGAGCTGTACGAGCGCAGCGGCGTGTCGAAGTGCGCGCAGATCAGCCGCGAGGTCGACAACGTCCTCTCCAACGCCGCCTCACCGGTGTACGCGGCCGGCGAACTCGCCGGCTGGCCCGACTTCGCCACCCTGACGCGGGACGAGGAACTGTGGGGCCTGGCCTGCCGCGCCCAGGCCGAGATCATGACCCTCCCCCGGCACGGCCGGACGGGACAGCAGATGGCCAAGGCCATGGGGCCGCGCGAGACAGCCCGAGCGCACCAGAACATCGAACGGGAGATGCTGCCGCTGGACTACCGGGCGTTCAACCGTTTCCACCACGGCGGCAAGGTCCGCTCCCAGGACGTCGAAACCCTTCACGACTGCCTGGCCGAAGGCCGCCGCAGCGGCCACGCCATGCTGGCCCTTGAGGAGTTGCTGAACCGACTGGAGACACACCACGCCGACGGCCACTCACGGTGACATCCTCTCGGCTGGTCCGGACTTCGCCATGGTGATGGGTGGAGTGAGGTTCCCCCGAGATGCGGAGTGTGTTGACAGAGGGTCAGATGGGACTCATGAGAGGAACATCGACCATGGCCGCCCCCAGAAAGTACTCGCTGGAG
>NZ_JARAYJ010000083.1:0-7999 GCF_033794345.1 Streptomyces niveiscabiei
AGAAGAAACTCCGGCGCCTCCAGCGGGAGCTGTCCCGCAAGGCCAAGGGGTCGAAGAACCGGGCCAAGGCCCGTGTCAAGGTCGCACGCCAGCACGCCAAGGTGGCGGACCGGCGCCGGGACTTCCACCACAAGGCATCCACACAGATCATCCGCGACAACCAAGCGGTGTATGTGGAGGACCTCGCGGTGTCAGGCCTGGCCCGTACCCGGCTGGCGAAGTCCGTGCACGACGCGGGATGGTCCGCGTTCACCGGGATGCTGGAATACAAGGCGGCCCGGCACGGCCGTACCTTCGCCAAGGTCGACCGGGCCTTCCCGTCCTCGCAGATCTGCTCGGCCTGCGGGTTCCGGGACGGACCCAAGGCGTTGCACGTCCGGGAGTGGACATGCAGCGAGTGCGGGACCGTGCACGACCGTGACCACAACGCGGGCCGCAACGTCCTCTTCGAAGGACGCCGTATCGTCGCCGCCGGGCGGGCGGATACGCTAAACGCCTGTGGAGCGCCGGTAAGACGGGCACACGTGCCCGCACAGCGCGGTGAAGCAGGAAGCCCCCGGAAGGGTCAGACGACCCAGGCCGGAATCCCTGGACTTTAAGCCAGAGAGCACGTCAACGACAGCAGAGAGACTCCCCGTACGACATGCAAACGCCTCCTCCGACCACTGAGCGCACCGAGCCGACCGACGCGGACGTCGAGGCGTTCCGGCAGCAGTTGGGCCGCCCCCCTCGGGGGCTGCGTGCCATCGCCCACCGGTGTCCCTGCGGGCAGCCGGACGTCGTGGAGACCGCGCCCCGCCTCCCCGACGGGACGCCCTTCCCGACGCTGTACTACCTGACCTGCCCCAAGGCGAACTCGGCGATCGGGACGCTGGAGGCGAACGGGGTCATGAAGGAGATGACCGAGCGGCTCGGGCAGGACCCCGAGCTGGCGGCTGCGTATCGCGCCGCGCACGAGGACTACATCCGGCGGCGGGACGAGATCGAGGTGCTGGCCGGGTTCCCGAGCGCCGGGGGGATGCCGGACCGGGTGAAGTGCCTGCACGTGTTGGTGGCGCACTCGCTGGCCGCCGGGCCCGGGGTGAATCCGCTGGGGGACGAGGCGCTCGCGATGCTGCCGGAGTGGTGGCGTAAAGGTGCGTGCGTGGTTCCCGCCGAGTGATCCCGCTTCCCATCCTCTGAAGGGGCTCCGCCCCTGGACCCCTCGTCCTCAAGCGCCGGACGGGCTGAAAAGTAGAAGAAAGGGCGTCCCTGTGACCCGTGTCGCCGCCGTCGACTGCGGTACCAACTCCATCCGGCTGCTCGTCGCCGATGTCGACCCCGCGTCAGGGGAACTCGTCGATCTGGACCGGCGGATGACCATCGTGCGGCTCGGGCAGGGGGTCGACCGGACCGGGCGGCTCGCGCCGGAGGCGTTGGAGCGGACGTTCGCGGCGTGCCGGGAGTACGCGGCGGTCATCAAGGAGCTGGGGGCCGAGAGGGTGCGGTTCGTCGCCACCTCCGCCTCCCGGGACGCCGAGAACCGGGACGAATTCGTCCGGGGCGTGCTGGAGATCCTCGGGGTCGAGCCCGAGGTCGTCACCGGGGACGAGGAGGCCGCGTTCTCCTTCACCGGCGCGACCAGGGAGCTGACCGCGCGGCCGGACCTCGCGACGCCGTACCTGGTCGTGGACATCGGCGGCGGGTCGACGGAGTTCGTCGTCGGGGACAGGGACGTCCGCGCCGCGCGCTCCGTCGACGTCGGCTGCGTACGGATGACCGAGCGCCACCTCGTCCACGACGGCACGGTCAC
Source organism: Streptomyces niveiscabiei (assembly GCF_033794345.1). Classification (NCBI taxonomy): domain Bacteria; kingdom Bacillati; phylum Actinomycetota; class Actinomycetes; order Kitasatosporales; family Streptomycetaceae; genus Streptomyces; species Streptomyces niveiscabiei. The sequence goes on from NZ_JARAYJ010000083.1 coordinate 1,793, forward strand.
CGACCCGCCCACCGAGGCGCAGATCGCGGCGATGCGGGCGGACATCGAGGCGGCCCTCGACCTCGCGGAGGAGACGGTCCCGCTGCGGGAGGCGCGCACGCTGGTCGGGCTCGCCGGGTCCGTGACGACGCTCTCGGCGATCGCCCAGGACCTCCCCGAGTACGACTCGTCCCGTATCCACCACTCCCGGATCTCCTACGGGACGGCCCGCGAGCTGACCGAGTGGCTCCTGCGCTCCACCCACGCCGAGCGCGCGGCCATCGGCTCCATGCACCCCGGGCGCGTGGACGTCATCGGCGCGGGGGCCCTCGTACTCCTGTCGATCATGGAGCGGACCGGCGCCGAGGAGGTCGTGGTGAGCGAGCACGACATCCTGGACGGGATCGCGTTCAAGGTGGCGGAGGGCTGAGGGGGGTGCCCCGGTACCCGCTGGGGTACCGGGGCGTTGCGCGTGCGTCAGGCGTGTACGCCGACGCCGGTGCGGCAGTCGCTGAACGAGCCCTGCACGAGGCAGACCTTCATCGTGCGGGTGGCGCCCTCGTCGAGGTCGCCCGTCGTGGTGTCGGTGTACGGCGCGGAGTGACCGCGCGTCGTGGCGATCCGGCCGTCGTTGAGGGTGGCCTCGATGCCGTAGCCGTCCGCCAGCTCGTCGTGGGCGATGAGGGTGTCGCCGGTGGAGGCGAGGGAACCCGGGTCGGCGGACCATATGCCGGTGCCGGCGTAGGCGCCGTCGTTGTACACGTCCACACGGGCAGAGCCGTCGGTGAACGTGAAGGTGCGGAAGGTGACGTTCGGCGCCGCGCTCGCCGGATTCGCCGGGCCGGCCAGGACCAGACCGGCCGCCAGTGCCATCGCCGAGGCGGCTATGGAAGCCGCTCGCTTACCCCGTTGCTTCACGTGTGTCCTCGTTTCACAGAGTTGATGTTGTGAAGGAGCCACATCATTCAGGCCGGGGAGAGGCGGGGGAAGAGGCGATTTTCAGCCAACTGTGGAGATGGTGGGTGCAAAACCGGCCTACTGGGCACCAAAACCCCCACGAAATGAGGGAGTTGTGCATCGGCTGGAGGCTTCGTCGGCAGGGCTCCGCTGAGCTGGGGGAACACCGTTTGAGCGGGGTTCGAGGGGGTGCGGCGACGTCGCGGCGGAAAAGTTCGTGAAGTTCTTCACAAGGAAAAGGGTCCCGTTGGGTCAGGAATGCGGCCCGGTTGGCCCTTCCGGGGCTCAACACCCGTGTGAACACGTTCAAAACGGGGGTACGGGGACGTAACGCGAAGGGGCCGCGGAGGCATCGTACCGATCCCTCACGGGGCCCTCGGACGGCCGGAGAGGCAGGTCGGGGGCCATTGACAACGGCGCCGCGGGGGAGGGGGTTCCCGCTCGCGGACATGACATGGATCACGCGAGTCGCGGAGGATAACACACCCCCCGACGAAGCTTGTGAAGGGGCGCACGAGCGACCCCCCTGACCCGGGTGGATACTCGATGGCATGAGCACCACGGAGCGTCCCAGGATCCTCGTAGTAGGCGGTGGGTACGTAGGCCTGTACGCAGCTCGACGCATTCTCAAGAAGATGCGTTACGGAGAGGCGACCGTCACGGTCGTCGACCCCCGGTCGTACATGACCTACCAGCCCTTCCTCCCCGAAACCGCCGCCGGCAACATCTCCCCGCGCCACGTCGTCGTCCCGCTGCGACGCGTGCTGCCGAAGGCGGAGGTGCTCACCGGCCGGGTCACCACCATCGACCAGGACCGCAAGGTCGCGACGATCGCCCCGCTCGTCGGCGAGGCGTACGAGCTGCCCTTCGACTACCTGGTGATCGCGCTCGGCGCCGTCTCCCGCACCTTCCCGATCCCCGGCCTCGCCGAGCAGGGCATCGGCATGAAGGGCGTCGAGGAGGCCATCGGCCTGCGCAACCACGTCCTCGAACAGCTCGACAAGGCCGACTCCACGACCGACGAGGAGATCCGCCGCAAGGCGCTCACCTTCGTCTTCATCGGCGGCGGGTTCGCCGGCGCGGAGACCATCGGCGAGGTCGAGGACCTGGCCCGGGACGCGGCCAAGTACTACAAGACGGTCTCCCGCGAGGACATGCGCTTCGTCCTCGTCGACGCCGCCGACAAGATCCTCCCCGAGGTCGGCCCCAAGCTCGGCCAGTACGGCAAGGAGCACCTGGAGAGCCGCGGCGTCGAGATCTACCTCTCGACCTCGATGGACTCCTGCGTCGACGGCCACGTCGTCCTCAAGAACGGCCTCGAAGTCGACTCCAACACGATCGTGTGGACGGCCGGCGTCAAGCCCAACCCCGTCCTGGCCCGCTACGGCCTCCCCCTCGGCCCTCGCGGACACGTCGACACCTCCGAGACCCTCCAGGTCCAGGGCACCGACTACATCTGGGCCGCCGGCGACAACGCCCAGGTCCCCGACGTCGCCGCCCGCAAGGCCGGCGTCGAGAACGCCTGGTGCCCGCCCAACGCCCAGCACGCGCTGCGCCAGGCCAAGGTCCTCGGCGACAACGTGGTCTCCGGCATGCGGGGCTTCCCGCAGAAGACGTACGCGCACTCCAACAAGGGCGCCGTCGCGGGGCTCGGCCTCCACAAGGGCGTCGCGATGATCGTCATGGGCAAGATGAAGATCAAGCTCCGTGGCCGTCTCGCCTGGTACATGCACCGTGGCTACCACGGCATGGCCATGCCGACCTGGAACCGCAAGATCCGCGTCTTCGCCGACTGGACCCTCGGCATGTTCCTCAAGCGCGAGGTCGTCGCCCTCGGCGCCCTGGAGACTCCCCGCGAGGAGTTCTACGAGGCGGCGAAGCCGGCACCGGCGCCCGCGGCGGCCAAGACCGAGGCGAAGGCTTCCTGAACCCCGGGGAGTCCGGGGGCGGGACCCCCTGAACTCCCCCTTGCGGGGCGGGGACCCTCCAACCCCCTTCCCGCTCAAGTCACCTGGTCCATGGGCCCTGTTCCGGGCCCGGGCCCTGCACCGGTCCTCGCCCGAGGGGCCGCCCGCCATCCGTGGTGCGGGCGGCCCCTCGGGTGCGTCCGGGGTGCGGCCGGGACGCCGTACCCGAAACGTGCTGGCGTTCTCCGGTGGGGTGGTGTGAGCTGAGTAGGAGTGCTCATGCGGGGGCGCGGATGTGGGGGTTGGATGGACGGTGGTGGCCCTCGGGGGTCGGTTGTCGGTGGTGGTGGTTAGAGTTGGCTGTGTGATCCGTACGGGGAGGATGACGGGATGTTGGCAGACGGGGATGCGGCGGCGAGTGCTGTCGCGCGGCAGGCCCAAGTGCAGGCTCTCGCCGCGAAGTACGAGTCGTTCACGGGCTTTCGCAACCGGATAGACGCGCTGATCCGCACACTCAAGGAATCACCGGCCGGCGCGACCCAGCTCTCCCAGGACCAGGTCGCCCGCAACCAGTTCGGCGGCGGCAACGGCGCGTGGACCGAGGCCGCCGGCCTGTTCACCGCGTACCAGTCGGTCATCACCGACCTGGAGAGCCTGTCCAAGCTCCTCTCCGACTCCATGGAAGGCATGAGCATCGCCGTGCTCGCCTCCCACAAGGGGTACGACAACGTCGACCTGGACGTCCGCCAGCGGATGGCCGCGATCAGCGCGGAGACCCGGCAGCACTACGACGGGGAGTACGTCCCCGACGTCCCCGGCAGCGCTCCGAAGACCGAGGCCGCGCCTGCCGCGGCCAACGAGACGGTGGGTGGGCTCTGATGGGTACGTCCTTCGAGGACATGAGCCACGAGCAGATGCTGGCATGGCTCGACCAGGCGAACGCGGGGACGGTGGCCGGCGCGGCCAGCCGCCTGAAGTTCGCGGCCGAGGAGATCACGAAGATCGCCGAGGAGCTGAAGGTCGGCCCCCAGTGGGTGGAGTGGAAAGGCGACGGCGCCGACACGTTCCGCGCCTGGGCCTCCGACCTCACCAGCGCCACCCACCACCTGGCCGACTTCAGCACCGGCGCCTCGAACTGGCTCTCCCAGGCGTCCGACGCCATCGCCCTCGCCCAGTCCTCCATCCCCCGCGACATGCCCGGCGCCCAGGCCAACCTCGACGCGGCCAACAAGTACCACAACGACCCCGACTCCGCCGCGATCCGCACCAAGTCCGCCCAGAACCTCGCAGATCTGGCCGCGGACAAGGAGAAGGTCCGCCAGGAGGCGGCTGCCCAGATGACGAAACTGGCGCAGTCGTATTCGTGGTCGGCTACGCAGATAAACGGGTTGGAGAGACCGCAGTTTCCACCGCCGCCGAAGGCGTTCGTGCCTACGGATGCTGCTGCGGTTGAAAATACAAGGGACCTGGCTCGGTCCGGCGGCTCGACAAATGTGAGCTCTGCTGTTGGAACTGCGTCTACATCCACGGTGGGACATCCTGACTCGGGTGGGGTTACTTCTGTCCGCAATGTCTCTGACATTTCGACGGTCCAACCACATATTTCCGGCGAGATGCTGCCGGTACGGACGTCCATCGACTCAGTCGCCACCTTGCCGACACAGACTCCTGTGGAGACCCCGCGTACTCCTGTCGACCCCGGCCCTGTAAGGGGTGCGATGCCGCCCGGCTCTGTGCCTCCTCTGTTCGGTGGAGGACAGGCACTCCCTGTCAACAACTCGTCGTTCCAGGGGCGGGGACTTGGCGCGGGCAGAGTGCCCATGCCTCTAGCAGGTCAGGAACCTGGCACCGCGACGCCTTTCAGCCGTGTCCCAGGTGTTTCCGGTGGGAGCGGCAACGGCATCATCGGCGGTCGGCCAGTACTTCCCGCCGAAGGTAGGCCGACCGGAGCCATCCCGCGTGGCATGGTCGTGGGCGGAGAAGGCACACCTGCTCGCGGCCCCATGGGGATGGGCCAGACCCCGGGTATGGCCAGCTCTGCCGGCCGAGCGGCGGGTGCACCTGGCATGACTCCTGGCGGTCGTCCCGTGTCTCCTGCCGGCGGCATCGTCGGAGGGAACCCGACATCCAACGCTCGTGTCGTGGGCGGTAGTTCTGTTCAGCAGCCGGGACGTACGGGTGGACGGGCGCCTGGCTCCGGAGCGGTCGGGTCCGGTGCCGCAGGTCCCCGGAACGGGATCACGGGCGGTACGACTGCTACGGGACGCTCCAGCGAAGGGCACGTCGCGGGAGGAACTGCGTCCCGCCCGCCTCAGGGGACCCAGGCGAGAGGCGGGAGCGGTCGGCCGTACGGTGTGACCGAGGACGAAGAGACTTGGCGGCGGAATCATCGTCCGACCGTGCCGCCGGTTGTCGACTGACGTGTTCAGACCTAGGGAGAGCGAAGCTCATGCGCTTCAGTGGTACTCGACGCAGGGCTCGCCGCATGGCCGCGGCGACAGCCCTGGGCCTGCTGCTGGTGGGCGCTGCGGGGGCACCGGCGGTCGGTGCTGGATCGACCCGCGAGAAACAGTGGTTCCTTGACGGGATGCAGGCCGAAACGATGTGGAAGACCAGCACCGGCAAAGGCATCACGGTCGCGGTCATCGACACCGGCGTCGACCCCACCAACCCCGATCTCGTAGGGCGCATCCTCTCGGGCAAGGACTTCGCCACGAACGAGTCCGGTGATGAGCACACGGACTACGAGGGCCATGGCACCGGAATGGCTGGTCTGATCGCCGGCACAGGCGCATACGACGGAGGAAACGGGGCCTTCGGCCTCGCGCCAGGGACCAAGATTCTTCCGATTCGTATGCCCAATACAGCCAAGGCGGCAAATCTGGCCGAAGGAGAAAAGATTTTCAACGACGCGTTGGCTCCTGCGATTCGCTATGCCGCTGATGAGGGTGCGAAGGTCATCAACATCTCCATGGCTATGTCGCAGAGTTCATCGCAGGTCGCTGAAGCGGTCAAATACGCCCTGCAGAAAGGCTCATTGATTTTTGCGGGTGTCGGCAACGACGGGGAAAACGGCAATCCGGTGATGTACCCGGCGGCCACGCCCGGAGTCGTCGGTGTTGCGGCCGTCGGGAAGAACCTCGGCAGGACCGGCGAGTCCGAGTTCGGTCCACAGGTGGACATGGCGGCTCCAGGGGAGGACATGGTCCATGCCTGTGGCGGTAAGACCGGCCTCTGTGTTGGACATGGCACCAGTGCCGCTTCTGCCCTCGCCTCCGCCAGCGCCGCCCTGATCTGGTCCGTCCACCCCACCTGGACCAACAACCAGATCCTCCGCGTCATGCTGAACACCATCGGCGCCCCC
>NZ_JARAYJ010000084.1:0-7290 GCF_033794345.1 Streptomyces niveiscabiei
TCCTGACGCAGGCGTACCGGGCCAGGGTCGTACCGGTGGGGGAACAGCCGCGCACGGCGTGGGACGCCGTCATCGGGCGGCGGTACGAACTCGGCGCGCTGTTCGCGAACCACGAGGTCCTGATGACCGGGCGGATGACGCTGACCCCCGCGTGAAGGCGGCCCCGAGGGGGTGAACGGGCCGTGCGCACTACCCTGGGAAGCTGTAAACCCCCTGGGCAGGAGAAACATGGCCGTCAACCTCGTCAATGTCGAGAACGTCAGCAAGGTGTACGGGACGCGTGCGCTTCTGGACGGGATCTCGCTGGGGGTGTCCGAGGGGGACCGGATCGGGGTCGTGGGGCGGAACGGGGACGGGAAGACCACGCTGATCCGCATGCTGGCCAAGGTGGAGGAGGCCGACACCGGGCGGGTGACCCACTCGGGGGGGCTGCGGCTGGGGGTGCTGACCCAGCACGACTCGCTCGACCCCGCCGCCACCGTCCGGCACGAGGTCATCCGGGACATGGCCGACCACGAGTGGGCGGGGAACGCGAAGGTCAGGGATGTGCTGACCGGCCTGTTCGGAGGGCTGGACCTGCCCGGGTTCCCGCAGGGGCTGGACACCGTCATCGGGCCCCTGTCCGGCGGGGAGCGGCGGCGGATCGCGCTGGCGAAGCTGCTCATCGAGGACCAGGACCTGATCGTGCTGGACGAGCCCACGAACCACCTCGACGTGGAGGGGATCTCGTGGCTGGCCCGGCACTTGCAGAGCCGCAGGTCCGCGCTCGTGTGCGTGACGCACGACCGGTGGTTCCTGGACCAGGTGTGCACGCGGATGTGGGACGTCCAGCGGGGCACGGTGCACGAGTACGAGGGCGGCTACTCGGACTACGTCTTCGCGCGCGCCGAGCGGGAGCGGATCGCCGCGACCGAGGAGGCGAAGCGGCAGAACCTGGTCCGCAAGGAGCTGGCGTGGCTGCGCCGGGGCGCCCCGGCGCGTACGTCGAAGCCGCGGTTCCGGATCGAGGCGGCGAACGCGCTGATCGAGGACGTGCCGCCGCCGCGCGACTCCAGCGAGCTGATGAAGTTCGCGTCGTCGCGGCTCGGGAGGACGGTGTTCGACCTGGAGGACGTGACCGTCCAGGCGGGCCCCAAGACGCTGATGAAGCACATCACGTGGCAGCTCGGACCCGGCGACCGGATCGGCCTCGTCGGGGTGAACGGCGCGGGCAAGACGTCGCTGCTGCGGGCGCTCGCGCAGGCGTGGGACACCGAGGGGGAGACCCAGCCGGCCGCCGGGCGGGTCGTCGTCGGCAAGACCGTCAAGCTCGCGTATCTCTCCCAGGACGTCACCGAACTCCCGCCCACGCTGCGGGTGCTGGAGGCGGTCCAGCAGGTCCGTGAGCGCGTCGACCTCGGCAAGGGCCGCGAGATGACCGCGGGCCAGCTCTGCGAGACGTTCGGATTCAACAAGGAGAAGCAGTGGACGCCGGTCGGCGACCTCTCCGGCGGTGAGCGGCGCCGGCTCCAGCTCCTGCGGCTCCTCATGGACGAGCCCAACGTCCTCTTCCTCGACGAGCCCACCAACGACCTGGACATCGAGACGCTCACCCAGCTGGAGGACCTCCTCGACGGGTGGCCCGGCTCGATGGTCGTCATCTCCCACGACCGGTTCTTCGTCGAGCGCACGACCGACCGCGTGTTCGCGCTGCTGGGTGACGCGAGCCTGCGGATGCTGCCGCGCGGCATCGACGAGTACCTGGAGCGCCGGGCGCGGATGGAGGAGGCGGCGGCCGGCGCCGTCCCGGCGCCGCAGAAGCCGGCCACCGCCGAGAAGAGCGCCGCCGACCAGCGCGCCGCCAAGAAGGAACTCCAGAAGATCGAGCGGCAGTTGGACAAGGCCGGCGAGAAGGAGGCCAAGCTGCACGCCCAGATCGCCGAGCACGCCACCGACTTCGCGAAGGTCGCCGAACTCGACGCCGAATTGCGGGCGTTGGGCGCGGAGCGCGAGGAACTGGAGATGCGCTGGCTGGAACTCGCCGAGGACGCGTAGTGAAGGGTGCGTGAAGGCGAGTAACGGAGGCATCACGGCCCGGTCCGCCCTTGGGCACAGGGGCGGATTTGGGGCGTTCTGGTGTCGGGGGCCAGTGATAGAAAGAGGCTTCCGATACGTCCGGTGTATGGCCGGAAAGCAGTGAACCATGGGGGAACAGGTCGATGGCTCAGCCGCCGCCGAACGACGGGCACAGCAACGCGCCGGGGGGCGGCTTCGGCCCACCGCCGGGTGGTACTACACCTCAGGGTGGGGGGTACGGGGTACCAGGGCCGTACGGGGCCCCGCAGCAGCAGCCGGGCTACGGCGCTCCTGAGCAACCGCACCCGCCGGGCTACGGCGCTCCCCAGCAGCCCCCTCAGCCCCCCGTACCCCCGCAGGGCTACGGGTACCCCCAGCCCGGCCCCTACCAAGCCGGCCCGTACGCCTCCCAGCCCCCCTACGGCAACCCCCCACAGGGCTACGCCCCCTATCCGCCCCCGCAGCCCGCCTCCAACGCCTCCAAGCGCAGGCCCGCCCTCATCATCGGCGCCTCCGTGGCCGCGCTCCTGGTGATCGGCGGCACGGTGTACGCGGTGACCGGAAGCGGCGACGACAAGAAGCCCGTCGCCCAGGAGAGCACCGCCCCCACCCCCACGCCGTCCTCCTCCGACGCCCCCGTCAACCCCGGCGACGGCGAAGGCGACGGCAAGGCGGACACCACCGACTTCAACGCCTCCCGCAAGGCCGGCGAGGCGAAGGTGCTCTGGTACAAGGAGGCCCCCGACACCCCCGCCGACGGCGCGGACGCGCCCGGCATGTGGTTCACGGGGACGACCGCGGTGAAGGCGGCGTACAAGCAACTCGTCGCGTACCAGGCCGCCGACGGCAAGCCCGCCTGGCCGGCCGTCACCCTCCCGCAGAAGATCTGCGCGGCGACCCGGCAGCAGACCGCCGACGGCAAGATCGTCGTCGCGTACATGAGCGGGGTCAGCAGCCGGGCCGAGTGCAACCAGCTCCAGCAGATCGATCTGAGGACCGGCGCCAAGGGGTGGACCGTCAAGGTCCCCGACGGCAAGCTCTTCGACAGCGCGTCCAGCATCACCCTCTCGCTCGCCGGCAACACGGTGATGGTCGCGCGCTCCCAGTCCGGCGCGGCGTACGACGTACGGACCGGCAAGCCGCTGTACGAGAAGGAGAAGTACGGCGACGCCTGCTTCCCCTCGGCGTTCGCGGCGTCCGCGAGCCGCCTCATCTCCGTCGCCTCCTGCGACGCGCTCGGCACGAACGAGCACACGGAGATCCAGGAGCTGAACCCGGCGACCGGCGCGGTCAAGTGGACCCGGCCCCTCGACAAGGGCTGGGAGGTCGAACGGGCCTTCTCCGTCGACCCGTTGGTGATCTACAGCACCCACGACGACAAGAACCTGATGAACATCGCCGCGTTCAAGGCGGACGGCTCGGTGCGCTCCCAGGTCGGCTTCGACCTGAAGATCGGCACGGACTGCGGCTGGGACCTGTTCCACCGCGACCTGACGGGCTGCGGAGGCACGGCCGCCGACGCGAACACCCTCTACCTCCCCACCGACTCCGGCAGCGACCCCAACGAGATCGTCGCCGTCGACCTGGCCACGGGCAAGGAGAAGTGGCGGACCAAGTCCCCCGGCGAGGGCCCCATGCTCCCCGTCCGCACGGACGGCACGAACCTCGTCGCCTACGTGGAACCGTCGTACGACACCCCCGGCCGGGTCGTCACGATCCCCACCACGGGCACCACCCACACCCCCTCGACCCTCCTCCAGCTCCCGGCAAGCACAGCCAAGATCGAGAACGGCTTCACCTCACGGGACATGGCCTGGCTGGACGGCCGCTTCTACCTCTCCAGCACCCGCATCACCGGCAACGACGACACCCGCCAGAAACTGATGCTGGCGTACGGCAAGTGAGCGGCGCGCATGAACCGGCGGCCCGGCAGGGTCGAGTGGGCGCGTGTCCCGGACCGGTCGGCGGCCCGCACGGGTGGGGCAGCCGGTACGCCGGTCCCCGCACCTGTGCGGGCGCGGCCGAGCTGGTGGTACGCCACCGGGACCCGTACCCGCGCGAGCGTGGCCCACGCCGACTTCGGCGCCCCGGGCAAGCCTGTGGCGCCGGCCTTCCGAACCCACCGGCGACCGGTCACATGCCCCGGCCGACGGCGTACACCGATCGCTCACGCGCCCGGGCCGACGGCATGCGCCGGCCAGTGGCGCGGGCGAACGGACCGGCGTTTCGAGTCGCTCGGCGGTGCGAGTCGCGCCGCGCGGCTGAAGCCGTGGCGCGCGTGAACCCGGCCCGTCTCCCACGTCCCCTCCCCACCCGAGTCTTTCCCGAGGTACCCACACCATGACCCAGCCCCCGCAGGGCCCGGCCCCCGAGAACCCGCCGAACCAGCCGCCGGCCTTCGGCGCACCCCAGGGGCCGCCGCCGGCATATCCGCCGAGCGCTCCGGCGGGCGCTCCGGCGGGCGGGCCGCAGGCGCCCGCGTACGGTGCGCCCCAGAACCCCCCGCCGGCCCCGCCGCAGCCCCCCGCCGGGCCCCCGGCGGCGCCGGCCGGTTACGGCTATCCGCAGGCCTCGCCCCAGCCCGCGTACGGTTATCCCGCCCCGGCGGGGTACGGATACCCGGGGCAGCCGGCGCCGGCGTACTCCTCGCCTCCCACCGCTCCCATGCAGGTCGAGGCCGGTGGGGACAACGGGCTGAAGGCGCAGATCCTCATCGTCGCGTCCGCGCTCGTCGCCATCGCGTTGATCATCGGCGGCGGGGTCTGGTACTCGAACTCCAAGTCGCCGCAGACCGAGGCGAAGACGGACGGCAAGCCGAGCGCGAGCCCGGCGAACGGGACCGGTGCCGGTGGCTCGGAGAAGGCGCCCGCCGACCCGCAGGCGAAGATGCTGTTCCAGCTGCCCCTCCCGAAGGTCGCCAAGGGCGAGAGCGCGGACACGGACGGCTCCTGGGTCACCGACAAGGTGTACGCGAAGTCGGGGCTCTCCGCCGTCGACGGCTACGACCTCGACAAGGGGACGAAGCTGTGGACCGTCAAGCTCCCCGGCCCGGTCTGCGGCGCCGCGCACTGGCTGAGCGCGGACGGCACGAAGACGGCGATCCTGTTCAAGCCGGCCGAGCCGACGAAGGACAAGTACCAGCCGTGCAACCAGGTCGGCGCCCTCGACCTCGCCAACGGCAAGCTGCTGTGGACGAAGACCGCACAGGCCGGCGACTACGCGCTCAGCTTCGACGCCGTCACGGTCAGCGCGAACACGGTCGCCGCGAGCGGCACCAGCGGCGGCGCCGCGTTCGACATCGCCACCGGCAAGCCGCTGTGGCAGCCGAAGACCGCCGACACCTGCACGGACCGCGGCTACGGCGGCGGCCCCAAGCTGGTCGCGGTCCGCAAGTGCGGTGACTACGACAACCCGACCCTCAGCGTCCAGACCCTCGACCCGGTCTCCGGCAAGGTCCTCTCCGAGTACAAGCTGGCCCCCGGCATCGAGTACGCGAGCATCGTCTCCACCGACCCGCTGGTCGTCGGCGCGGACGTCGGCGACAGCGCGGGCGACGGCAGCTCCCTGTCGGACCTGTTCTCCATCGACAGCGCGACGGGCCAGTTGCGCGCGCGGATCTCCGTACCGGGTGCCGACTACGGCGCCGAGTGCGAGATCTCCGAGGCCGACGGCTGCGAGGGCGTGATCGCCGGGGGCGACCGGCTGTACATCCAGACCGAGGACAACTCGGGGGCCGGTACGAAGCAGATCGTCGCCTTCGACGTCGTCACGGGCAAGCAGACCGGTCAACGCGCGGACGGCGGCGAGGACTTCGACCTCTACCCGCTGCGCATGGACGGCAAGAACCTGATCGTCTACAAGAGCGGCCCGTACGACAAGGGCGGCCAGGTCCTCAGCATCGACGGGACGACGTTCAAGCAGACGGTGCTGCTGAAGAACCCGGACGACAAGGAGAGCGTGGACGCCGAGTCGGACATGTCGCCGGGGTTCTCGGAGATCCTGTACGCCAAGGGGCGGCTGTTCCTGTCGCAGACGTACGTGAGCGGAAGCGACAAGGACGAGCAGCTCGCGATCGCGTACGGAACCGGTTCCTGACCGTTTCCGTTCCCGGCCCCGCACCCGTCGTCTTACGGGTGCGGGGCCGTTCCCGTACCCTTCCCCCCTCGCGGACGTGAGGATTTTCGCCGATCCGGGGCACTTCTCACGTGTAGGGGGAGCGCGACGTCGAACAAGCGTGTAGCTTCCGGGGTCATGCAAGGCGGGGGCCCCGGGGGGAGCCTCGCGTGAAACTGTCCGGGGTGGGCATCCATGGGGGGACTGGGGGGTTGCTCGATGGGAGTGCGGCTGATGGTGGTCGATGACCACCGCCTGCTCGCCGAGGCACTGGCCTCGGCGCTGAAACTGCGGGGCCACCGGGTCCTCGCCGCGGCGGCGCCCGCCGCGGGCGCGGCGGAGCTGGTGATCACGCGGGCGCCTGAGGTGTGCCTGCTGGGTACGGCGGCGCCCGCGGAGCCGGGTACGTTCGACCCGGTCGTCCGCATCAAACGTGAGCGGCCTCAGGTCGCCGTTCTCGTCCTCGGGCCCGTTCCGAGCCCGCGTGGTATCGCCGCGGCGTTCGCGGCCGGGGCGTCCGGGTACGTCCGGCACGATGAGCGGATCGAGGGGGTCGAGCGGGCGATCATGAAGGCGCGGGCGGGGGAGGCGGCGGTGGCGCCGCAGCTGCTTCAGAACGCGTTCAGCGAGCTCCTCAATCCCGCCGCCCAGCCGGACGATGAGGGGCAGCGGTTGCTGCATCTGCTCACGCCGCGCGAGGTGGAGGTGCTGGTGCGGGTCGCCGACGGGGAGGATACGCGGCTCATCGCGGCGGGGATGGGGATCGCGCCGTCGACGGCTCGTACTCACGTCCAGCGGGTGTTGATGAAGCTGGGGGTGGGGTCGAGGTTGGAGGCGGCGGCGTTGGCGGCTCGGACGGGGTTGTTGGATCGGGCGGGGGCGCAGGGGGTGCAAGGGGGGTAGGGGGCTGGTGGTGTGGGGTGCGGCGGGAGGCGCCTAGGTGGTGGGTGGGGTCGGGGGGGGGGGGGGGGGGGGGGGGGGGGGGGGGGGGGGGGGGGGGGGGGGGGGGGGGGGGGGGGGGGGGGGGGGGGGGGGGCGGGGCGGGGGGGGGGGGGGGGGGGGGGGGGGGGGGGGGGCGGGGGCGCGGGGGGGGGGGGGGGGGGCGGGGGGGGCGGCGGGGGG
>NZ_JARAYJ010000085.1:0-6981 GCF_033794345.1 Streptomyces niveiscabiei
ACGATCCACGGCCGAGTACTCACACCATCCCGAACGGCCGAATCCTCACATCGGTCACGCCCAACCAGGACACTTCAACAAGATCGTGTTACGAGCTCTGAGGGTTCGCGCCAGATGTTTGGGGTCATTTGGCTCGTTCTGAGTGCCGCGGTGCCGTTCTCGCACTCGCCTCGCTTGCCGGCGCAAGGCCGACCGCGAGCTCGGCGCCGCCAGCCCGGCGCCATCGGCATTTTCGTTGATCTGTGGCTCTCTGCGGGCGGCTTCGTCGATGTACTCCTCCCGCGCGCCCCAGGCCGATGACCGGCCGAGGGGACTGTGACCGACAATGGCCGCAAAGAGCTGGCGAGAGGCGCCGGGACGTGTAATGGCCCGCTCCACTCGGCAAGGAATTCGCCGTGTCCGGAAACAATCTACGCGCGGAACTTGATCTAGTGTGACGACCGTGACGAGAATTCCACTATTTCGATGTTATTGGCCTGTATTCGCATGGGCGGCGGCAGCATCGCTGGCCCTTGCCGGTGCCGGGACGGCCACACCGCCCAGTGGAGTGAAGACCGTCGGTGCGGCCATCGCCGTTGCTCCGGACTGCGCGCGACTGCGCTGCGTGGCACTCTCTTTCGACGACGGGCCGTCCCAGCACACCCCCCGACTGCTCGACACGCTGGCGTCGCACCGGACGAGGGCCACGTTCTTCGTCGTGGGCCAGCAGGTCCAGGCCCGTCCGCAGGTGGTGGCGCGGGAGGTCGCCGAGGGGCACGCGGTGGGCAACCACAGCTGGGACCACTCCCGGCTGAACCAGCTCGGCGACGACGAGGTCCTCGACCAGATCGACCGGACCGCGCAGGCAGTGCTCGCGGTGGCCGGCGTACGCCCCCGGCTGGTCCGTCCCCCCTACGGGGCCTTCAGCACCGGCATCCGGTCCCTGGGTTCTCCCCTGGTCCTGTGGGACGTGGACTCGCTGGACTGGCAGCACAAGGACAGGGACCTGACGGTACGCACCGTACTGGACAAGGTCGCTCCCGGCTCCGTCGTCCTCCTGCACGACCTCCACCCCACCACGGTCGATGCCGTCCCCGCCCTGATCGAGGGCCTCACCGCACGCGGCTACACCCTGGTCACCGTCCCCGAACTCTTCGCCGACCTGGACCTCCGCCCCGGCCGCGACTACCGCCGACGCGCGAACGCCCTCGCCTCGTATGTCCCCGCGTCGGCGCCCGGCACCGTCGTCCTGCGGCACGGACCGACCCGGTCACCACGGGGCAACGACACGTTCCGCGCCGAACGGCCGCCCGCCGGCGCCTGCCGCAGCGCACAACTCCCCAGCGGCGAGAGCGCCTTCGCGACGCGCAACGACACCGCACACGACGTAGAGATGTACCCGGCACCCGGCTGCGCCGGAAAGCCGTTCGTCCTCAGGCCGACGCACGAGCAGTACGGCCCGGTCCGCAGCTTCAGGATCATCGGGCCCGCGAGCGCCCCTTCCGCCGGCTCACCGTGGTGAGTGGCTTCCGGCCTCCGTCACGCCATTCGATGACGGTCAGCGCGCCGGCGTCCAGCGTGCTGTGATCGTCCGGGCGTGATCCCGGTCGCGGTGTCCGCACAGGCCCACCGGACCGTGAGCGGCCTCGAAGCTCTTCGCGAACGCGCGCAGGGTGTAGCCGTTTCGTGGGCGAGCGGCCAGGGAGTGATCACCCTGGCCCCGCTGTGGAGCAGCGTTACCCATGCTTTTCCTCTTCCTCGAAGTGCTTTCATCATCAGCAAAGGCACATAAAAACACCCTCACCTGAGTGGCCCACACTCCTTTGACTCACTCTGTGGATATCGACCACTATTTTTTCCATTGAAACCGCGCAGTCGTCCCGTTCGAATCATTTCCCGACTTCCCGGCTGCCCTGAATTCACCGGAGAGGCGTTTCTTCAGTGATCGATCCGTTCGATATCCCTGCACCACCCGCCGCCCACCCTTCACCTCAGCGGTGAGGACGAAAGACCGTACGCTCCTCGACCGCCTGCCGAGGAACACCGCCGGTCCGCCAGGAACCGTGCTGTACGCCGCCCAGGGCGGATACAGCGCCGTCCTCTCCGCGGTGAGCCCCACGCTCGCCGAGGCGCAGAAGACGTGGCCGATGTCGAACACGGCCATGGGGCTGTATCCGTCGCTGCTGGCCGGGGCGATGATCGTGGCCGGGTTCGGCTACACGCGCTGGGCCGCACGGAAGGGGCGGGCGTTCGTCCTGTCCGTGGCGGCGGGCGTGGTGGCGCTCGGTGCCGCTGCCGCCGCGCTCGCGCCGTCGCCGCTGGTGCTGCTGCTGGCCGTCGCAGGCCTGGGCCTGTCCACGACGGCCGTGCAGGCCGGGGTGATGTCCGCCCATGTGGACCGGGGTTCGGGAGACCAGGCGCGTCGGCTGGCGCTGAACGGTCTGTGCGCGAGCCTGGCGTCGCTCACCGGCCCGCTGGCGGTCACGATCGCCGTGCACACGGGGCTGGGGTGGCGGGGTGCGTGGTGGTGGCTCGCCGCGGTGTTCGTCGTGCTCGCGGTCCTGCTGCCCTCCGCCGTACCCGACGGGCGCGGCGGCCTCGCGGAGAGCCGGGAGCGGAGGCGGGGCCGGCTGCCGTTGTCGTACTGGTGCGTGACAGTGGGGGTCGCGGCGGGGGTGGCCGGGGAGATCTGCGTGGTCTTCTTCTCGCCCCGGGCCATGCCGGTGACCGGCCTGGTCTCGTCCGGGTCCGTGCTTCTCCTGTACTACGTCGGGGAGTTGTGCGGCCGGGCGGTGAGCTACGCGGTCACCTTCCGGCAAGGCACCGAAGGCCCGCTGCTGGCGGGGTCGCTGCTGCTCGCGCTGGGCGGCTTCGGCGCCTTCTGGCTGGCGGAGTCCACCGGGGTGCGACTGGCCGGTCTCGTGGCCGCCGGCGCGGGGATCGCGAACTTCTTCCCGATCGGCGCCTCGGTGGTGTCGGCGCGGGCCCCCGGAGCCAGCGACCAGGCCATGTCCGGCCTGCACCTGCTGGTCGGAGCGGCGACGCTGACCGGCCCCCTCCTGCTGGGCACGGTGGCCGACCGGGCGGGACTGCACGCCGCGTTCGCCCTGGTGCCCGCCTTGTTCCTGACCATGGCGGCCCTGCTCGGCGCGGGCACGCTCACCACCAGCCGACAGGACGTGGCCCGATGCCGCTGACACCGACCGAACTCCTCCTGGTCCGCCATGCCGAGGCATGGTGCAACGTCGACGACACCGTGGGCGGCCCGCGCGGGTGCCGAGGGCTGACACCGCGCGGACACGAGCAGGCCCGGCTGCTCGCCGCCCGGCTGGGCGAGCGGCACGCCGGTGACGGGCGGGTGGACGTCCTGTACGCCAGCCCCCGGCTGCGGGCCGCGCAGACGGCCGAGCCGGTGTCCCGTGCACTGGACCTGCCGGCGCTGATCCTGCCGGAGTTCCGTGAACAGGACCTCGGCGTCGCGGACGGCCTGTCACGGACCGTCCTGCACGCCGGGTTCGACGGCAACCCCGTCCTCGAACCGTGGCGCGTCCCGGCGTCCGGCGCGGAGTCCTGGTCCGCCTACGTGGCCCGCGTCTCCGCCGCCCTGACGGCACTGGCCGAGGCCCACCGGGGCCGGCGCGTGCTGGTGGTCACCCACGGCGAGGCGGTCAACGCCGCTCACCACGTCTTCCTCGGCCTGCCGCCCACCTGGCCCGGCCCACTGCCCGTGACGGTGGACAACACGGCCGTCACCCACTGGCGCGAGCAGCCGTGGGACCGGCACCGGCCCGCGCTCGGCCTGCGCTGGGACCTGTACGCCCACAACGACACCGCCCACCTCACCCAGCCCTCACTCACCACCCCCTGAACAAGGACGACCGGCACCACCATGCGCCTCCTGCTCATCTCCGACCACGCCGACCCGCTCGCCCAGCCGGGCAGCGGCTTCAGCGGCGGACAGAACGTCTACGTACGCAACCTCGCGGCCCGCCTGGCGGCCATAAGGAACACCGTCGACGTCGTCACCCGCCGGGAGTCCCCGGCACTCCCCCACCAGCAGCCGATCACCGACGGAGCGCGGGTCGTCCGGGTCACGGCCGGTGCCTGCGGGCCGCTGCCCCGGGACCGTTTCGGCGAGGTGCTCGACGCGTTCACCGAGGGCGTCGACCAGGTGTTCCGGACGGACGGCCCCTACGACGTGGTGCACAGCCACTACTGGTACTCCGGCCAGACGGCACTGGCCCTCGCCGAGCGCCACAACGTGCCGGTCGTGCACACCCACCATTCCCTGGGTGCCGTACGCCGTGCGGCCCAGGGTGAACGCCTCTCGGCGCACGCACAGGACCACTTCGACGTGCGGCACCGGGCCGAGAGCCGCATCGGGCAGCACGCCGCCGCCCTCGTCGTCAACTGCCCGGCCGAGGCGTACGACGCGCACCGGCTGTGCGCAACGCCCCTGGAGCGGGTGCGGCTGGTGCCGCCGGGGGTGGACACCTCCGTCCTGCGTCCCGTACCGCAGGAGGAGGCCCGCGCCGCCCTCGGTGTACCCGTCGGGGTACCCGTGGTGCTGTTCCTCGGGCGTCTCGAACAGCGCAAGGGCTGGGAGGAGGCCGTCGAGGCGTTCGCCCTGGTCCGCAGGCGGCTGCCCCGGGCGCGGCTGGTCGTCGTCGGCGGCTCCGCGCAGAGCCACGGGCCGGGCACCGGGCTCCTGGTCGCACTGGCGCGTGAACTCGGCGTCCTGGCCGGCGTCGACCTGCGGGGCTCCGTACCGCACGAGGAGACGGCCCTGTACTACAACGCCGCCGACGTCACGGCCGTCCCCTCGCACTACGAGCCGTTCGGCCTGGTCGCCGTCGAGTCCATGGCCTGCGGAACGCCGGTCGCCGCCACCCGCGTGGGCGGCCTGGCCTGGTCAGTCGGGGACGAACGGGTCGGCGCCCTCGTCCCCGCCCGGGATTCCGGCGCCCTCGGCAACGCGCTGCTGGGCATCCTCGACAAGGGGCGCGCCCACTTCCACCAGGCGTGCCTCGACCGGGTCGCGTCGACGTTCACCGCGCAGGCGTGGGCAGACGGTATCCGCGAGGTGTACCGGTCGGTTTCGCCGCTGCCACGGAACTGACGAGGAGGGAGTTGCCGGCGATGCCGTTGAGGCACACACGTGAGCGCGGAACTGTCCGGCTGGACGGATCCCGAGCGGGTGGCGGGGGCGTCCGGGTTCTTCCGGGGCAACGGGATGCAGTTGCCCGTCGCGTACGAACAGCAGAGCGTGCCCCGGCTGATGCGCCGCGTCGTCCCGGCACTGATCCGCCGGGGCACGGACCGGCAGGCCGCCGACTGGCTGGAGGTTCCCGCACCCCGTGGAGCCTCGCCGTCGGCGGGGCAGTGGGGGTCAGCCAGATCCTGGAGATCGCCGAGGACCGGCTCCCATTCGCCGAACACGCCCTGGACCAGCTGGGGCTGCGGCTGCCGCGCGGCCAGGAGCAGGGGTTCTACCTTCCTGAGCCGCTGAGGGACGCATGGTCGGACCGCTGACCGCGCCCCGGCGGTCTCCGTCGCCGCTGGCCGACCGCCTCGCGCCGGCCCGGCCCGTCGGTGGTGGCAGCGTTCCAGGTGCCGCTCGGCGCGCTGGGCGGCGGGGCGTGGCCCGTGGCGCCCTCGCCGTCCTGCTGGCCGCCGCGACCGCCCACGACCGGGCGCGGGCCCTCTTCGACAGCCTCGACGCCGACGGGGACGGCGTCCTCACCCCGGACGAGCTGGCCGAACAGCGCCGGCCGGCCCGGCCGTTCGTCCACGCGTTCACCGAACGCTTCGGGCAGCGCATCCCCTTCGATACCTTCTTCCGTCACCTCTACCGTGTCCACGGCCTGGACGAGTTCCTCGGCCTCGACGGCAGCGGCGCCCTCGACGCCTCCGAGCTGCGGCTGCTCCTGCTCGGCTGGGGCCTACCGGACCGCGAGACCGACCGCTACCTCGCCGCCTACGACGACGGCGACGGACAGATCTCGTTCGAGGGGTTCTACGCCGCGATGGGCCCGACCCGGCGGTTCGCCGGCCACCTTGTACGCACCGAGCGGCCGGACCGGGCCGTTCACTGACCGAGGGCTGGTGCGGCCGTACCGGGCGCCCGCATCAGGAGCCGCATGACGGACGTGGAGATCCGCAGCATCACGCCGGGCGACGTGGAGACGGTCGTACGGATGGTGCACGACCTGGCCGCGTACGAGCGGCCAGCGCACGAGTGCCGGATGACGGCGGAGCAGCTGCGCGCGGCCCTCTACGGGCATGTCGCCGAGGCCGACGGCCGGGTCCACGGCGAGGACATGTACGTGGAGCCCACCTACCGGGGTCTCGGGGTGGGCCGCGCCCTGTTCGGGGCGATGGTGCGGGCGTGTGTGCGGAACACGGGTACGAGCGGCTGGAGTTCTGGACGCTCGACCGGAACACCGACACCATCGCCTTCACCTCGTCGCTGCCCGAGGTGCCGATTCCGCGCCGCTGGGGGCCGGAGCTCGCGTTCGCCACGCCGGAGAAGCTGCATCTGCTGAACGTCCGGGCGGACCGGATGAGCCTGCGCCCGGACGACAAGGGCGAGTTCGCCCGGTGGCGTGAGCGGAACGCCGCCTCGTGGGCGGCCCGGATGCGGGCGCCCGAGCGCGGCTGGGACGACTATCCGCCGCGCCGCCTGTTCGGTTCCTACACCCGAGCGGTACTGGCCGACGTCTCGCGGGACAGCCTCTGCATTGCCCGGCCCCCGCCATGACGTGGGCAGAACGACCAGATGCCCTGACACGGTGAAGTGTGCGCACCGGGCCTGCTCCTTTTCAGGGTTTCGGGTGGGTGGTGTGGGTGTGTCGGTGGTGGACGTAGTCGCCGACGTGTTCCTCGGCCCAGTCCTGGAGGTGGTGGAGTGCGGTGGTGGCGCCGCGGGCGAGGTCGGTGAGGGCGTACTCGACGGTCGGTGGGCGGCTGGCGAGGACGGTGCGGGTGATCAGTCCGCCGGTT
>NZ_JARAYJ010000086.1:0-6498 GCF_033794345.1 Streptomyces niveiscabiei
GTACGGCTTGCAGTCGTCGCAGTCCCCGATGATCTCGGGCGTGATGAACGGCTCCCAGGGGGACGGCTGTTCGGGCTTGTCACTTGTACCGTTGGGCACTGTCGTCAACCTCCGGATGGGTTTCGCCTATCCAGGGAACGACCCGTTCCGTAGGTCGCGGAACTGGCATTCTTGTGTCAAGCCGCGTGACACAAGGGGGTGTTAAGTTTTGGCCAGAACCTACGGGGAGTGGTTGAAGGCAGCGCGGGAGGCCAAGGGGTGGTCGCAGGAGGTATTGGCCGCGAAGTCGTTCCTGTCGCGGTCGCAGATCGCGAACTTCGAGTCGGACCGTAGGACGCCCACCAAAGAAGACGCCAGGCAGTTGGACAACGCGCTGGGCCTCGGTGACGTGCTGGAGACGTTCCGTCCCGGCGCTGCGGAGGAGGGGGCGGTTCCGAGCTGGTTCGAGCGTGGGCTGGCCCTTGAGCAACAGGCAACGATCATCCGCGGGTTCGGCCTCATCTTCGTCCCTGGCATCCTGCAAACCCCCGCGTACGCCGATGGGTTGCTGAGGCAGGGGTACCCGCCGATCAGTGCTGAGCAGCGTGCCGAGGCCGTTGACACACGCATGAAACGGGGCGCTCGGCTTGACGACCCCATGACGCCCATAGTCTGGGCACTTCTGGAAGAGGGCGTACTCAGGCGCCCAGTGGTACCGCCCCCGGTCATGGCGGAACAACTGGAGCACATCGCGGACCTTGCCGAAAGGGAGCGCATCCGGGTGCATGTGCTGCCCTTCGGCAAGGGGGTGCCGCTCCTCGACGGCTTGGTCTCGATCATGCGGTTCGAGGACCAACCGCCGATCGCGTACACCGAAGGGCTGCGTACGGGCTGCGTACACGACTCCCCCAGCATGGTGCAGGAGATCGAGGACACATACGATCTCGCCTTGGGGGATGCCGAGTCGCATGATGCGTCCCTGGTCATGATCAGGGAACAAGCACAGGAATACAGGAAACGAGATGCCAAGTAAGCACATCGCAGACGCGTCCACGCTGAGCGGCTGGCGTAAGTCGTCGTTCAGCAGCTCTCAGGGCGGGGAGTGCCTCGAAGTCCTGGACGGCTACGCGACGGGCGTCCCGGTCCGCGACAGCAAGACCCCCACCGGACCAGCCGTAGTCTTCTCCGACACCCACTGGGGTGTTTTCGTGGACGCCGTGACACGCGGCACCATCTGACGTCAGCACAAGGCAGGGCCCCCGTCGGAATGCTGACGGGGGCCCTGCCGCGCCTCAGAGGAGTACGCAGTCGGGGCAGGCGTACCGGACGGGGCCGGGGCCGGGGAGTTCGACGGCTGCTCGGGTCCAGCGTCCGCAGCGGGTGCAGACGGCCCACAGGGAGGTGGGCGGGTCGGTCGTCAGGGCGTCGCGGTTCATGCGCTGGTCCTGAAGGCTTCGGCGGGGAAGGGGGCGCCGGGGTAGGTGTACGGGTAGTCGATGCCCAACGTCGCGTACGCCGCCGCTCGTTGGCGTTCCTGCTGGAGTTCCCGTTCGCGTGCCGTGTCGGCCTCGGCCTGGCGGCGGAAGAACTCCGCAGCTTCTTCCTTCGTGGGCCCGGTCCAGGGGCGCGACCACGGGCTGACGTACGGCGGCGGGGGCACGGGGGCCGCAGCGGTGGGGGGCTTGCGGCGCCGTCCCTTGGCGGGGAGGGCGAGGGTGAGGAGGATGTGGAGGCACGCGAAAATGGCGCGCGCGATAGCATGACGCACGGCGACAGTCCTTCCAAGGTGTATGTCGTCACGGCCCCGTCAGCGGAGTGCGTCCAACACTCCGAGCCCTGATGGGGCCACTTTTTGTTGTGGTGAGCGGCACGCTAGCACCAACATCGGCTCCAGCGCACGCAGTTGCTGCAAAGTCCCGATATCCCGTCAGGAACTGACGAGTAACTAGGCGTAGTTCCTATACGGACGTGGTCCCGCACCCGATCAGCGTCCCGATGTGGCCTGCTTTCGGGGCGTCGAGGACACGTACCGACACCTCGTCAAACCCCGCCTTCCGCAGGAGACTTCGCCATGTGGCCGGCGTGTGGCTGTAGCGGTAGGTGTACGTCGCCGGTCCGGCGAAGCCGCCCTTGTACATGCCCTGCGGGCCGTACGCGCCGGGGATGGCGGGCGGCTGCGAGAACACGAACCGGCCGCCGGGGGTGAGGCGTTGCTTCACCAACGGAAACAGGCGCCGAGGGTCGGTGAACCAGGCGGCACCGAAGATCGAGTACACGGCGTCGTAGGTACGGGTGTCGCCGGTGAGGAAGTCGAGCACTTCGGCGCAGACGAACTCGACGCCGAGGGGGCCCCAGCGTTCGGTGGCGTTGGCGACCATCACCGGCGAGAGGGCGAAGCCGGTGCGACGAGCGGGACCGCGCTCAGGGTCTTCGCCCGGCGCGGTCCCGCCTCGTTGTTCAGATGTCACGGCCGCAGGGTCAGCATGAGGACGCCGGAACCGCTGTGGCGGAACCTTGGCCGTCGTCGCCGGGGACGGGCCGGGTGAAGCGGTAGCACTGGTCGACTGCTGCCCCCGATGCCTCCGAGCTGGAGACGAGGACGGAGACGGTCACCGTGTCCCCCTTGCGCATCACGTTCCTGACGTCGAAGGAACCCCGCCCGGTGGGGTCGAGGGCAGTCTGTACCCCGGCACGCGTCAGGTCCTCTGCGTACATGCTTGAGATGCGCGTCAGCGCCAGACGGACACGGCCGCCGATCTGGGTACTCGCACGACACACATCGTCGTCCCGCTCGGAAACCCTCGACGTCCACGCCTGGCCGGGGCGGTGGGTGTAGGTGAAGACGAAACACCTGGTCACCTCGACGGGCCCACCACCGGGGAGCATGACCTCTTCGTCGTACTGGGCGGATCTCGCGGCCGTGGCGGTGAACTCGCGGCGGGATGCGTCGTAAGTGACCACCGGAGCTTCGGAATGCTGCCAGATCACGCCAGTGAGTGCGTCGGCATCGGTGGTGCCGCTCGTGTCGAGTGCGCGGGCCGTGTCGTCAGCCGTGGCACGGGCCTGCTCCCGGATCAGTGCGAATGCCTTGTCCCTGCGCTCGCTGTTGACGTTCCCGTCATGCCAGTGCCGGTACCACAACCAGGAGACGACGACGCCGAGAACGACAGTCAACGCGATCAGGGTGGTCAGGCAGCCGGTGGTCACGAGGCGGTTCGCCCGCCTCGTGACCACCGCGCCGCCGGTTTTTTCAGGTCCCACTAGCTGCCTTTGTATCCGATGTCTGCCAGTGCCTGATCCATGACTCGGGCGTAGCCCGTAGTGCCGGCGTTCTTCGGGTGGAACGACTCAAGGCTGGCACAGACGTTCTCCCCGGGCCAGGGCAGGCAGGGAGCCTGGTTGGCCGGGTCCCCGTCGTGGAAGTCGCCATCGCCGTTCGGGCCGGCGACGACACGGTTGATCCACTCGTCGCCGTCACAGATTCCATGTCCCCGGAAGGCAGGTATCGGATCGGCGAAAGCCACCTTGGTTCCTGCCCTGTTCAGCTCCGCCACCTTGGCCTTCTGCTTGTCTCGGACGTAGTCGGCCAACTGGTTCAAGGCGTCGAAGTCGGCTGTCACGCATTGCTCGTCACTGACCAGGCGAGGGTAGCCCATGAGGACGATCTGAGCGTTCGGCGCGGCATCCGCGATGTCATCGACAAGGCCCCCGGTGTCCGCGACCGCCTGGTCGACCTTGCCCGTGTAGTCGGCCGGGTCGCACACCCCGATGACATAGCAGTTCGTGACGGCGTTGGTGAAGTTGTCCCCATCGTTGCCGCCGATGGTCAGCATGACCAGAGTGGTGTCCGGGCTGAGGACACCGGAGTCGATCTGGCTCTTCTCGTGGTAGTTGCCGATCCTTCCCCATGGTGTGGGGTCTCCCGGGGTCAGCTGCGAAGTTTTCGCGCCGGAGCAACTGACGTCCAGGAAGTCGACGGTGGCGCTCCTGTTATCTGAGAGGTCGCCGATGCTGGTGCTTTGACCGGGCAACTTGACCTTGCGCGGCCAGGAGTTGTCGCTGCGTCGGCAGGCGTTCCAGGTGCTCTTCCCGTGGTCCCTGTCGGACTCTGGTGAATAGCCCCCGGCGCCCTCACCGGAGGTGTAGGAGTCGCCCATGGCGACGACCATGTGCTTCGGCTTGCCCGCCAGCGGCTGGAAGGCGACGGCGTCCCAGGCGATGTCTTCGTCCGCGGTGCCGTCGGCGGTGGTGTTGGTCAGCTCCACCCGCGGGGTGCCCGTGAAGCGGTAGACGCCGAGTTCGACCCAGGTGTTCTCACTGAAGTGAGTGTTGACGTAGCGGTGACGGTCACCGCCCGCGACCCCCTTGATCACGTAATGGGCCTGCTGGGTGTGCGCCCCGGTGTCCGGCATGTGGGCGAAGACGCGAGCCCATTCGACGTTGCGGTCGAGGGTCCAGGTGCCGTCGATGGTCATCCGGCCGCCGGTGCCACCGAGATGAGCGGTGTCGCGGGTGTGCGTGTACCAGAAGTGGCCGCCGTGTCCACCGCCGATCTGGTGCAGGTCGCCCTTGGCCTCGAACGGGCCCAGGCCCGGGCCGGTCGCCGCCGGGTTGGGATGGAACGTGAACTGGAAGTTCCCGGCGTCGGTGCCGGACGAACCGCAGGAACTGTAGGTGTCGAGGTTGTCGGGGACGGACTCCACGACCAGCGCCCCGGCGGGGGCGGCGCCGCACTCCGGCGTGCCGTACTTCAGCCGAGTGCCGCGGCCTGGTTCCTCGCGCAGCGTGACGTACTTGATGCTCTCGTTGCCGCAGTCGGCGTCGCAGTTCGGCTTCCACGTCACGTTCGAGCCGCGCCACCAGTACTTCTCGTAGCACGTGGCGTCGGGGCAGTCCGGTGGGTTGGCGGCGTCGCAGTTGTTGGTGGCGTTGCAGAACGCGTCCAGCGGCGGCTTGACCCGGTCGCGCTGCCCCGGGTTGATCCACCAGGCCGGCCGGAAACCGGCGCTGGAGAACCCGGACTCGCCGGGCCAGTCCTGCCGCCCGTCGCTGGAGTAGGAGTAGCCGGTGTCCATGGACCAGGCGGCCCAGCCCATCACCTTCTCCTGGTACGGCCAGTTCTGGGGCTTCGCGGCGTCACGCGGGTCGGACATGAACGGGTGCCGCGAGGGCGGATAAGACGGGTTGGCGGGGTTATTGTACCAGCCCAGGCCCCAAGGCTTGCCGTCACCCTTGTTCTCGTTGAAGCCGAGGTTGTAGTTCCACAGCGCGGCGAACCAGTTCTCAGGCTTCGACGGATCGTCGTTGTTGACCGTGATGGTCTGCCCCGCGGTGTGCACCTGGTTCCACTTGTCCGCGAGGATGTACATCGACGCGGCGATGTTGACCGCATAGTCCAGGGCCACGGCCTTCTGCTTCGCCGGAGGCAGGGACGTCTCGTCGGGCTTCTCGAGACCGGCGAGACGCATGCCGTCGGTGACCTGGCCGACGCCGTAGCCGCAGTCCGACTGGTTCCAGTTGATCCTCCAGTACGCCTCGGACGTCTCCCCCTTGTGCCCGTAGAAGCCGGCGATCGCCGCCTGCGGGTTGCCCATCTGGCCGGGGATGGCACCGCCTTCGGCCTGCCACAGGTTCGACTCCTGGGCGAGCACGCCCAGCAGCACCTGGGCGGGGATGCGCCCGCCGCCCTTCAGAGCGGGGGCCGGGAACAGTCCCTGCGGATCGACGGTGCCCAGACCCGAACGCCAGCCTCCCTGCTTGATCCACTTGGCGCGCAGCTCGCCGCGGATCGCCATGTTGACGGCCCACTCGACCTGGTTCGGAGTCGGCTGCAGCGCGAGCGCCTTGACGTCGTTGCGGGGGATGGAGCACCAGCGGTCCGTGTCGACCGGATTGTGCGGGTCGGCCGCCCGTGCGGCCCGCCCGCTCTTGCCGACGGCCGGCAGTGCGGGCGAGGAGGACTCCTTGCCCGTGCCACTGGTGGTGTCGGCGAGCGCCTGGATGATCTTCTTGCCGGTCGCGGTCGCGACACTGCTCACAGTCGGCAGCGCGGGATCTCCGTCGGTGGGGTCCTGGGACATGCGTACCCGGGACGAGGGTTCGGCCTTGGTGAAACCCTTCCCCGCGTTCCCGATCCGGTCCAGGCCCGCACGCACGCCGGGCATGAGCACGGGGTCGACGGCCAGCCGGCCGTGGCTGGACACATCCGTATCCGCCGGAACCTTCAGGTGAGTCACGGCGGTGCCCGCGATCTTCGCGTCCGTGACGTCCCCAGTGAGGAAGGCCCGGCCCCCGGTTCCCTGTTCGAGGGCCAGGTCTCCGAGCTTCCCCGAGGCTAACGTCGACGGCGTGCCCCGGCCCTTCCACAGCTTGACGCGAGCCGTGCCACCGCTGCGGTCGAGGAACGATATCCCCTGGCTGGTTGAGGTTCCCCCGAGATGCGGAGTGTGTTGACAGAGGGTCAGATGGGACTCATGAGAGGAACATCGACCATGGCCGCCCCCAGAAAGTACTCGCTGG
>NZ_JARAYJ010000087.1:0-5528 GCF_033794345.1 Streptomyces niveiscabiei
CGCCCTGCCGTCGAGGAACGGGCCGAGCACGGCCAGCGAACGCAACAGGATGAACTCGCTGCGGTAGACGGCGATCGTCCCCGCCACCGGCTGCGGGAGAGCGGCTTTCCAGTCCACGCCGGTAATCAGGCAGCGCGCCTGAGCCAGGCGGGGCGGTCGGTTGCGGACGTGCCGGTGCAGGCGTCCCATCCGCTGCAACACCAGGTCCACCGGCGCCAGGTCGGTTACCAGCATGTCGAAATCGACGTCGAGGGACTGTTCTGCTACTTGACTGGCCACCACCACGTGACGGTTGGGCCGTTGAGTGCCGTCCGGGCCGAAACGCCGAAGCAGATCGGCGTCGTTGGCGGCGCGGTCCGCCGCGAGGAAACGGGAGTGGGCCACGGTGACCGCCTCGTCACCCAGCCGCGCTCGCAGCACGTCTGCGGCTTCCAGGACCCGGTCCACCGTGTTCCGTACGACCAACACGCAGCCGCCGTCGGCTAGTTCGAGTTCGAGACGGTCGGCCAGTGCGGAGAGGTCGTCGTCGGAGCGCTCCATGGCGACGGCGGTTCTTCTGCCGGAGGCGGCCGGGGGCCGCGCGGTGAGGACCGGGTGGCCAGGGGACGCGGCCGTGATCAACGGGTACGCGTCGGGGTCCGTCTCCACTTTCAGGGTGTCGTCCGAGGAGCCTGTGTACGCGGCCACGAGCGCATGCCTGCGGTCCGACGGAAGCGTCGCCGACAGCACGACGACCGGTACCCGGTAGGCCGCCAGCCACTCCAGAACTCGGTCCAGATAGCGGCCCATGTAGGCGTCGTAGGCGTGTGCTTCGTCGATCACCACGACCTTGCCCGCCACCGCGAGGTGCCGCAGCATCAGGTGACGGCTCTTCAGGCCGGCGAACAGGACCTGGTCGATGGTTCCCACCGCGAACGAGGCCAGCAACTGCTTCTTGCGGCCCCGCAGCCACTGGTGGGCGTGGAATCCGGCCGGCTTGTCGTACCGGTAGCAGGTGTCGAGGTGTTCCTTTTCCTGCTCGCGCGGATCGACCGCGGCGATCGTTCGCCGGCCTTGGCGCAGGAGGCCCGCCCATACGTCGTTGAGCGCGGCTTTCGCGTGGGCGAGCACGACCGAGTGCCGTCCCTTGCCGTCATCCGGAAGACGTTCCAGCCACGCCAGCAGACGAGGGAACATCGCGTCTCCCGTCGCGCGGGTCGGCAACGCCACCAGAACACCGCCCGCACCCGACCGTGCGGCCAGGATCTCCGCCGCCGCGAGCGCCGCCTCGGTCTTTCCCTCACCCATCGGCGCCTCGATCACCAGCATTCCAGGGGCAGGCATCTCCCTGGCCATCCGCACGGATTCGGTCTGGACCGGACGGATGGCTTTCCCCTTCAGCCGGGTGAACCGCGCTACGAACAACTCGTCCGCTGGTTGTGCGGGTTCCTCCGGTGCCCACGGCGGAAGGAGGTCCAGCCCTGCCCAGGCAGCGGCGAGCCGACGCCGTTCACCCACCGGACCAACCGGCTCCCACGTCTCGGGATCGTAAGGAAACAGCTCAGGCGAACTCGCGATCCAGTCCGCCAGGATCACCACCGCCGTCAGGACCACCTGCGCCGGCTGCGACAGCCGTACCTCTCCCCACTCAGGCAGCCGGTCGATCACGTCCGCCGCCACGGCGCAGGCGTCCATCAACTCGAACTGGGCCCGCCGCCACACCTCCTCGCTCGGTCCGGGATGCCGGACCAGGTGCGGGCGGAGCTGGAGGTCGTGGATCTGGTCGTGGTCGGGGAACACGCCGTGGTGGCCTCCCACCACGACGGCGAACTGTCCCGACACCCGGCCGCGCAGGCCGAAGCGCTCAGCCATCCATTCCTGGAGCAGCGATTGCCCGGCCAGGCCGTGTGGTGCTATTCGACGGTCCTGTCTGTAGTCGCGGGAGAGCGGCACGTCGAGTCCGGCGCGACGCATCGAATCGGCCAGCGGCTCGAACTGGCAGGCAAAAGCAGGGGTGGATTTCCCCACGTCGTGAACACCGGCCAGGAATCGGACGAGCCGGTGAGCATCGTCCTCACCACCGGGCAGCGCCTCCGCCACCAGTTCCTTCACCGAACGAGGCAGCCACTCCACCCACAGCCGGCCGGCCACCGCACCGCTGTCGGCCATGTGCCGCCAAAGTGGCAGCCAGCCACCCGACTTGATCTCCGACTTCGCCCACACCGACCTGGTGGGGGCGGACAAGTTCCCCCAGGGGAACCGGACATCCAGAGAGTGCGCTTCCGTGGCTGCTTCTGACATGGTTCCCATTCCTGCGCGCCGGGGAGGAGGCCCCCTAGGTGAGGAGGGGGGCCTCCGGGAGGGGAAGGGGCGACCGGTTCGACTGTGGCTGAACGGTCGTCCTACGGGGTGACGGGTTCAGGCGAGGCGGGGGTGCAACGGTTTTGACCGGAGCAGCAGGACCACGATCACGATGACAGTCACCCAGACCCACGGCGCTTGCGCGGACGGGGTGGTCGGACAGGCGGCGATCACGGCTGCGCCCAGACCGACCACGGCGGGTAACCGTGCAGGGTTGGACGGTTGGGCTGATGTTTCGTTCGAACTCATCGGTAGACTTCCCTCGTCTCGATTGCGATCAATTGAGGCGGGCCGGACCTGCGCTGATCCTTTTGCTGAGGCATGCGCAGGCCGGCCCATCTGTGTGTTGTGCCCCGACTTGCCGGGATGCGTGGGGGGTACGCTACACGCGCCAAGGCGATGGCAAGTCCCGTTCCCTGAAAGTCTCTTCGTAGACGAAGTCCCCTGGTTCAGTACGACGCGGTGAACTGGGAAGGGACGTGAATTTCTCCAACCCCGCGTGCGCGGGGACCACGTTGACAGGAAAGTTCCCTGGGGAACACCCCCGCGTGCGCGGGGACCACGGCCTCAGAGTAGACGTGGTGGCCGGGCCGTGGGGAACACCCCCGCGTGCGCGGGGACCACCCACCACGGCACCGCTTCCATGGCGGTCGACGCCACCACGCAGGCCATCACCCGTCGCTACACCAAACCCTTCGGTGAGACCCGAGGGACCACACCATCGGCCTGGCCCGACGACAAGGGATCCCTCGGCAAACCCACCGACGCCGGCACCGGCCTCACCCACGTCGCCGCCCGCGAGTACGACCCCACAGCCGGACGCTTCCTCTCCGTCGACCCGGTGCTCGCCCCCGATGACCACGAGTCCCTCAACGGCTACGCCTACGCCAACAACACCCCCGTCACCAAAAGCGACCCCACCGGCCTCAAGCCGATCGTGGGCTGCGAACTCGGATGCAGCGACGGCAAAGGCGGAACCTACCGGTCCTACGCGACGCCGGGTCCCCACGGGGGATGGGTCTACCACTCCAGCCACACCTACAAGCAGGACTTCCAGTACCAGAAGCAGGACGGCAGCACCGGAAGCGGCACCATGACCGTCACCGTCCGCATGGACGGCAACACCAAGTCGGCCAAGGTGGAGTTCAAGAAGGGGCCCGACCCCGAGCCGAAGAAGGACGACGGCTACTGCAACGCCTGCTGGGCCATGGGAACCAACCCCCAATACAACCCCAACGCCAACGACCTGCCGGACACCGGGAAACTTTCCACCTGGCAGAAGGTCATCCTGGGCACCGTCTCAGCCGTGGCAGGGGCAGTGATTCTTGCACCAGTAGCCATCGCTCTTGGCGAAGGATGTCTGGCCACGGCACCGGTATGCGCCGCAGAGATCGCGGAAATGGCAACCGGGGGTGCGTCGGGAGGCAGCCTTACCGCAGGTGTGAGCGCGACCGCCGTAGGCGGATATAGTGCAGCCCGCTCAACTATCCTGGGCGGTAAGTACTTCACCCCCGAGACAAACCTCAAGATCCTGATCAGCCCAGGCGGCGGCACTACGAACTGCCGCGCGTGTGTGATCTCGCTAGACCAGCTGATGGCCGGTGGAGCACGTTCCAACGCGATCCCAACGCTGGAGCGTGGGTCTCTCCGGCCGATTGAAGAGTTCTACGGTCAGAAGTTCAGGACTCGGAGCTTCTCAAACATCGTGGACGACATGCAGAAGGCGGGCCCTGGGGCTCGCGGTATCGTGTACGGAGCCGACCGTGAAGGTGGCCATGTTTTTAACGTGGTTAACATTAATGGTCGGGTGACGTTCCTGGACGGGCAGTCAGGGAATGCCAGTCATGCGCCCACCTGGGCTGGCTATTCATGGATTAGGACAAACTGATGATATCTGAATCGGAAGGCCGCTTGATTGCGGAGGGTTTTCTGGAGATGAGTCGAAAGCCTGGTGAACCTGAATTGGCGATTGACTGGGATGGGGTGCGGATGAAGGAGGGGGTTCTTATCGCTCCATATAATTCCTCTCGATTCTTGAGTACCGGAAATCTCGGTGATCGTTTGCTGGATTGCTGGCCAATTCTGGTGGACCTTGTTTCTGGGGAAGCTCGGTTCGGAAAGCTGGAAGAGCGAGCTTTCTGGAAGGAATCCCAGTAGTCGTCTCCTTCCGCTCTGACGCGGCAGCTGTAGTTTCGGGTCGCTGCTGGCTCAAGGGAGGCGCGGACATGGGTGCGGCCACCGTGATCGTGAATGTTTGTATCGACGTATCAGGAAACGGTGGCCGTGGAGGTTGTGATGGCGGGGCAAGTGTAGGGCTGTCCCGCTCCAGTGATCCACCGGAGTTCCGCGCAGGGGACGGCGCAGAGGGGGAGTGGCCGTGGGCGATGTGTGCCGGGGCCTGGTGGGGTGATCCTTTCTTCCTCTGAGTGATGGCGTAAACATCAGTGGATGTTCATGCATGGCGGCGAGCCCCGATCGCGGATTGGTCGGGGCTCACTGCTGTTCAACGGTGACTTTCGAGCGGCCAGGGCCGAACGGATTCGGGGTTGCTTCCGGGGGAGCTCTACAGGTTGGTCGGGGTCAGTCGGTGCTGCGTACGTGGTCGATGAGCAAAGTGAACGGGGCTGCACCGAGGAGAACAACGGGGCCGTGCGGGCTCTTGGAGTCCCGGATGGCCACCTGGCCGAAGTCGCGGCGTACGTCCGCGACTTCGGCCAGGTGGACTGGTCGCTGCCGCTGTGGCTGGACTTGAACCAGGCGGCCCCCGGGAGGTCGGCGGCGGTGCAGGCCACGGCCTTGTCAGGCATATGTGTTTCCCTTCAGGTACTTCTTGATCAGTTCGCGTGACTGGTCGGCTGGCAGGGCCGACTCGTAGACACTGAACCTCTTTCATCCTGTGCTGTGGGGATGAAGTGGGCTGGTCAGGTGGGGTGACGTGGCGAAGCCCCTCGTCGTTGGTGTGGTGATCTCACTCAACACGCCGACGGCCGGGGGGCTTCGTTGGTTCCGTATCCTTCCACGCTCGATGTCCCGTACGAGCTGGTCGAGCATGTCTCCTGGCTCATCTACACCCGAAGGCGTGAACTCCGCTAGGCCGTGTTTTAGGTCAGGGTCTTGGTTCACGCTTCACTCTTGTGATGATCACGGTGTGGGGCGTGGGGATCTTTCCGATGAGCAGTGGTCTGTGC
>NZ_JARAYJ010000088.1:0-5397 GCF_033794345.1 Streptomyces niveiscabiei
GGACGACCTGGTGCGCGGGGCGATCGGCGCGATCGTCCTCGTCGACACGCGCCGCCTCGCCGACTGCTTCCCGGCCGTGGACTACTTCGAGAACAGCGGGCTGCCGTTCGTCATCGCGCTGAACGGCTTCGATGGGAGCCAGCCGTACTCGCCGGACGAGGTCCGCGAGGCGCTCCAGATCGGGCCCGACACCCCGATCATCACGACCGACGCGCGGCACCGTGCCGACGCGAAGTCGGCGCTGATCACGCTGGTGGAGCACGCGCTGATGGCCCGCCTGCGCTGATGATCAAGTGGACGCTGCCGTAGGGCAGTTGTCGTAGACTCACCCGGAGCCGGCTGTGGCCTTTGACACGGTCGGCTTCGGTGTTCATAACGTTTCGGCAGAGGAATCGGGTGGTACCGCCACGCGTCGCGGTCATGCGGTACCGCTGTGCGCATGGCGGCCCCGTCTTTTGACGGGGCTCGCTCTGTATGACCGTTTTATGAGCGCTTTACATCACACGTAATCGGCTCTTCTCACTGTTTGGAAGAGCACTGTTCGCCATGCTGGAATGCCTGAACTGCCCAATAGTCAATGACGTAACTAGCTACGAACGCAGTCGATGGCTGGCTGGGCGTTGAGACACTGCCGCCGAGAGGTTGTTGGTCGAGTGAGGCGAAGCAAGAAAAGTCCCGAGCCTGAGGCCCGGGGCAACTTCACCCCGCCGCCGCGCGGAGCGGCGACCGCCCCCGTCCCGGGCTCGGAGCCCCAGAGCGCGCCCGCCAAGAGCGGTGGCCGGCTCTCCCCCCGCAACTGGCGGGTGCCCACCAGGCTGAACGCGATCCTGCTCATACCCGTGGTGGTCGGCCTCGTGATGGGCGGCTTCCAGGTGAAGGGCTCGATCGACACCTGGCAGGAGGCGCAGGACGCGGAGAACACCGCGAAGCTGGTACGCGCCGCGCTGACCTACAGCAACGCCCTCCTCGTCGAACGCGACGTCACCGCCGCCCCCCTGCTCCAGGGCAAGGGCGAGAACGACCCGACCGTGGTCGCCGCCCGCAAGGCCACCGACAAGGCGTCCGACGAGTTCGACGCCGCCGCGCAGAACATGCCCCGGCGCGCCAACCTCGTCCGGCGCCTGGACGGCTTCCGCGAGGTCGAGCCCCGGCTCCAGACGATCCGCGCGGACGCCTACACCGCCAAGATGACCGGCGTGAAGACGGAGGAGGGGTACGTCGACGTCGAGCACAAGCTCCTGGAGTTCTCCAACGAGCTGGGCCTCGGCACCGGCAACATCACCTCCTACGGCCGGACGGTCTACGCGCTCGCACTCGGGCAGGGCGCGCTCTCCCTCCAGCGCTCCATCGGCATGCACCTGCTGATCAAGCCGGGCACCAGCCAGACGAGCCTCTCCCAGCAGCGGGTCGCCCTCACCTCGTACGCCTACCTGGAGAACATCGCGACCCAGGAGTACCAGAGCGGCGGCACCGAGTCGGACATCGCGAAGCTGGCGGCGGCCCAGAAGCAGATCCAGGCCGACGCGGCGACGATGATCCAGGAGCAGAAGGCCAAGAACCCGGACTACGTCGCGCCGCCGACCGACCCGGTGCAGTTCCTGACCGCGATCGCCTCCATCCAGTCGACGGACGCCAGTGAGCGCGCGGCGCTCGCCGAGCAGGGGGTCACCGCCGAGAACTGGTGGGCCATGACGACCCTCAAGTTCGACGCGTACCGCAAGATCGAGTCGGGCCTGTCGGACACCGCGGTGAACGAGGCCTCGACCATCGCGTCCGACGCCCAGCGCGACGCGTACATCACGGGTGCCGCGGTCGTCGTCGCCCTGCTGCTCGCGTTCATCCTCGCCTCGGCCGTCGCCCGGCAGATGTCCCGCTCGATGCGCCAGCTGCGCAACGCGGCCTTCGGGATCGCCGAGCAGCGCCTGCCGATGCTGGTCGACCAGCTCTCCCGGACCGACCCGGGCCGGGTGGACACGCGGGTCGCGCCGATCCCGATCAACACGACGGACGAGATCGGCGAGGTCGCCCGCGCCTTCGACCAGGTCCACCGCGAGGCCGTGCGGCTCGCCGCCGAGCAGGCCCTGCTGCGGGGCAACATCAACGCGATCTTCACCAACCTCTCGCGCCGCAACCAGTCGCTGATCGAGGGCCAGCTGACCCTCATCACCGACCTGGAGAACAACGAGGCCGACCCGGACCAGCTGGAGAACCTCTTCCGCCTGGACCACCTCGCGACCCGTATGCGCCGCAACGGCGAGAACCTCCTCGTCCTCGCCGGCGAGGAGCCGGGCCGCCGCTGGGACCAGCCGGTCCCGCTGGTCGACGTGTTGCGCGCCGCCTCCTCCGAGGTGGAGCAGTACGAGCGCATCGAGCTGTCCGGCGTGCCGGAGGCCGAGATCCACGGCCGCGCGGTCACCGACCTCGTGCACCTGCTCGCCGAGCTGCTGGAGAACGCGACCACGTTCTCCTCCCCGCAGACCAAGGTCCGGGTCACCGCGACGCGTCTTCCCGACGGCCGCGTGATGATCGAGATCCACGACAAGGGCATCGGCCTCACCGCCGAGGACTTCGCGGACATCAACCACAAGCTGGCCAACCCGCCGACCGTGGACGCCGCGATCTCGCAGCGCATGGGCCTCTTCGTGGTCGGCCGCCTCTCCGACCGGCACGGCATCCGCGTCCAGCTGCGGCCCTCGGGCGAGCAGGCCGGGACGACGTCGCTGGTCATGCTGCCGGACGCGATCACGCACGGCGGTGGTGGCGAACAGCAGCCCGAGCAGGACCAGTTCACGGTCTCGCAGATCATCCCCGAGCAGCAGTTCGGCAAGCCCGGCGGCGAGAACTTCGGCCAGCCGCAGCAGCCGCCGATGCGTACGGCGGCCGAACTCGGCTTCGACGACACCCGCTACGAGGTGCCGGACGACATCCGCGACCTGGACCCGGTGGGCCGCTCGCTGATGCGCGAGGAGCGGCGGGCGGCGCTGGAGGCGCCCCAGCAGCCCGAGGCACCGTTCGGCGGTCCGCAGCAGACGCAGGGTCCGCAGCAGACACAGGAGACGCCGCTGTACGGGGATTCCTTCACGGATTCTCCGCAAGTCACCCAGCAGACTCCGCAACTCCCCTACGGATCCCCGCAGAACGGCTTCGACGGGGCTGCCACGGGCTTCGTGGAGCAGCCCCAGGCTCCCCAGACCCCCTACGGCACGCAGTCGCCGTACGAGGGCGCACAGCAGCCGTCGTACGAGGAGCCGTACTTCGCGTCGCAGGCTCCCGCGAACGGCGGCGGGGGTTACCCGGAGCCGGGCGCGCAGGACAACGGGGCCGGCGCCTCGAACGGGTACCCGTCCTTCGAGCAGCCCTCCTACCAGGACGACTGGCCGCAGCAGGACGACTACCGCAACGGCTACCCGGACCAGTACGCTCCCGAAGCGGAATCCGCGCAGGTCGCTGACGCGGCCGAGGCGGAGCCCGTAGGCTTCGAGCAACCGGGACCGGCCCCCTCCGCCGCCCACTCGCTGACCGACGCCGGGCTTCCGCGCCGCGGCGGCGGGGCGAACGGGACCGCACAGCCCGAGCGGCAGCAGGAGACCCCGGCTCCGGCGGCTTCCGGCAGCTTCAACGGCTTCGGCGGGGGTGAGAGCGCAGGTGGTGATGACGACTCCTGGCGTTCCGCGAACGACGAACGCTGGCAGCAGGCTTCGCAGTTGCGCAAGCCCAAGGCGGGCGGGGTCACCTCCTCCGGCCTGCCGCGGCGGGTGCCCAAGGCCAACCTGGTCGAGGGCGCCGCGGAAGCCACCCACCAGGGGGGTCCCCAGATCTCCCGCGCCCCGGAGGACGTCCGAGGCAGGTTGAGCAACCTGCGCCGAGGAGTTCAGCGCGGGCGCAGTGCAGGCAGTGAAACGAACGGTCAGGCCACGTGGAATGAGCACAGTGGCTCTGACAGCACCTACAACCAGGAGCGTTAGTGTGAGCCCGATGAGCCAGGCGGCACAGAACCTGAACTGGTTGATCACCAACTTCGTGGACAACACCCCGGGGGTGTCCCACACCGTGGTGGTCTCCGCCGACGGACTCCTTCTGGCGATGTCCGAAGGCTTCCCCCGCGACCGCGCCGACCAGCTCGCGGCCGTCGCCTCCGGTCTGACGTCCCTGACGGCAGGCGCCTCCCGGATCTTCGAGGGAGGTGCCGTGAATCAGACGGTTGTGGAGATGGAGCGAGGGTTCCTCTTCATCATGTCCGTATCCGACGGCTCCTCCCTCGCCGTTCTCGCCCACCCCGAGGCGGACATCGGCCTCATCGGGTACGAGATGGCACTTCTGGTGGACCGTGCCGGTTCGGTCCTGACGCCCGATCTTCGTGCGGAGCTCCAGGGGAGCCTGCTCAACTAGCAGACGGACGGTGCGTTTTGGCGTCCCGAGGCCGTAGGGTTTCGGGACGCGGCACAGTCGGAGGAGGAGAGAAAGTGGCAACACCCCCAGGCGGTTCCCATCCGGGCGATTGGTCGTACGGCCCTGGCCACGGCGAGAACGCACCGAACCCGAACCGCTACAACTTCCCCTCCGCACCCAGCCAGCCACGACAGCCGTACGCCCCGCAGGGACCCGGCCCGTCCCCGTACGACCAGCAGCCGCCGGCCGCGCCGCGCATCCAGCCGGTGCAGCCGCCGCAGCGCCGCACACCGGAGCCGTCGCCCGCCGGCTCCTCGAACAACCCCCTGGTGCGTCCGTACGCCATGACCGGCGGCCGGACGCGCCCGCGCTACCAGCTCGCCATCGAGGCGCTGGTGCACACCACCGCGCAGCCGCACCAGATGCAGGGGCAACTGCCCGAGCATCAGCGGATCTGCAACCTGTGCCGTGAGATCAAGTCGGTGGCCGAGATCTCGGCGTTGCTGACCATTCCTCTCGGCGTGGCCAGGATTCTCGTCGCCGACTTGGCGGAGGCGGGCCTGGTCGCCATTCATCAGCCCGGCGGCGACGAGAACGCCGGAGGCCAGCCAGACGTGACTTTGCTCGAAAGGGTGCTCAGTGGACTTCGCAAGCTCTAGCGGAGGGCCTTCCCGCTCCACCACGTCCGCGAAGATCGTGGTGGCGGGCGGCTTCGGCGTGGGCAAGACCACGTTCGTTGGTGCTGTCTCGGAGATCAATCCGCTGCGTACCGAGGCCGTGATGACGTCCGCTTCCGCGGGCATCGACGACCTCACCCACACGGGGGACAAGACGACGACGACCGTCGCCATGGACTTCGGTCGTATCACGCTCGACCAGGACCTCATCCTGTACCTCTTCGGTACGCCCGGCCAGGACCGGTTCTGGTTCATGTGGGACGACCTGGTGCGCGGGGCGATCGGCGCGATCGTCCTCGTCGACACGCGCCGCCTCGCCGACTGCTTCCCG
>NZ_JARAYJ010000089.1:0-4601 GCF_033794345.1 Streptomyces niveiscabiei
TGGCCGGCGAGCTGGGGAACGCCTGGTCCGGCGGGGTTGTGGCGGACGTACGTCCGCAAGGCTCGAAGAAGAGGGTTCATGGGGCGTCTCCGAGAGTCGGGCCGTACGCGGGTGCGGGACCTGGCAGGCTGGTCGTGGCAGTACCGCGCGGTGGAGGAGAGAAGCACGTGACGATGGAGGCCGCTCCGGTCGTGTACCTGCTCGTCGGACTGACGGGGTCGGGCAAGACGACGTACGCGCAGCGGAAGTTGGAGCCGTCCGGGGTGGTGCGGCTGTCCGTGGACGAGCGGGTCTTCGAGCGGCACGGCCGTTACGGCGTGGACTATCCCGAGTCCGAGTACTTCGCCCGGGAGGCGCCCGTCGTCGCCGAAGTGCGCCGGGAACTCGTCGAGTTGGTGACGGCCGGTCGGTCTGTCGTGGTCGATCACGGGCTGTGGCGGCGCAAGCAGCGGGAGGACTGGAAGAGCCTCGTCCGTGACGCCGGAGGGGTCGTACGGCTGCTGTACTTCCCGGTCGCGCGCACTGAACTGCTCCGGCGTCTGAACGAGCGCAACCGGCGTGACGACGCGAACGCGTTGACGGTCACCGAGTCGGCGCTGGACGACTTCTTCGCCCGGTTCGACGTCCCTCACGGCGAGGGGGAGGAGATCATCGAGCCGGACTCCTTCTAGCCGGGCGCCAGGTGGCGGCCAGCCGTGTGGCTTCCTCCGGCCACCACGGCGGGGTCTTCTGGAGGGAGACCGGCCGGAAGGGGACGTCGGGGGCGGTGACGTCGATCCGGCCGTCGTGCAGGGAAAGGTGGCTCAGCAGGCGCCGGGCCTCCGTCAGCAGTGCGGGGGACTTGGTCCGCCAACTGCCGTCCGCCGTACGGGCCGCGCACCTTTCGAGGTCCTCTCGTACGCCGCGCCGCCATTTGAAGTGGTGGACGACGACCGGCGGCCGGTTCACCGGCCGGTGCCCTTCCGCGCGGTGGTTCCCGGAGTCGACCGTCACGCCGGAGTGCGCGAGCACGATCTTGCGCGGGTCGCCGCGCAGCAGCAGGTGGGTGAGGAATCCGCCCAGGGGGTACGCCGCGTCCAGCCCTTCCCCCGAAGACGGTGACGGTGACCAGCCGGTCAGGCGGCCGTCGGCGGAGACCCGGTCGAGCATCAGCCCGCCGACCGTACCGGTCCTGGACGCCTCCGCCTCGGCCACAACCTCTGCCAGCGGAGCCGGGTAGGCGTGGAACTCGTCGGCGTCGGCCAGCAGATGCCAGCCGGTCCCGGCCCGGTCGCGGAGCATGTCGCGCAGCTCGGTGTTGGTGTGCTCGTGCCACGGTCCCGTGCTCACCGCCAGCGGGGCGGTCCGCAGGGCTTCGCAGGCTGCCTTCAGTTCGTCGCGCCGATGTTCCGGTACGTGGCCGGGGAAGTGGAAGGCGAGGAGGAACCGCTCGACTCCCAACCCTCGGTAGTGGTCCACCCAGGCGGTCAGCAACTCCGGCTCCACCGGGCCGATCACGGCGATCACAGGCGGTGTGTCCATCACGAGATTCCCTTCAGACTGGAGGCGATGCGCAGGAGGAAGGCGGCCTGCCCGGCGGCCGACGGCACACCGATGCGCCTGGCCGTGTCCGGCGCGGGCCGGGGAAGCGGTGTCCGGGCGAGATCGTGGAGCAGGGCGGCGAGGCGTCCGGCGTCGCCTGCGGGGAAGGTCCTCGTCCAGTCCTGGCCGGACAGCCGGTCGGTGAGGGCCGGGTCGTGGTCGGACAGCAGCAGCGGGACGCCGAACCGGACGGCATCGGCCACGAGCCCCGACTCCTTGCCCACCCCGGGGTGACGTGCGACCACGGCGGCGTCGGCCGCCGCGTACACGGAACGCACCGACTCCGGCACGCCTACGACGTGCAGCCGCACGTGCGGCAGGCTTCTCCAGCGCCGGAGGATCGCGGAGTCGAGCGGGGCTCCGGCCACGATCACGTGCAGAGGACAGCCGAGCCGTACGAGCGCGGCGTCCACGACGTCGATGTCCTTGTACGGCCACCAGCCGCCCACCAGGCAGACGGCCGGCTCGGATTCCGGGATACCGAAGGCGTCCCGCGCCCGCTGCCGTTCGGTGGCGGTGATTCGCTCGGCGGGGTCCGCGAGGGCGAAGGGCCGCGTCAGTATCCTCAAGTGCGGGAAACGGGCGGCCAGTTCGTCGCGGACCGAGCAGGTCGGGGCCAGGAGAAGGACGCGGTTCCTGCCGGACGCGGTGAGAGTGCCGACAGCCTGGACGAAGGCTCCCTCGGCGGTGACGACCTCGTGGACGAACCTCACATGGGGTCCGCCGAGCAGTCCGGCGGCCGAATGCAGGGCCTCGCTCGCACTGAGCACCACCACCATGGCCCCGTCGGCGGCGGAGTGCGCCGTACGGACACATGCCGCCTCGGCCAGACAGCGCGACAGCA
The DNA here is from genome assembly GCF_033794345.1 of Streptomyces niveiscabiei. Taxonomy (NCBI): domain Bacteria; kingdom Bacillati; phylum Actinomycetota; class Actinomycetes; order Kitasatosporales; family Streptomycetaceae; genus Streptomyces; species Streptomyces niveiscabiei. The sequence goes on from NZ_JARAYJ010000089.1 coordinate 2,426, forward strand.
GGGTCACCTGGTGCGGAAGACGGCGTAGCCAGGTGGGCCAACGCCGCGAAGCGAACAGCCACTTACCGGCTCCGGCGAGGCGCCGGGCCGCGCGTGCCACCGCCATCAGCAGCCCAACGGGGGTCACAGCAGCGTCCGTTGAGCCGTAGGGGGCGACGACGAGCACGTTGTCGTACGCCGACGCGAGAGCGGCCAGGGCGTGTTGATGGTGCCCGCCGATCCGGTGCGCGTGAGGCTCCACGAGCACCAGAAGGGGGCCGCTCATCCCGTGAGCGCCTGGCTGTCGAACCGGGCGCGTAGCCAGGCCGGGTCGTTGAGCCGGTCGAGCAACGCTGGATCATCCGCGGCCTGGTGCGCGAACTCCACGCCCTGCCGCGCCCCGGCAACCGCGTACGACGCGAACTCGCCCTCCGCGCCCCCGGTCCAGGTGGCGATCCGGGCGGCCGTCTCCTGGTCGCTCATGCCGTACTCGCTGCCACGCGTGAGCATCGCGCACTCCCTGAACCCCGCCTTCCAGGCGTGGTACGCGGACTGGTCGATCCGCGTGGTCCCGGCAATCTCCCTGGTGAACTCGGTCCGGCCGGGAAGCGCGGCCAGGACGTCGACCGCTTCCCCGAGCTGCCGCAGGGCACTGCGCCGGATCAGCTTGAGACCGCCGTAGCCGTAGACCAGCCCGTTGAGCGGGTTGCGGGCACGCCATACCCGCATCGACACCCGTCCGCCAGCGGCGTCACCGTGCGCAGGTCGAAGGCGGTGTCGATGACGAAGTCCCCGTCCGCCAGCAGGAATTCGTCCGTGTCGACGACCTCGGCGGCCAGGCGGTACGCCCGCCGCATCCCCACCACGCCGTGCAGGCGCTTCACCTCGACGCCGAGGACGCGCTCAAGCCGCGTGTGCAGGAGACCGGCGCGTGGTTCGTCGTACGACAGCATCACCGCGTCGACCCTCACCGCAGGGCCTCCAGGTACCGCGCGGCCACCAGCGCGGGGGTGAGAGCGGCGGTCGAGTCGTGGGCCTGCTTGGCCTGGGCGCGGTAGAAGGCGGGGTCGGTCGCGAGGCGGGTCACGATCGCGGCGGCCTCGTCCGGGGTGTCGAAGAGGAGCTCGTCGGTGATGTGCTCGGCGGGCCAGCCCGTACGCGGGCCGATGACCGGCAGGCCCATGCCCTGGCAGTCGATCACGGACATCGACCATGGGCAGCCCGGCCGCAGCGGCGCGAACCCGAAGTGCGCACCCGCCAGAAGCTCGCGGTAGCGCAGGCGGTCACCTCCGTCCGAGTCGACCATGACTCCGTCGAGGGAGGCGAGTTCGGCCCGGAAGCGTTCCGGACTCGGGTCCAGCCTGACGCGTTCCGGACTGCGATCGCCGAGCAGGTCCAGCACCGTCAGCCGCACCGGGGAACCGGACGTCAGACGGCGGGCCAGAGCGGTGAACTCGCGGGTCCCGTAGTGCGCGTAGAAGCGGTGGTTGTAGACGCCTGTTGCGGTTCCGTCCGGTACGAGGGTCTCGGAAGGGTCGCGGACCAGGCGTTCGTCCCGGGGTGCGGGGACGACGTGCAGCTTCTCTCCCAGCTCCACTCCCATGCGGGCCGTGACCGCCGACGTCCACGAGGCGGCGGTCGCCGAATGCACCAACACCCGGTCGCACGCGGCCAGTCCGCCGACGAAGGCCAGCAGGATTGAGCGGCCGAGGCCACCGTCGTCCAACGACGGGTCCAGACACAGCCGTTCACCCTCCGAGATCGAGAACGGCAGGTAATGGCAGTACCCGGCGACCAACGCATCGACCCCGGCCTCCACCAGCGCGGCCCGCACCGCCGGTGCCGCCTCGATCTGGTTGACCACCACAGCCTGCGGCCTCACCTCACGGATCACCGAGGCCAGACCGTCCAGATCCGGAGCCAGACGCGCTCGGTACTTCGTCGCCGGGGAAGCGGTCGCCACGAACCCGACCCGCTCGTCCCCGACAGGAACCGGCGCGGCCACCGTCACCTCCACCCCCACGTCCGCCCACGCCGACGTGAGCAGCTCGGCGAACGTGAACCCCGAATCGGCCGACAGACGGCCGGGATTGGAGACGTTGAGCAGATACAACAGACGCTCGGGCATCGCGCCGCCTTCGGGTCGTAAAGCCTTGGGCACAGCTCTGACCTCCTTGTTCCTGAGACTTGAGCAGTT